>JAPLDA010000062.1 GCA_026391945.1 Bacteroidota bacterium | reverse complement strand
GAATCGTATGTGGAAGAAACCACTCAGACCGTTATTGACAACATCAACCTGCTCTATGTTGCTTTTACCCGTGCTGAAGAACAACTGTATGTTTTTTCTCCCGCTGACAAAGAAGGAGAACTGAACACGGCCGGTAAGCTGATCAGCAGGGTTGCCCGTCAACAACAGGTGTGGACCCATCACGATGAGGAAGAAAACTTTTTTGTTGCAGGCGAGCCGATGGTTCACCCGGCTGCTGATCAAACTTCAAAAACAATCAGCATTCCTTTGAAATCGTATCCTTCCAATCGCTGGCAGGGCAGGATCAGCATCACCACGCATGCCGGCGACCTGGCTGAAACCATTCAATCGTCCGGAAGTTCCAAAACCGATTACGGAATCCTCGTACATAAAATACTTTCGGAGATTAACAGTGAAGATGAGATAGAAAAAAACATTGCCAAATATTATTTTGAAGGATTGATTTCAGAAGAAGAAAAAATAAAACTGCAGGAAGAAATTTCAGGGCTGCTGTTGGTTCCGGAAATCAGGGAATTGTTCAGCAACGAAATGGAAGTAAAATCGGAAAGGGAAATCATTCTTCCAGGGGGTGAGATCATACGTCCCGACCGGGTGCTGGTAAGAGATGGCCATGCTATCGTCATTGATTTTAAAACCGGGAAGGAATTGCCATCTCATGCTGCGCAGGTGACACGTTATGCCGACGTCCTGCTTTCTATGAATTACAGAAGTGTGAAAAAATATTTGCTGTATGTCAATGATAAGAAAATCAAGGCAGTTGACTGAACCGAAAATAGTGGGTCAGTTTGATTTTTTTCGCGCAACGCTAAGCTCGCTAAGGTTTCTTTGCGTTCCTGGCGCCTTTGCGAGAACTATTCCAGGGATTTTAATCAATGTGCGATACTACCGAAATGTGCGATACTACCGAACCGAATAATATTTTCTTTTTCCAACGATTATTTTCATTTACCTTCACGGCAACCAATTCCGAACCATCATGTACACCAACCAGAATTCAAAAATCACGATCGTTGATGACGATCCTGCAATGACGGAAATGCTGAAAGATTTTTTCGAAAGAAAATTTCCGGGGGCAGTGGTCACCACGTTCGCCTCGGGAGAAACAGCCTTGAGCGGAATTTATTTTGAACCGGACATCATCATCCTCGATTACCACCTTGATTCCATGAATGCAGTTGCCATGAATGGCCTCCAGGTTTTGAAAAAACTGAAAGAGCAGTTTCCAGCCGTTCCTGTTATCTTCCTTTCTTCGCAGGAAAAAACAGAAATCGCCGCCAACACGATGAAATACGGAGCGTACGATTACATTGTAAAAAACGAAAACGCTTTTCACCGTCTTGAAATTATTTTGAATAACATCCGTGGCCATGCTGATCTCAAAAAGAATCTCGGCACACAGAAAATTTTCAATACGATCCTCGCCATCCTGGTACTGGCCCTGATTGCCGGATTCTTTATTTCCAAAATGCTCAACTGATAGCAGCTCGCATAATGGTATGACTTCCATTGATACCAACAAAAAATGCAGCGTACAACACGCTGCATTTTTTGTTTATAGAAATCTCCGTTCTTACTTCTCAGGCATCAATACAAACTTTGCATAATTTTCAGCCCTCAGGTATTGCCCGGCGAATTTTTTAAAGTCATCGCCTTTCAAACTGTTCACGTAATCAGTAAAATGAAGAAGGTCGAGGATGTTTTCACCATTCATATAATTGGAATTCAGAACACCGATCCAGAACTGGTTTTCCTTCAACCCGGATTCACGTTCACGCAAAGAACCCTCTTTTACCTTGATCAGATTTTTATCATCGCAACCGTCCTTCCTGATTTTGTCGAGCACTTCGTTTGCAGCAAGGATCAATGAATCCACGTTCTTTGGCGCACAGCCGAATGATATCGTCACTTCCAAACTCTGGCGCGGGTAATGTTTCGGCATGGCCTGGCAACTCACGCCATACACACCGCTTTTATCTTCACGCAACGATTCGCGCAGTTTGATGTTCACGAGTTTCATTAGCGCATTCACATCGTTCCTGTTGTTCCTGTTGTATTCGAACGGCATCGTGAACACCATACGCACGGCGCTTTTCGGCTCGATTCCTTTTTTCACCGTCCGTTCAAACATGCCCTTCGGCGGTGTGATGCCGAGGTCTTTCCACGATTCATTTTTCTTCGGTGCAGGCAACCCGCCGATGTATGTTTCCACAAGAGGTTTAATTTCTTCCGGTTTAAAATTACCGACAAAGAAAAAAGTAAACCCGCTGGCATCCGAAAAACGTTCTTTATAAATTTCAAATGCGCGGTCGAGATTCACCTCTTTCAGAACATCCATCGTCATCGGGCGGAAACGGTAATTGTACTGCGACATAGCATACGAAATGCTGTCCCTGAAAATGGTGTTGGGATCTGAGTTCCTGTTCTGGAGAAATCCTTTTTGTTTTTCCATCAGGGATTGAAATGCCGTGGCATCTTTTCTCGGTGCCATGAAATACTGGTAGAGCATCTGCATCATCGTCTCCAGGTCCTTCGGCGCGCAGTTTCCGTTCAGCGACTGCTGAACTTCACTGATGGAAGGCGACACATTGGCGATTTTCCCGGTCAGCATTTTTTCCAGGGAACTTGCATCAAATTCACCCAGGCCTGATTCATCAATGATGGAAGCACACTGTGCAGCCGACAGGTAATCTTTATCAGGATACAAAGACGTTCCGCCGAATGCTGCCGCTGCAAATAAAATTTCGTCGTTCTTAAAATCTGTTGGCTTCAGGATGATGCGGGCTCCGTTGGCAAGTTTCCATTCGGTGATGCCGTATTCCTTCACTTCTTTGGTTTCAACAACTTTTGATGCCACCGGCTTTTTTTCCACCAAAGGTTTGTTCACGACTTTATCTTCGTAAGGTTTTACATCGAGCGAATGCATGCCTTTCACGATTTCACGGATGCGTTCCTCAGAAGGCATCTTCAACGTGGGCTTATCCGGCGCGGTGATGATGACGTCAGCATTCGTTCCTTCGTTGATCCATTCTTTTGAAAGACCGTTCACTTCTGCCAGGGTAATGCCCGCCAGGTATTTTTTATATAAATTGTATTCGAACTCAATTCCCGGAATCGGTTCGGCATCGAGGAAGTTTCTCACATATTCCATCACCATGCTTCTTGATTCCGTTTTCTCACGTTCATTGTAAGATTTTTCCATTCTCCGAAGCAGTTCAGATTTCTGGCGCTCCAGTTCAGTGGAAGTGAAGCCAAATCTCCTCACGCGTTCATTTTCCTCCACAAGCGTCATCAGCGCTTTTTCAATTCCATCTTCTTTGCAGATGGCTTCCGACGTATAAGCATCAATCGCCCGTACAAATCTTCCGTAATCATTGAAGGCTCCCATGAACGGCGGATTGGCCTGGCGTTGCAACTCCGACATGCGAGCACCGAGCATACCGGTGTAAAGCTGGCTCACGATGTTCCGGCGGTAATCACCAACCGTTTTCTCTTCTTCCTTCTGATGTTTATAGATCAGTTCAACCAATCCGAATCGCGCTTCTTTGTCGGTGGCGGTGGCCACCATCAGGTCTTTCGTATCAGGCACATCCCAGGCTTTCAAAGGGCGTTCATTTTGTTTAGGAGGAATGGCTGAAAATTTTTCTTTGATCATTTTTTCCATCTGGTCAATATCAAAATCGCCGACAGCAGCCACGCACATCAGGTCGGGACGGTACCAGTCGTAATAAAATTGTTTCAGGGTAGATTGTTTACAGCCTTCGATGATTTCTTTTTTCCCAATTGGCAACCGTTCCGCGTAACGTGAATCTTTGAATAAAACCGGCCAGTATTTTCTTCTCATGCGCTCATCGGCTCCCTGGCCAAGTCGCCACTCTTCCACGACTACGCCTCTTTCTTTTTCGATCTCCACCGAATCATGACTGAGGCTATGAGCCCAGTCGTCGAGGATCTGCAGGCCCTTCTGCATGATGGAAGGCGTATCCGTTGGAAGCTGGATCATGTAAACCGTTTCATCGAAGCTGGTGTAGGCATTCAGATCCGGACCGAATTTCGTTCCGATCGATTCGAGGTAATCCACCAGTTCACTCTTCTTAAAATTTTTGGTTCCGTTGAAGGCCATGTGTTCGGTAAGATGCGCAAGCCCCTGCTGGTCGTCGTTCTCAGCCGTGGAGCCGACATTCACAGCGAGGCGCAACTCGGCCCGCTTCTCCGGCTTTTTATTGTAACGTACATAGTACTTCATGCCATTCGGCAACACACCTGTTCTGATTTTCGGATCAACAGGCAAAACACTTTTCAGATCATCCTGTGCATAGGCAGCAGCGAGAATAAAAAAGAAAAGAAACAAGGAGGTAAAACGTTTCATGGATGGTGGGTTTTGGTTTTAGAGGCGGCAATTTATAAAGAAGATCACAGGAACCAAAAGGAATTAAATTTTCGTTAACCATTCCCGGGGAGTCGATAGAATAGTGAAGGTTGAATAAGATGCTCCGAGTGTTACAGGTATCCACAATTCACAATTCAATCTTCAATTTGAGGTGTTGGCAGACCACTGCCTGCAGAACGGTTGGTTCGCACGAAAATGTGAACGTAAGCGAGATCTGGTAAATTAACTTGTTGCTGATTTCGTTGTTCGGTTTTCCAACCGACAGAATATTTTTTTTGTTTCACGCAGGGATCGCAGGGGCGCAGAGAACGCGGGGAAGACGTTTGTTCAATTTCCATTCTCAGTGATAACAAAATCTCAATAGGGCGATGAACAGGAGTAAAAAAAGAGAAAACTGTTTTTAGAAGGCGGACACCCCGACCATTTTTGGGACATTTTTTTTAAAATGATTACTTTCATCTAGCCATATTTAAAACCAATCAAGGCGATTGTTGCTTTTTCGTAGTTTGTAGATGGCCAAAAGGGTATGTTACCAAACCTTGTATTTTGTCCTTTTTTTTGAAAATGTAACAGCCACCTTTGCTGCATTCATTTTTGTTTACTTTTATTTTCCAAAACAAAAAAATAGAACTCATGAAATTAATCCTTTATTTTCTTGCTCCTCTTTTTTTCTGCAGTCATTCATTTTCTCAATCCATTACTTTTGAAAGGTATTATGATTTCGGAGCATCTGAATACGGTAATTGCGTGCAACAAACCCCCGACGGCGGTTTTGTGATAACCGGTGGTTACAATAATTCGGCTACTACGGGTGCGGATTTATTGATTATGAAAACTGATAGTGCAGGCACTTTGCTCTGGGAAAAAACATACGGAGGGCCTTATGTCGATGCCGGAACCTTTGTGCAAAATACTTTTGATGGTGGATTTATTGTTACCGGATTTAAAGATGACATTTCTACATCCAACAGTAAAATCTGGTTATTAAAAATGGAGGCCAATGGAGACACTATCTGGACTAAGATAATTACTGCCGGGTTGGGAGCGAACCATGCAAACTATGTGCAACAAACAACAGACAGTGGCTATTTTATTGCAGGCTATACTTCAGCGAGTGGTGCAGGTGCGTATGATGTTTTTATTGTGAAAACAAATTCAATCGGTGATACACTTTGGACAAGAACATTTGGTGGTTCTGGTTCTGATGGTGCCTACTCAGCAGAACAGACTTCTGATGGAGGGTATATTATAGCGGGAGGGACAGGAAGTTTTGGAGCTGGTCTTGGAGATATGTATTTGATAAAAACAAATTCTTTAGGAGATTCACTTTGGACTAAAACTTATGGTGGAACACGACCTGATAACTGTTATTCAGTTCAACAAACATTTGATGGAGGATATATACTGGTTGGTTATTCAGAGAGTTTTCTCGATACAATATTTTCTGATATTTATTGGGTCAAAACAAACAGTATGGGCGACACTCTTTGGACTAAAGACTATTATGACTACGGTGGGAATGTTTCTTATTCTGTAAAACAGACAAACGATACTGGCTTCATCATAAGCGGATCACTCAGTAATCCAAATCATGCTGATATTTGGTTAATAAAAACAAATTTTCTGGGTGATACTTTATGGACAAAACAGTTCGGCCATTACAGTACAGTAGAGTACGGCTACTCTCTTTGTGCAACAAGTGACGGTGGTTACGCCGTAGTTGGTGAAACTAATGATTTCACCAATCCCGAGAATATTTATTTTATTAAAACAGACAGCACTGGTAATGTTGCTACTGGCATAAATAACATTTCCGGTAATGAATCATCTGTTATTATTTATCCCAATCCTTTTAGCACATGCGCAACAATTGTTATTAAACAAGAAAGTGGAATAATTAATATGGAATTGAAAGTATTTGATTTGTTCGGACAAGAAGTCAGAAGCATTAAACTTCTGACACAAAACACGAAAATCGAAAGAGAAAATATTTCTTCAGGGATCTATTTTTACAAAATAATTGATGACAAAAAAATCTTTGTTCAGGAAAATTCATTGTTCAGTAGTAAATATAACTTCTTAAAATTTAACACTATGAAAGGTTAAAAAAGTAAAGTGCGTCGCTAAAATTGCAGATGGAATAGTGTCGCTAATGGCAAAAAAAATTTGAACCTGATTGCCGGATACGAATAGATTGTCAACCGTCAAAGCCCTGCATAATAATCATAACCCTGCTCGAACCAATAATCCGGCGGCGGTGCGGCGGAAAAAAACAACGTACCGATTCGTTTGATGTGCTTCACACCATACTTTACAGGAATGATGAGTCGCAACGGCGCTCCCTGGTTCATGGGTAGTGGTTTGCCGTTCATCTCATAGCAAAGAATAGTTTGTGGATGGAGCATGCTGGCCATGTCAATACCAACGTAATACTCTCCGTCGGGAGTAACAAGGCCGGCATATTTTGCAATCATTCCCGGAGCATATTCTTTATCCGGCGCCGACTGGTCGCGTGTTCCGACACGATAATGAGCGGCAAAGTCGGAGAACTTCACTCCTCCCCACCACGTTACCTGGCTCCATCCTTCGATGCATTTGAAATTGAAGACGACTTCCGTCCTCGGCAGTTTTTTTATTTCATCCAGCGTCACATAAAAAGTATCTCCCGGCACCGGCGTAAAGGGAGAAAAACGAACCACCTGCAAGGTCCATTCAGAAGTATCGTATGCTTTCATGCCGACATCACCATTCACACGAACATCGCTGACTGCCGAGGATTTTGGATATTCTTTTGACAGATGAGAATCGCTGTAAACGCCGGAAAATATTTTTTCATTGACATGTAGTATTTTTCTCAACGGCTTTGGCAACCCATCAGCGTTCGGCTGATTCACCAGCCATTTCCATCCTGCAAACAGGAAAAGTAAAAAGAGAAAAAACCAGGAGAATGCACGAACGGTTTTCCTCCTGACAACTTTCCTGAATTTTTCTTCCTGCTTATTTTCTTCCTGAACCATCATTTTTCTTTTTTCAATTTACGTGCTATCCGCTTTATTTATCTGCTCACCAACTTCAACACTTCAACACTTCAACACTTAAACCCTCCTACACTTCAATGCTCTTCCACATCAGCTAATCAACACATCAACACATCAGCTAATCAACCCATCAGCTAATCACCCGCATCCTCCACCACTTCCCACCCTGCGACAATGGCTCTGAAATTATTCCATCCCGAACGAATCACCTGGACGATATGAACGATAAAAAATAACACATAACCGATGGTTAAAATGAAATGTTCAATCCGGGCTGCTTCATATCCTCCTGTTAAATACATCATCCATGAAAGCTGAACCGGCTTATAGATGGCCAGCCCGGTTACAAGAGAACCGATTCCCATGATGATGATTCCTGTATAAGCAATTTTTTGCGCGCCGTTGAATTTACCCTGTGCTGGTTTTTCCTTTTTCAAAAATAAATCATGCAGCAGCACCTGCCAGGCATCACCAAACGATTTTTTTCCGGGAATCAATTCCCTCCACTTTCCCGAGAACATTATGTACAGAACATACAGGAAGCCATTGAGAGCGAACAGCCACATAAACACAAAATGGAACGACATTCCTTTCGCCAGCTTAAACGGAACATGAAAAGCTTTATAAAAAGAATCGGGGAAAAATTTCAGAATGGTATGATCGCTCCAGCCGATGCGGTACACATCGTTTGCCCAGTAAATCAGCAAGCCGCTCCAGATCATGATGAAAATGACCGGGAAGTTGATCCAATGAAACCAGCGAATCGCCAGTGAATGTTTTTTTACAAGCCGTTTCAAAATGAATGTGATTCTGAAAGGCTAAAAGTAATTTTTTTTTAGTGATGAACGGAAACGAATGAAAGCCGGACTGTTGATGAATTGAAAAAATCAGGAAGAAAAAAAACGCGATCCCGGTAAAACCGGAACCGCGTATATTCCTGAAGATGTAGGGATCGTTTTTAGCTCAGGAAGGATCTTGATCCATGGTACGATACAATTGTTCCATCTTTACTGACAGCTCTTCGATCAGTTGCAACTCTTCAAAAGAAAGGTTGCTGTAATCTTTTTCCTGTCCGGATTTTGAATTTGTTTTTTTCTTGCTGGCCGGGAAATCAATCGGCTCATCGAGGATGTGGGCAAGAAGCCCGTTGAAATATCGTTGTCTTTCGACCGGCCGGAGTTTACTGATCAGCGACCTGACTTTTTTAATGCTCTTTTCAATCTCGCGTTCAATCTGCACGTGGTCGGTTTTTACGGTAACCACTTTAAGTGAAGTTGAATCTGTTTGTACGCTCGTTCTGTTTTTTTCTCTTTGCATGATAGTTAGCTTGTATTACTTTACAATTTAACTCATACGGGAGCGATTGGTTTACCTGTTTTACTGGCGTTTCTTACACCACGATGGTTGCGGCGATGAGCGCACTCTCCTTTTGTTTTTTGAACTTTGGCCAGAAGAACCGGAAATCAGCGCCTTTGCCTGGTTCGGATTCCACCCAAATCTTACCGCCCTGGTCTTCGATAATTTTCTTTACAATGGCGAGACCCACACCGGTACTCTCCACTTCATCGCGCCTGTTGAGCGTCTGGAAAATCACAAAAACTTTTTCATGGTATTGTTTATCGATGCCCGGGCCGTTGTCTTTTACTGAAAAGATCCATCCGTCTTTCTGGTCTTCCACGCCGATGTGGATTTTTATTTCATCCTTATCGGTGTACTTGATGGCGTTGTTGATCAGGTTGGAAAAAATCTGTTCCATCCTGGTATAGTCGCTAGTGATCGTTGGGAGCTGATCGGAAAGTGTCAGCGTTAAATTAGCCGGCTTGCCAATGAAGTCAACCGTTTCTTCAATCAGTTTTTTAGTATCAAATTTCACTTCTTCTGCAGCGGCCTGGCGGTCGGCTTTGGAATAATCGAGGATGGCGTTGATGAGGTCTTCCATCCGTTTCACCCTTCCTTTGATGATGTCAAAATTGGCTTTCACTTCAGGAGTAAAGGTATCACCGGCATCTTCTTCAATCCAGCCGGTAAGGTTCCCGATGGCGCGCAGCGGCGCTTTCAGGTCATGCGAAACAATGGACGCAAACTTATCCAGTTCCTTGTTGGTTTTCTCAAGGCCCCTGGTGTATTCCTCCAGCTGAATGTTTTTAGCGGCAAGCTGGTTTCTTGATTCGGTGATCTTTTCGATGATGATGTTCTTTCCGCTGTGCAGGTAACTGCTTTGGGCTGCCACAAGAATAAATGCAACCGACAGTGTAATCATGTAATCCTGGTTGATCTCATGAATGTTGTCGCTGAACATCTTGTAGGATGTCCAGGTAGTGTATTCGGTGATGACGTACATGAAAACCACGTGCGCCACGATGATGATCGTAAAAAATTTTCCTCCTCTTGTTCCCAGCAGCATGAATGCCGCAAGGGAAATAACAGACATGTAGATGGTACCCGAATTCCTCACGCCGCCGGTGTTGTAAGCCTGAACGTGAATGAGTAAAAAACTTGCAATCAACAAAATCCAGTAGGCCAGCGGAAGTTTTTGAATGTCGTTCACCGCCAAATAATTGATGATCATCGTAACGGCCAGCACAATCAAAAGAGCCGGAAGTATGCCCGGATTATCAAACGTAAGTTGTTCCTGGATGCTCACCAGGATACTCGCAACAAAACCGCTTAACGAATATATCCTGAAGATGACAAAGCGTTGCTTCGACATCAGATCGTCGGGGGAAATCCTGTCGTAGAGGTCTCTCCTGAAAATTTTACTTAGTACTTTATTCATGACCCACTTCTGTTTATATGGCTTACCTAAACGCTGATCGAATGATAATGATACATCAGGTGTAAGGATTTGCCTCATTTTTATTAATCCCGGAACACTTTTCTTTCGAAACAAAATACAATGAATCCGGTAAAATCCAGTACAAAATCTGATTCCTGAAAAATCATGTTGAAATATGAAGGAATTATTTACATTTGAACACGAAAAAAATCAAGTCAATACTCATTGAATCATGTCAGATAAAATTGTAAACATTCTTTTGGTTGAAGATGATGATGTGGACATCATGAATGTGCAGCGGGCATTCAAGAAAAACAACATCCTCAACCCGCTTACCGTTGCCAACAATGGTGTGGAAGCACTGGATAAATTAAGAGGTACCAACGGCGCTTCGAAAATAACACCAGCGCCGCGCATCATTCTTCTTGACATCAACATGCCGAAAATGAACGGTCTTGAATTCCTGAAGGAACTGAGGGCTGATCCTGTGCTGCACAACATCAGTGTTTTCGTGATGACGACATCCAACGACGACAAGGACCGTTTTGAAGCGTACAATTACAACGTGGCGGGATATGTCATCAAGCCGATCACCTTTGAAAATTTCGTGGCAGCCGTTTCCATCCTGAATAACTTCTGGCAACTCTGCGAACAGCCGTAAACTGAAACATACCCATAAAAAAAGAGCGGGTTTGCTATGCAAACCCGCTCTTTTTTTTATTTATTTTTTTACGCAACCAGTTTGAAGGACTTGTAAATATCCATCATGCTCGACTGTGAATCCGCCAATGCAAATGGCAGCTGAACTTTGATTTCCTGTAAAAGTTTTTCAATGTCCTCGAACGTATTCAGCCTGTTGATCGGAATCCGGAGACCGGTATTGTTATAAGAGACGGCAGGGAAAACAGAAATGTTCATGAAGAAGCCTTGGTTCATCAGGCGCCTCACCATGTTGAAGCCAACATCAGGCTTACCTACTCCAATGAAACCAATCGGAGAAATAGTTTCACCTATCAGCGGCAATTCCAGTTCTTTTGCACGCCTGTTAAAGAAATCCACTTTCTGATGAAGCTCCTTCTGAAAGATATTGATTTCATCGCTCAGGTGGATTTTCGACGAAGCAATGGTAGCACCTAAAATCATAGGCGGCATCTGGATGGAAAAGATGATCGCCTTGCTGCAATTCTTTACTTTTATTTTGCTTTCTTCATTCGGAAAAACCAGCACACCACCTGCAGTTCCGAATGCTTTGGTAAGCCCGGTAGTCAGGTATAATTTGGAATGATGAGGTCCCTGGCTGGTCACATAACCGGTACCGTTCGGACCTGCCCAACTCATACCATGAATATCGTCAATGTATAAATGGAACTGCTCATACTGATCCGCCAGTTTGTAAAGTTCTTTCACCGGGGCAAGATCACCGTGCATCGAGTACACGCCATCGGCCATGTACCAGATTTTATCATAGGTATCTTTTAATTCCTTAATACGATGCTCCAGCATGTCGAGGCGATTATGCCGAACCAGTTCCACATGTACATCACGCGTCTTCAGCAACTGAACAGCCGTCTGAACACTGTCATGAACCTGTGAGTCTAAAATTACCGCATCATTGTCACCAACCAGAATCGGAATGTTCGACATGTGGGCAAGCGTAAGCGATTGAAGAAGGATAACCGGCTTGTGAAACATCTTCTCCAGGAGTTCTTCCGACTCTTTATAAAAAACGGAAGAAACATAGGCGCGGGAAGAAGAGAACTGTGTGCCGTACCTGTTGATGGCATCAATGGCACCGGCCTTCAGCCTTTCATCAAACTCCAGTCCGAGGTAACCGCAGGAGCCAAAATACAAAAGATCCTTCCCGGCGATGCGGATATGTCGACCGTCCAGTTTAATGTCTTCTGTGTTGTTGTGAACAATTCCGAGTTTGACGGTAATAGTCGCCAACTCATTGATCATGTTCAAAACCATTTCGTGTTTGCTTTTTAATTCAGCCATAAGGATTCTGCTATTAAAAATTACAAACTCTTAATTTTTCTCCTGAGGGGTCAGATCAAACGCAGAGTTTTATGTTATTTACAAAAGTAGGTTTCTATGCAGCTAACACCGGTTGAAATGCAGCCAAAGTTATCAGCACAGTTATTAACATTGTTTGTATAAGAGGAAAAGAAAAGTATGAAACAAAATAACCGGGAAGGTTAGAATCAGCGAACCAAGGTAACGTGCCCGATCTTCACATCTGTTTTACCGTAGATATCGGTATATTCCAGGCGGTACACGTACACATCCGATTGAGAATTTCTTCCATCGTACATTCCGTTCCACGATCCGCTGAGATCACTCCATTCATAAATTTTCGTTCCCCAGCGGTCGAAGATCTGCGTGAATACCTTCACCATGTTTACAAAGTAGGCATGAAAGGTATCATTCACACCATCGCCATTCGGTGTGAAAGCATTTGGAACAAACAAACTGGTCACAGGCCGCACTTCTATCTTTGAAACAGTGGTGTCACGGCAACCGTACTGGTCAACCACCATCAACACGATGTCATAAAATCCGGCCTGAGGAAAAACATGCTCAGGAGAAAAATCTGAAGAAGTGGTTCCGTCGCCGAAATTCCAAATATTAAAAGGAGTAACGGTGGACTGGTTGTAAAAGGCAACGTAAGGATACACTTCCTCCACCGACGTGGTATTGGAAACAAAAGAAGCTGTTGGCAGCGGGTAAACAATCGCAGCCGAAGGAAGGATGACAGAAGCCCTGCAACCGCTGTCGGAAATCACCGACAACTGAACATTGTAATGCCTCGGATGCGTGTACAGGTGTACCGGGGCATAAACCGTATCTCCCGAGTTGTCACCAAAATTCCATTGCCAATAAACAATGCTTCCACTTGAAATCAAGGACTGGTTCTGAAAATGAATGGAATCTCCGAGGCATTTATTTTCCCCGCTGAAATCCGGAACAGGATTCGGGAAAATTCTCTGTATGTGAACCACGCTGTCCCTGCAACCGAAATCACTCAGCAGGTTCAACTGAACAGGATACAAACCCACTAACGTATAGACATGCGAAGGATTGGAAAGAGAACTGAAAATCTGGTCACCGAAATTCCAATGCCATGAACTGATGTTTCCCGCTGCGATAAAAGAAGAGTCATGAAAATAAACAGGATTGTTTTCACAAACAGAAATATTCGAAAACGCTGCCACGGGAAGTGCATGCACGGTTACAGGATTCACCGACGAATCCCTGCATCCTCTTGCTGAAGTCACGATCACGCTCACTGAATAGGTTCCGTAATTCATATAGGTATGCGAAGGCGCTGAAGAATAAGAAACCGTGCTGTCGCCCATATCCCATTGGTAGTTCAGCGTTTCACCGCTGATGATGGAAGAGTTGTTGACGACATTCACAGCATCATGAAGGCAAACATCATTTAAAGAAAATGAGATCACAGGTTCAGGCGCCACAATCACGATGGCAGTTCCGGTATCCTTACAACCTCCAGATGAAGTCACGACCAGTTGTATATCATAACTCCCGGTATCATGATACAATACCACCGGGTTGGGAATTGCGGAAACAGATCCGTCACCAAAACTCCAGTTCCACCCTGAGATCGTTCCGGATGAAACAAAAGAAAGATCTGTGAAATGAATGGTAGTTCCCTCACAAATCAAAGGAGGGCTCGAAAAATTAGTGACCGGGATCGGGTGTACAACAACAGCAACCGTATCACTGTCTTTACAACCGGCGGCATTCGTAACAACCAGGAAATAATCTGCAGTGTTCGCAGGCGTAAAGGTGAAACCGGAAGTGGTATCTCCGGTGGGCAGCCATAAATAATTTCCTCCGCCAGTTCCGTTCAGCATCAACTGTTCACCAAAACAGACAAAGCGGTCGGGGCCTGCATTGGCAACCGGAAGAGCATTTACCGTAACGGAAACCTGGTCGCTCGACTGGCATCCAAAATTGTTTGTCACCGTCACGGAATAATTGGTATTGGAAGCGGGCACAACCGTAATCTGCTGAGTCGTATCTCCGCCCGGAGTCCAGGAATAACTTCCTCCGCCGGATGCAGATAAATGAACAGAAGTTCCAGCACAAACTATTTGGCTGATGCCGGCATCAGCAACGGGGTTGGGATGGACGGTGACCGTTACATTATCATTTGCATGACAGTCATGAGCATCTGTAACGTTGACTGTATAAATTTGTGTTGCAGCCGGAGTTACTGTGATGGGAGAACCGATCATTCCTCCGGGCAACCAGGAATAAGAAACTCCACCGGTTGCAGTAAGCACCACAGATCCTCCTGCACAAATGCTCTGAGGCAATCCTGCATCAGCGGGTGGCAACGGGTACACGGAAACAGTACTGGTAACCGAATCAACACAACCTGAATTATTAGTTACCGTAAGCATCACATTGTAATTACCTGCAACCGTATAGGTATGAGCTGGACTTTGCACTGTAGTGGAAGCACCATCGCCAAAATGCCACAACCAGTTTGTTAAGGTTACAGGCGAAGTGGATTGGTCAGTAAAATTAATTTGTGCTCCGATGCAGACGTTGTTACCCGAAAAACCGGCAGAAGGTTCATTGTTATTAACGTTAACCGCCTGTAGCAAGGTATCTATACAACCTCCTGATGTCTGCACAATATGCATCACAGGATACGTTCCCACACTTGCATAATTGTGAAGAGGGTTTTGTAATGTGGAAGTAGTGCCGTCACCAAAATTCCAGAACCAACTCGTAATCGTCGTTCCGGTCACTGTTGAAAGATCAGTAAACTGAACCGATGTCCCCATGCAGGAATTATACGGTGAGAAATCCACCGTCGGTACATTGGTCCCGGCAAGTACCATGACGGAATCCTTCGCTGAACAGGATCCGTCGGAAGCAGTAACAATATAGTTTCCCGGACCGGCACTGATGGATGCCGTTACATCACCCGAATTCCACAGGTACGTATAGTTGCCGGTTCCTCCCGATGCAACAGCCGTCAAGGTAGTCAGTGAATTGCATCCCACTGTTTGGTTGGGGCCGGCATCCACCTGTAAACCTGTAACGGTGATGCAGTACGAATACACCTGGCTTCCCATATAAGGACAATTATCATCATGAACCGTAACGGTGAAGCAATATGGATTGGGACTGATGTCAGCCGTAGTAGGCGTCCAGCAGAAGGTTGCATTCTGCCTCTGGCCCGGAAGAACGGTAAATGTTCCGTTTGGAATGGAGTTGTCCCACGTAACAAACGTATTTTGCACCACATCAGGATCAGCAGAATAAATGGTGAAACAGGTCTGGACTCCTGCACAAATCGTTTCGGAAAAACTATTGGTTCCGTTTATTCCCGACATCGTCGGAAGCTGGTTGTTGCAATTCAAAACAGTGACCTGTATGTCACGCTCAACAGAGCCGATTAAAACTCCGTTCCTGTATTCTGAAACGAGAACTGCCATCACCGTAACTTCAAGAGCAGAAGGTGTCATGCAAATATCACCCGTGGAGGAATTGAAAGTAACCGGCGGACTTGATGACAAAGGATGAATGGAATCAAACGGAGCAAGATATGTGATCGGAAGGCCGGGCGAGTCGAATGGAGTGATGAGCGTATACACCAGTGAATCGCCGTCCACATCAAACGCTCCGTGGTTGAAACAGAATTGCTGTCCGAGGCATGCGAAAGGAACCGGCTTATTTGAAAAGGTCGGCGAATTGTTACAGGGTGTGATGGTGTTGTTCAGCGTAGCGAAAATATACATCTGCGTATTTCCGGGTTGATCGATGTTGGTGATGGCCCAGTTGCGGCAACATAAATTAAAACTGAATGTCCAATCAGCGCAGGGACCGGCAAGCGTTACAATGCCGCGATAAACGTATTCCTGTATTCCGGTGAAACGCCCGCCGTTGCAGGTGGTGGTATCATTCGGACAAATCGGTGATATCTCCAGTCCTGTTCCCGGAATTTTTGCAAGCAATACAGAATCCAACCCGAAACAGGAGGAGTTGTAATAAATAAAAGCTGAATCAGGAGCATCGATTCCAGAACAATCCCTGTAAAAGGAAAAAGTAATTTCATAACTGTTACCGCCCACACAATGATACGTCAGATCAGCACCCATGGAATGGGTCGCTGAGGATTTTTCTGTATGAAGCATGAACAGAAAAACACTCAGAAAAAAAAGACGAATATGAAACCGGATTCCTGGCACTAAAAATTATTTGAATAAAAAATAAATTGTCTCGTCTGCATGTTTGCGAACTGCTGCTGCGATCTCAAACCACTTACTGTAAATCAACGCTGATGTTTCATAAAAAGAAATGGTAATCAACCAATTCGCTGGTATAATTACCTAAAGAATCTGTAAGAAATCTGAAGAAAGACCCTGTTTGGCCACATCAAATAATTTTTCTTCCGATCGCGTAAAAATATAAAAAAACGCTGAAAACCCCACCAGCACTGATCCACAAAGCGGCATCCGCAGAAAATTTTGTCCAGATGAACCCTGTGAACGTGCTTGCCAGCAACGTGCAGATGCTCACTGCACTTGAATAAAAGCCGATGGCAGTGGCTTTGTCGCCGGGAGAACAGAGTGTGGTGATCCATGCTTTTGCAATTCCTTCATTGCTTGCTGCATAAAGTCCGTACATAAAAAAAAGTAAAAAGATGAATGGGATTGAATGAGCGGTTGGAAACAAAGCATACGTGATGATGTAAAAAATCAACCCCGTCATCAGCATTTTTTTCATTCCGAATTTATCTGCCAGCGATCCGGCCGGGAAAGAAAAAGCCGCATACACGAGGTTGTAAAAAATGTAAGCCGTGATCACCATCTGATCGCTTAAACCCTGGTGTTTCGCCATCATGATCAGGAATACATCTGAACTGTTGAAGAGGGCGAACAGCAGCAGACCGAAGGAAATTTTCCGGTACGAAGGAGACGATGTTTTCCAATAACTGAAATAGGAAAAGAAACCACTTCCACCCGATTTCTTTTTTGAAAACACGTTGTGTTGCTTCAGAAAAAAAGTCAGCATCACTCCTATCATGGCAGGAAAAAATGCATACAGAAAAAGTTGTCGGTAATGTCCCGGGAAAAAACCGAGATACATAACGGCTAATGCCGGACCAATCGCTGCACCAATGGTATCTGCAGCCCGGTGCAACCCGAAAACTTTTCCGCGGTGTTCGGGCAATGATTCATCTGCGAGCAATGCATCGCGCGCACTGGTTCGGATTCCCTTCCCAAGCCTGTCGCCGGTACGTGCGGAAAAAATCCAAATCGCATTCGTGAACAGACCAATCACTGGTTTCGACAGCGCACTCAGAAAATAACCGACGCGGATAAACGGAATCCGTTTTCCGGTTGTGTCAGAAAGTTTTCCGAAATATCCCTTGCTTAACCCGACCACCGCTTCGGCAAAACCTTCCAGGACGCCAATCCACAATGCTGAAAAGCCAATGCTGGTCAGGTAAACCGGCATGACGGGAATCAACATTTCACTGGAGATGTCGTTGAACAAACTCACCAGCGAAAGTGTGATGATGGTCCGCGTGAAAATCTTTTTCTTTTCCAACCCGGCCTTACGATTTACTTAGAGTAAAAATTCATCAACGCTGAAACAGGTTTACCCGTTGTTCCGCTCGGGAATTCGATGTTCAAAAGAGAGGCAACCGTTGGAGCCACATCGGTCACCGAAACGGGATCGCTGGATTGACCATGCGGAATATTCCATCCGTAAAATAAAAGCGGAACATGGGTATCGTAACTGTACGCCGCTCCGTGAGTGGTTCCTGATTTTGATTCCCATTCCATCCACGACGGATCCAGGGAAAGAATCACATCAGGCGAACGTTTTCCGTTGAATCCTTTTTGAATGAATGAGAGAAGTCCTTCTGTATAATTTCCTGTTTTGAGTTGCTGAGCAGTGATGGCTGCAGCAACACCTTTCATCCTGCTAAAAAATTCAGCACACTTTTCTTCCATGTCACCCAAACCAATTTTCTTTTGTTCCAGCAACGGTTGGTTGAGATAAATGCCATGACTTGTTAACTCGGAAACAAATTCACCGGGCCCATAAACGGATTGCAGGTAATTCTCGAGTAGGGAGTCAACCTGTTTGGCATCAAAAAAACCGGATGGGATTTTTTCATCCGTATTGAACGTCACATTGCCAGCAGCGCCGTGGTCGGCAGTCAGAAACAAAAGATAATTCGAATGACCGACCCATTTTTCGAGGAACTCAAAAAACTCAGAGAGATCGCGATCAAGGCGAAGGTAGGTATCCTCCACCTCGATGGAGTTGATTCCAAACTGGTGGCCTACATAATCCGTGGAAGAAAAACTCACGGCAAGAAAATCAGTGGCACTGCCCTTCCCCATCTCTTCACCTTTCAAAGCTGCTTCCGCAAAGTCTTTCGTAAACGTATTTCCCATCGGAATTCTTTTGATCAGATCCTTATCCTTCAGGCTGATCGCAGGCAGATCGTGCGGAAACACCGGGTGAGTTTCTCCGGCATACAATCCCTCATACCGCACATCATCGGCCGTACTTTCAACATACTGATCTATCGGCAACAACGTATTCCACTTTTCTTTCATCAGCTCTGCCGCCATTTTTTTTGCATTGAATTCTTCCACCCAGTTCGGAAGTTCATTCATATAAAAAGAACTCGTTGCCCAATGAGCTGTTTCCTTGTCAAACCAGTATGCAGCATTGGCCGTATGTCCCGCCGGGAGTATCGCTCCCCTGTCCTTTAAAGCAACACCGATCACTTTCGACTGAAAATTATTCGACAACCGAAGTTCATCGGTGATGGTAGTCGTGAGCAAACGGTTGGGAGAAACACGCGACGACATGGAATAAGTTCCCAACGGATGCATCGTGGTATCTTCCACACAGTACACATCCTTCTTCAGCTCGCGATCGTACCATTCGTTGCTGACGATGCCATTCATGGCCGGAGTGGTTCCCGTATAAATGCAGGCGTGGCCGGGGCCCGTGTACGTGGGTACATAATTGTAATTCGCATTCTTCAGAAGAAAACCTTCACCAACCAGTTTTTTGAAACCCGTTTCCGAATACTTCGACCAGTACCTGAAAAGATAATCATACCTCATCTGGTCCACGACAATGCCGACAACCAGTTTGGGTTTATTCGCCTGGATGCCTTCGGCGGAAAATGTTTTTTGCTTTTGTGCCGGCAACATTTGCCATGATAAAACAAGGATAAAAGCTACCGCTGTGATTTTTTTGAGAAGTCTGAACATGATGAGATCAATGATGTGAGTGATGACTGGATTTTACAGTAGAGTGATTGAGATGACTTTCATAATACCTGAATGTTTTCTCTGCAGCTACACCAATGAGCGCGCCTACCGTTGCTCCGCAAATCACATCTCCCGGAAAATGAGCACCGAGATATATGCGGCTGAAAGAAACCAGGATGGCCCAGGAAAGCAGGATCCACTGAAGGTTCAGGAATTTTCTTTTGAACAGGAACGTAAGAAAGGTGACCAGTGCAAATGCATTGGAAGCATGAGATGAAACAAAACCATACATCCCGCCGCAGTACCCATAAACAAGGTGAACATCAGAAGCTATTAAAGGATCGTGACAGGGGCGCAACCGCATGACAGAATTTTTCAGGATCGTTGAAGAAAGCTGGTCGCTTAGTAATATCATGAAGGCAATAAAAAAAAATATCGACCAATAGCGATGCGGATATTTTTTATAGATAAAAAATGCAAGGAATGCATACCATGGAATCCAGATGAACTTATTGCTTACCCAGTACATGAGGAAATCAAATACCGGGTTGTTCAGGTGATTGAAAAAAAGTAAAAGGCTGGCATCAACGGCATTTAATTTTTCGAGCATCCCTGGCGAATTACGAATCAGGTACGAATATACGAATAGGGATTCTTCTGATAAGCTCATCAAAAAAAATAAAATGGAAAGATCAGATTGATTTTGTCAACTCTTCCCACAAAAGATCTTTCAACTCGTCGATACCCAAACCGGCGACGGAAGAAATGAAAACGGTTTTCATCGATTTCGGAATTTCTTTTTTCATCTCTTTGATCAGGTCTTTGTCCAGCATGTCGCATTTGGTGATCGCCAGCACTCTTGATTTATCGAGCAACTCAGGATTGTACTGCTTCAGTTCGTTCAGCAGGATTTTATATTCCGACCCGATATTTTTTGTATCGCACGGAATCATGAAAAGCAAGATTGAATTCCGTTCGATGTGTCGTAGAAACCGCAGGCCAAGTCCTTTGCCGAGATGAGCACCTTCAATGATTCCCGGGATATCAGCCATCACGAATGAACGACCGCCGCGGTACGACACGATGCCGAGATTCGGAACCAATGTCGTAAATGCATAATCGGCGATTTCAGGTTTAGCAGCACTCACCACGGAAAGCAGCGTCGATTTTCCTGCATTCGGAAAACCAACGAGGCCGACATCGGCAAGCAGTTTCAGTTCAAGAATTTTCCATTCTTCCACTCCGGGTTCACCGGGTTGCGCGATGCGCGGTGACTGGTTC
>JAPLDA010000044.1 GCA_026391945.1 Bacteroidota bacterium | reverse complement strand
GCATGGAGAAATAAGGAGAAAAATAAAATTCATTACTTAATTCTCAAAATCCCAAACCTGTAAATCTGAAATTTCAGGAACTTCATTCGTACATTCGTAACGATTCGTAATTCGATGATCTAATAAGAACCATCCTATTCATGTCCAAAGTAACAGGCAAAGCATACGATTTCCCGATTCTGAAAAGAATTTTTGCTTTCATTGATCCGTACAAAAAATCTTTCTGGTTCAGTGTGTTCCTCACCATCCTGTTGGCTTTCCTTTCTCCTGTGCGTCCATGGCTGGTGCAATACACGGTTGACCATTACATTTCTGCAGGAGATGAGAATGGTTTGCTGAACATGACACTGCTGATGATCGGACTGCTGTTGTTCCAGACGCTCGTTCAGTATTACCAGACGTTTCTCACCAACTGGCTCGGACAGGCTGTCATCAAAGACATGCGCATTCAGTTGTACCGTCACATTTTAAATCTCCGCCTGAAATTTTTTGACCGCACATCCATCGGGACGCTGGTAACGCGGACGGTTTCCGATCTTGAAACGATTGCAGATATTTTTTCTGAGGGGCTGATCGTCATCATTGGCGATCTGCTTCAACTGGTCGTCATCATTGCTTTCATGTTTGTCATTGATTGGCGGTTAACACTCATCAGCCTCAGCACGATTCCGTTTCTCATCATCGCCACCAACATTTTCAAAAACGGAATCAAGGAAGCCTTTCGTGAAGTTCGCACACAGGTCGCCCATCTCAACACATTCGTACAGGAGCACCTCACCGGTATGAGCATCGTCCAGATTTTTTCGCGCGAGGAACCCGAGATGAAAAAATTCCAGGACATCAACCGGCTCCACATGAAAGCGCACATCAAATCGGTGTGGTATTATTCCATTTTTTTTCCGGTGGTTGAATTGCTCTCGGCAACATCCATCGGTTTGATGGTTTGGTGGGGCGCGAAAGAAGTGATTGGTTCAACGGTGACACTGGGAAACGTAGTCGCCTTTATCATGTACATCAACATGTTGTTCCGGCCGATCCGTGAACTCGCTGATAAATTCAACACCCTGCAGATGGGAATGGTGAGTTCAGAACGCATTTTCAAATTGCTCGATACAAAGGAAAACATTCCCAATGCCGGTAAGATCATGGCATCATCCGTTCGCGGCGATATTGAATTCAGGAATGTCTGGTTTGCTTACAATGAAGCAACGAAAGAAGATGGATATGAATGGGTTTTGAAGGATGTCAGCTTTCGTGTTAAGGCCGGTGAAACGCTGGCATTGGTAGGTGCTACAGGAGCCGGCAAATCTTCCATCATCAACCTCATCAACCGGTTTTATGAAATCAACAAAGGTTCGATATTGATAGATGGAATCGACATTCGTGAATATGAATTGAATTCTTTAAGAACCAATATAGCTGTAGTGATGCAGGATGTTTTTCTTTTTTCGGATTCGATCGCCAACAACATTTCATTAAGAGATCCTTCGATCAGCATTGAACAAATAAAAGAAGCGGCAAAGGTGGTGGAAGCAGATCGTTTCATCAGCCGGTTGCCGGGAGATTATCATTACAACGTGATGGAACGCGGAGCCATGCTCTCGGTCGGACAACGCCAGTTGATCTCATTTATCCGCGCTTATGTTTTCAATCCTAAAATTTTGATTCTCGATGAAGCAACCTCTTCCATTGATTCGGAATCGGAAGAGCTGATACAGGCGGCCACATCAAAACTGACGAAGAACCGAACGTCCATTGTGATCGCCCATCGTTTGGCAACGATACAGAACGCCGATAAAATTCTTGTTCTCGATCACGGCGAAAAAATGGAAGAAGGAACGCACCAGGAATTACTCGTTCATAACGGACTGTATAAAAACCTGTACGATATACAGTTTGTGAAGTAGCAATGTTGAATGGCAGGTTGGCCTTGTTGAAATAGATTGAGTAATGGAGTTGATTGGTTGAATAAGTGAAACAGAAATGTCTTCTTTTCGTTTTTTTTCCCGATTCTCCGGCTTACTCTTCAGCCCAGGTCTTATCGTCCGTGGTCATTCATTTTTTTTCCCTGCGGATAAGTTCTATCATCCCGTGAGCATCCCTCCGGTGAGCATGCATGACATAGTAATAAGTTCCTTCTGTTGCATCATCACCCTTCACCGTTTTTCCGTTCCAATGAAAATCCGGATCGGAAGATTCGTAAATCATTTTTCCCCACCGGTTGAAAATGGAAAACTTAAAATCGATGGCAGCACAGAGATAGGTGATGTGATACGTGTCATTAATGCCGTCATCATTTGGCGTGAACACATTGGGAATGATGCTTCTCACATCACACGGGAACAGCAATACCAGTAGACTGTCCGTTGCTTTGCAACCGGCTGCATTGGTGACCGTGCAATAGTAGTAAGCCGATTCAATGTTGTTGCTTAAAAAGACCAGTGCCAAGGAATCTGTTGAATGAATATTTGCGGAAGGAGACCAGTTGTAGATGAATGGCGGGCCGCCCGTAAGAGTCGTATCAAAAACGATGGCCACAACAGTGGTATCATACCCGTCGGGAATCTCCACAACGGCAGGATTGATATTCACCGTCATAAATGTTTTTACACGGATATATCCGGACGTATTTAATCCCACGGAATTACAGGTTGATCCGCTCGGTAATGTATATCCTATATAATAAAAAGGATAATACATCCCATCCTGGAGATAAAGATGTGTGACAACAGAATCCGGGACCTGGGATGAAACATTTCCATCACCGAAATCCCAGGTATAGAATAAACCGGTGGCTGATGACGAACCTGAAAAGTTTATCAGGAGTGGAGCGCATCCTTCAGCGGGAATGAAACTGAAACTTCCGTTTGGCCCGGGAACATTTACAATGCTGTCAAGCCTTGCCGTGTCGCTGCAGCCGCCGGCGTTCGTCACAATCAGCTGAGGTGTATAATAACCGGGTATATTATAATGACAGGAAGGATTTTGCAAAACAGACTGCGTACCTGAACCGGTTCCGAAATTCCAGTGCCAGCTGTTGCCTGTTGTTCCCGGCATTCCTGTTGAGAGGTTGGTGAAATAAGCAAATGTTGTCGTGATATTCGTATTGAAAGGCGGCTGGTTTATACAGGTATCAAAGGTGGTTACGCTGTAATTCGCAGCAGGTTTAAGAATGGTAAGATGGCCTGAAACCAAACTGTCGCACCCATTTGTATCCGTAACAAGAACAGTAACGAGCAGTGAATTGTTGGATGAATAAGTATGAGAGAACGATTGGTTCGTGGATGAGACAGAAACGGAATCGGCTGAGAAATCTCCGTAATTGATTTGGTAGTTCACAGGCAGACTTACATTGTTGCCGGAACTGATGGCGAATGTTACCGACTGGCCTGGACAAGCGAACGTATCACTGATGGATAGAGTAGGTTCCGGTAAATAAACTGTAATGTAATTTGGTTGAGTGATGCTTGAATGGCAACCATTCGTGTCAACAACCGTCAGTGTAACAGAGTAGGAGCCGGGAGATGAATATGAATTTGAGACCATGCTGGAGTTCACCGTTGAACTTCCGTTTCCGAAATTCCATTGATGAGAAAGCACGGCTGAATAATCCAAATGACTGGTATCATCAAATACCACATTGAACGGGGAACAGCCTGAAGTTAAATTGGAAGTGAATCCGGCAGTGGTTCCAAACACATGAATGATTTGCACACTGGAATCAGGGCAATTAAAGATGTCAACAATTTTCAACACAACATCATATGTTCCCGGTGAATTAAACAGGTGATTGGGATTGAGAAGAACAGAGGTGTCATTCGGAAAACTTGCAGGGTCACCGAAATTCCAGTGATAATAATTCGGATCGGAATCCTGTGAGTTGTCTGTAAAATTTACGGTAAGCGGGTAACATCCATATAGTGGTGAAGCCGTGAAATTGGAAACCGGAATCGTCACCGGGCAGTTGTAGTTTTTTGTAAAGGAACATCCGCTTACACTGTCGAAGGCGGTTAAATTAACGGAGTAAAATCCACTGTTTAAATATACATGCGCGGGACTCATGTCCGTTGAATAAGTTGTTGTATCACCGAAATCCCATTGATAATTGGTGGCACCGATTGATTCGTTAATAAAATTCAGCATCAGTGGAGTGGAACAGGAATGCGTATAAGCAAACAAGGGCTTAGGAGGAAGTACGGTTATGAGGTTTTGAAGGATAATCGTATCAGGGCAGCCATTATTGAAAGCAACCATCGTTATCGTTAAGGGGTTGAGCACCGCAGTATCCACATCAAAAATGTGTGAGATCTGTTCATAATATCCTGTATATATCTGTCCGTCTCCGAAATTCCATGACCAGCTCGTAACCGGTTGCGGAGTAGTATTGTACATGGTAACCGTTCCTCCGAAACAGGTAACTGTATCCGACCAGGCGAAACCGGCATTCGGCAAAGTTCCGGTCGTGATCCAATG
>JAPLDA010000086.1 GCA_026391945.1 Bacteroidota bacterium | reverse complement strand
CCATCTCAATACTATCTTTTTCATAATACCGTCGATGATAGCGTGGCTTATGCTTATCACATTTACTATTCTGAGATTGACATGAGTTTGAATAGTGGCCTGGGTGCAGTGACATCAAAAAACAATGTGTTGTTAAATGACACATTGATTCCCGGACGTATTACTGCAGTTAAGCATGGCAATGGAAGAGACTGGTGGGTAGTATTTCATAAAGGCCATATGAGCCGGTATTTTATTTACCTCGTTGATACATTAGGCATTCATTTTCATTCAAGTCAAGACATCGGACCTAACCTTAGTTTTGCATTGGGCCAGGCATGTTTTTCACCTGATGGGAGTAAATTTGCCATGTATGATGCTTTGAATGATCTGGAGATCATGGATTTTGATCGTTGTTTGGGCCAGTTTAGAAATCCTGTGCATGTACCTATTAATGATAGTGCGGTATCAGCGGGAGTAGCCTTTTCGCCGAATTCTCTTGTTTTGTATGCTTCTTCTATGTTGTACATTTACCAATTTGATCTTACAGATACTAATATTTCCTCTACTAAAACCACCGTAGCTGTATGGGATAATTCTTATTCACCGAATCCGCCGGCTGCAACAATATTTTACCAATGTAAATTAGCTCCGGATGGCAAAATATATTTGAGTTGTGCCAATAGTACATTGGATCTGCATGTCATAAACTATCCTGATTCCCTTGGCTTGGGTTGTAATGTTTGCCAACATTGTATTCATTTACCGGCATACAATGCTTTTACAATTCCCAATCATCCGAATTATCATTTAGGTTCGTTGAGTGGGAGTTTATGTGATACCATTACATCAGTTCAAAATTTACAAGTTCAAAGCTCAACGTTGGAGTTGTTTCCGAACCCGGTAAGGGAAAGGGTTTATGCTTCTTTGAATCAAACAGTAAAAATAAAAAACGTAAAAGTTTTAAATGCGTTTGGGCAGGAGATGCCAGTGAATTATTCTATTATTAAAAACGGTGAGTACATCGAAGTCAATACATCTTCTTTATCGCAGGGAGTTTATTATTTAGAACTGCTTTCGGAAAAAGAAAAATTGGTGAAGAAGTTTGTGTGTATGCCAAACCTTCGGTAGATGAACCGGAGAAATGTAATCAAAAGTTTAAAGTTTTAATGGCCCGATCGTTTACTGGTTTGGTTTTATGGTTCTGTAATCATTAAATTCGTCACATGAGCAACATAAAATTATTTGAAAGCAAACAGATCAGAACTGTTTGGAATGAGACAGACGAAAAATGGTATTTCGTTGTTGCAGATGTTATCCAGGTGCTGACTGACACACCTAACCCGGGCGATTACATAAAGAAAATGCGTAAGCGCGATGAGGAGCTTTCCAAAGGGTGGGGACAATTTGTCACCCCCCTTTCGGTGGATACTATTGGTGGTAAACAAAAGCTGAATTGTGCCCAGGCAAAAGGGCTTTTGCGAATTATACAATCCATTCCATCACCGAAAGCAGAACCGTTTAAACTTTGGTTGGCACAGGTTGGTTCAGACAGATTAGACGAAATTGAAAATCCCGAATTAGCAGCCCAGCGGACAAGAGAACTATACAAGCTTAAAGGTTATCCTGACGACTGGATTGAAAAGCGTATGCGGAGCATTGCCATTAGGGAGGAGTTGACGGAAGAATGGAAAAACCGAGGTGTAAATGCGCAATTGAATATTCAATACTTACTGCAGAAATTTCAAAAGCGACTTTTGGTTTAACACCCACTGAATACAAAAAAATTAAAAGACTTAAAAGCCAAAACCTGAGAGACCATATGACTGACCTTGAATTAATTTTTTCAATGCTGGGTGAAGCTTCGACAACTGAAATCGTAAAAACACAAAATCCCAAAGGTTTCATGCAAAATAAAAAAGCAGCTAAACAAGGTGGTGCAGTTGCAGGTAACGCAAGGAGAGAACTTGAAAGCAGGACAGGTAAAAAAATTGTATCGACCGACAATTATTTGCCAGGAGCAAAGAAAAACAAAGAATTTAAAAAATGGAATAACCGAAAGATTGGTGAATGAGGAAATCAGCAGTTCGATGCTTACGGTCAATTCGACTGCTGGACTTTCAGATCTGCCAGCCTTATCAAAATAATTAACCTAAAAATTGTATCATGAAAAAAATCCTACTTTCTACTGTCTTCGTTATGCTATCAGCATTAACAGGCTATTCACAGGATACGATTGGAAAAGCGAATCGCCTTGGAGAAAAAAACAAAGCTCTGAATGAGATTGATAAAGCTTCTTTGGGAATTGGTACAGGACAGGATTATGGCGGCCTTGGAGTAAGCCTGTTAATTTATCCGGATAAAAATATTGGCATTTTTGGCGGAGCCGGTTATGCCTTTGCCGGGCTTGGTTTTAACGTGGGTACCAAACTCCGGATCGTTTCAGAAAATTCAACAGCCAAGGTTTCACCTTATGCTTTGATCATGTATGGCTATAACGCAGCCATTGCAGTAACGAATGCAGCTATATATGATAAATTATTTTACGGCGTAACATTCGGATTGGGGATGGATTACAAATCCCGTCCCGCGAAAAAAGGGTACTGGTCATTGGCATTGCTGATACCCGTAAGGGGGCCGGAAGTTCGTGCTTACATGAATGATTTAAAAAACAATCATGGAGTTGAATTCAAGAATGATTTGTTACCCGTTACCTTTTCGATAGGCTATAGATTTATTATCAGTTGATGGGTCAACCATGATGCTACGTTGTATTAATAATTTCGGATTAATCCGAAATCTAAAATCCGAAATTGTGTATGTGAGCCAGTACCCGCCCGAAAACTTCACCCACCGACTTAATTCTTCACAAACTTCCTGCTAACGAATGAAGTTGCATTCGTCAATTCTAAAAAATACATTCCAGCCGGAAGTTCGTTTACATCAAGTTGAAATGAATTTGTATTGAATGTAGTTTCCTTTATTGTCCTTCCCGAAATATCCCTGACCACCAGTTTTACATCGTCGTGACTTTTGTTTTTGATGACAACCGTCAACACATCCGATGATGGATTCGGGAACACCATTACACCGGGATCTCCTTTATCAACTGTTAAATGAATGCCGGTTGGTGACTGTGATTTCAAACTCAAACCGTCAACAAGCAAATGATTTCCGATGGAAGATGGAGTAAACGGCCAGGAAGAAGAATAAATATCAATCCGCATCGTATCGGGAGTTGCAAACGATACGATCGGAACTTCGAAATAAGTATAAGAAGCCGCCGGATGAAAAGCATACCCCGCTCCGCCGACAAAGTTGCTGTTGCTGGTGAGAAAGATTTGCAGATAAGCACTGTCGTTGCCCGGCGTGGAAAATTTATAGTATCCTGTTAGTGTATCCGAGTTCAATGAATAAGGTAAGCCACCGACGGGCCCGCTGTTTTGAGGGAAATAGCCGGTGGTTATTGCAGAAACTGCAATGTCGTTATTCCCATACGTGGAAGTCATCAGGCTGAGGGCATACGTTCCATCCACATGATCCGTGGTTCTTGAAATGTCTTTCCCGACGGTGTTCCAGTTTAAAGGAAGATCATACGTATAGGAAGTCCAGTTATCAAAATTACCATCAGGAATCGGGGAGAAGCCGGTATCAAAAGAAAGGCTGTCCAACTCAAGGAAACTTCCGTTCTCTATTCCCACATTGTCAATCAGGTTGCTGGAAGTGGCGGCAATGACCACCGAATCAGGAGCTGAGCCAAGTGATAGAGGGAAACTAAAAAAAGCAAAGCTACTTTGGGTTCCGGTTCCTCTGAATTTTACAACATCAGTGCTAATGATTGCACCGTTGTTTTTAAAAATCACCAGTAGGAGAGCAGTATCATTTCCCGGAAGATTGTACCGGCAGTATCCTTTGATGACAGAAGGTTGCTGGGAATATGGAATTCCGCCCTGTCCGAGAATAGGATCGCCCTGTGAATTACTAATAAACGTTTGTAAGGTATCCGCCCCGATGATCATGGTTTCCATTCTCACTGCAAAACCAGAAACTCCTGCGACCTTTGTTACTACAGGAACTCCATGACTTTGTAACGAAAACGGGTTTCCGGTAAACCAGCCATTCGGTTCATCGTAAGGGGTGATGTTCCATGATTCGAATGATGCATTGGGTAATTGTGCGTTAGCGGCAGTGAGGAACATGACCGCAACGATGAGGGTAATGAAATTTTTTTTCATGATGACTGTTGATTGATGAATGTTTTTTTTCAGTCAACAATGTTAGATAGGAAAACAAGCGACAAACCATGCCGCTTCTGAATCTTATTAACTTTTTTATTTACAGAAAAATTTCTATGATCAAAAAAAATGTATGAAAAAATATATTCTGAAAACTATCAGGTGATAAGGCTACGGCAAAAAAAATTACTGCGCCATTGCATGTGATGAAACTGGTTCATCATCTTTCCTGAACAAAAGTTCAAAAGAAATTTTCAGCCAAATGAGCATGCACGGAACGACCTGTATCGCATAAGGAGCAATGATGTTCTCCCTGATAGTTGCCGGGTAAATATCGGTGGAAGGTAAAATGGTAAAGAGTATGGACAGGATCAGCAGCAGGTTATTCAGCCAATGTCTTGTTTCCGTAAAGTACCAGATGGCTATTCCTGTGATTGCAATCACGAGGGTAGGGGATTCGGTTTTGTGATTGAAAATAATCATCCAGATCAGCACAGATGCCAGCATCTTCATCCGGAAAACCGGTGAGGCATACTTGTTTTTCCTGGACAAAGGAAGAAACAGGATGACTGCACCAGTGAGAACTGGAATTATTTTATCCGGTTGAAAATGAAACCAGCTTTGCAGAAGCCCCATCACCGAAATTCCGGACGATGCCGTGTAATCGTTCGCCAGCAAATGTCCCCAGCTTTTGTAAAGAAAAATGAGTTGCTGAAAATCGATGACACACAGTGGAATCAGCAGAAGGAGAACAAAACTCGCGGCATAGGCGGAAATGGATTTTATTTTTTCCGGATGGATTAAAAATAATATTCCCGCTGCCAGCCCGAAAATTTTTATGAAGCCGCTGAATGTAATCAGCAGGGCTGCCGTCCACATATTTTTTTTTCCCAGTAAACTGAAAGCAGCAACAATCAACCCTGCAATCAACCCGTTGCTCTGAGAATTTTCAGTACTCTTAATTAGTTCCGGAAGAATAAGCCATAAGATAATCATCTTGTCACGATCCGGAAGTTTCATTTTGAATATGGCATAGAACAGAACCAGTGCATTCAACAGGTTCCACAAAGCAAGTCCGGGGAAATCAGGCAGCAGGTTAAACGGTGCCATGAAGAACGCAAACGCCGGACTGTATTTGTAATAATCAAAATGATCGTCCGGGTGAACATCGTACAAATCTTTATGCTGAATCAAATGCGTGAACGAACGGCTGAAGATGATGTAGTTGTTGTACTTGGTATAATGATCACCCGGATAACTGCGTGAGAATTTAAGATAGCTGATCGTAAGCGTAGCGATTACATAAACAGCGAGTACCAATCCCGGCTTGAGCAAATAAGATAGAAAACGTTTCAGCATGAATTCAGATGAATGGTAAAATTAATTATTTCAGATCTTCTTCTCGATTCATAAAAAAAACTGCGTTTTGAAAACCTGTTGTTGTTACCTCGAAGAAAAATGAACCGGTAAATTATACCTGACCAGCACAGGTTTGCCGCCTTGTTTACCCGGCTTCCAAGCAGGCATATTTTTTATCACCCGGATGGCTTCTGCATCCTGTTCTTTCCCGATTCCTCTTGTCACATAAGGAAAAAGAATTTTCCCTTTCCTGCTGATGATGAAATTGACATACACTCTTCCATCAACCCGGTTTTTTGGGTTCATCGCTGAAGTTGCTTTGATATTTTTTTGAAAATATTCAATCAATGCATCTGTTCCTCCGGGAAATTCAGGCATCTCATCCACAATGGTTTTCGCGTTGGCATTCGACGACATGGTTTTGTCATCCTTCTTTTCATTCGCCCACATTTTATGATACTGAGCAGATGGAATGGTATCTTCATCAACCACCATGGAACCGTGACAGTTTTTGTCGAGCAACTTAAAAGTTTCCGTATCACCTAAAGCCAGCACAGCACTCCAATCGCGGCAGGCATTCGACACGTCATTCAATTGCCATTTTACCACGCCGCGGTTAAAATAGGCATCACGATTCGTTTCGTTCTTCTTGATTTCTTCGCTGAAGAGCTGACTTGCTTCTTCGTACTTTTCCTGTTTCGCCAGGTTGATTCCCTGGCTGTTCAGTTCGGGATTTGAAGGATCTTTTCGCAACTGAATTTCTTCTCCCGGCGCCTGGGCAAAACCCGAAGAAATGAATAATGACCAGATAAAACCAAACGTTGTGATTGGTCTCGTAAAATGTAAAAAGATTTTCATAGGCTGAAGGAGTGTGGTTATCTCCATGCAACTTCCGAAACATTTTCCATCCGCACAAGTACTCGGCGGCACTTCTTCACTAATATACCGGCATGTTTACCGGAAACATTCACGATCACAACGGGCGGTTTTACCAATAAGAAACTGCGTTTCAGGAATTACTTTTCCATTCTTTTGGAATTTTGATATCTTTGTGCATCCTCTCCCCAAGAGGATTTTAGAAGAACTGCGAATTTTTCTAACCATTTTTAAACGTGTTCAATTCAGAAATGAGACAGCAATGTTCGATTGCTGTCAGGCGTATATTCAATGCATCCGGGATGGTTTTCATCATCCCCTGTATGATGCTTGTTTTGAGTTTACCATTCAACGCGAAAGCACAGCAACAGGATCTTGTAAAACTGATGGCTTACAACCTGTTAAATTATCCTGATCAAAGTAATTTTACAGTGGACACAACAACCAGGAATGCTTACCTGAGAGTGACCATTTCCTCTGCAACTCCGGATATCCTCGTGGTAGAAGAAATGAATTCCCAGGTAGGAGTGAATGGATTTCTTTCCAACGTGCTGAACTATTCTACATCTACTTATTCTGCCGGAACTTTTATTGACGGACCAGATACCGACAACGGTATCTTTTACAAGACATCCAAATTTCATTTTGTAAGCAATACAAGAGTCAAAACAGATTTAAGAGACATCAGTGAATTCAAACTGGTTCATTTATTATCCGGTGATACGTTGAGGATTTATGCCGTTCACCTGAAAGCAAGTTCCGGCACCGCCAATGAAGCACAGCGTGCTTTGGAAGTGGATAGCTTGAGGAAAGTCACCAATGCACTGCCGGCGGGTTCTAATTTCATTATCTGCGGCGACTTTAATTTTTACAGTGCGAATGAAAGCGCATACCAGAAACTGTTACAGATCAACCCAACGGATGAAGGTTATTTCATCGATCCGATCACCATGCCAGGCACATGGAATAATTCGACATACGCCATTCATCATACACAATCCACACGACTGCGCGCCTTTGGCGGCGGCTCAACAGGAGGAATGGATGATCGTTTTGATTTGATTTTGTATTCCAAAGCCATCAGCCTTTCCGGAGGTATGACCTATGTTTCGAATTCTACCACCGCTTATGGCAACGACGGAAATCATTACAATGACTCAATCAACCACATGCCGAATACTGCCGTCAGCCTGGATGTGGCCAATGCACTTCACTATACTTCAGATCATCTGCCGGTGATGGCCAATTTCAATTTTCAGTATGGAACATCTGCTGCTCCCGATGCGGGAGTTTTGTCATTGCTCTCACCGTCGTCGTCCATCTGCTCCAATGCAAACCAGGTTCTGCAGGTGCAGGTAAAAAATTACGGAACGGATACCATTAAATTCCTTAGCAACAACATGCTCGTCACACTGCAGGCTACCAATCCATCCTCAGTGACACAGTCGTTTTCAAAAACAATTTCTTCGGGAATATTAACTGCAGGTAGCATCATGACTGTTGCTTTCGACAGTTCTTATAACATGACCAATGCCGGTACTTATCTTTTTAATGCTACGGCAAATTTGATTGGTGATGTAAACAGTTCCAACAATGCCATGCCTGCGGCAACCGTGGTGGTGAATGCCAACCCGGTTGCAGCCGTTACGCCGCCCGGACCTTTAACCATTTGTCCCGGATCTTCTGCTACACTTACTGCCAGTGCAGGAAGCAGTTTCCTCTGGTCGAACGGTGCTACCACGCAATCCATTGCCGTCACTGATTCCGGTCATTATTCAGTTACAGTCATTACTGTGAACGGATGTTCATCCACTTCATCATCCGTGAACGTCAGCATATCAGGCAACCGGGCTTCCGGAACCGTATTTACAGAGACCATGGGAACTGTTGCCGGTACTACTGCTATTGCAACTCACGAAACAGCGAATGGTTTTGATAACGATGGGTACACGATGTCAGGAAGTGCTGATGTCAGAATTACACAATCATCTCTGAATGCTTATGCAGGAGCATCAGGCGGAGCCAACATTTTCTTTACCACAACAGCCGCCGGGAAAAACTTTATCATTTCAGGAATCAATACCAGTGGCCTGACCAACCTGCAGATATCATTTGGAATTTTTAAAAGCAACAGTGCTTCCACCGGTTCTGATTTTAAAGTGATGGTGAGCAGCGATGGAGTCACCTATTCCAATCTTTCTTTTGCGCCACTGCCAACCGGTACAGGAACGGGCATTTGGTATTTGAGAAATTCAAGCGGGACCATTCCTGCAGTTCCCAACCTGAGGATACAGTTTAGGAGTGATACCACGCTTTCGCAATACCGTATAGATGATGTCGTACTGAGTTATTCCGGTATTACACCATCCATTACTCCGTCAGGAAGCACCACGCTTTGCCAGGGAGATTCTGTTATTCTTACCGCAAATTCAGGTGTCAATTATTTATGGAATACCGGCGACACCACCCAAAGCATTGCCGTTAAATCATCCGGCAATTATGTCGTTTCTGAAAACTGTCTTTCCTCTTCACCCGTCGGCGTTACGGTGAATACCTGTTCGGTGACGCTGGACATGAGAATTTTTATTGAAGGGTTCTATGCAGGCAACAGAATGATGAATGCCGTGCCTGATCCGATTGGCCATCCCGCTTTGTGTGATACGATCAGTGTTGAGTTGCACGAGTCCTTTTCACCATTTAATATTGCAGCGAGTGTAACCGGCACCATTACTACCGGTGGATATGGCAGTTTCGTGTTTCCACCATTTGTGACGGGCAATTCATATTACATCGTAGTACGGCACCGGCAGTCGCTCGAAACGTGGAGCAAATTCCCTGTGACTTTTAATTCTCCAGTTGTAAGTTTTGATTTTACCAGTCCTTAACCCGGCATCCCGTATTTTTTCTTCTTCTGTTTTTATCACCGGTATTTTTCCGGCTTTATTATCCGTCACATTCATTACTTTTGTCACCGCTGATTAAACAGAACAGTTCATTGCATCACTACTAAAAAAACTTATTCTTATGAAAAGAACTTCAACGGCCGTCTGGAACGGTTCCGGAAAAGAAGGAAGCGGACATCTTACTTCTCAAAGTACTGTTTTTAATAAAACCCAATATTCCTATCACTCGCGTTTTGAAGAAGGTGTTGGTACAAACCCTGAAGAATTAATTGCAGCGGCCCATGCCGGTTGCTTCAGCATGAAGCTGAGTTTTATTCTGGGTGCTGCAGGATTTACACCTGACAGCATTGTGACCACATCAGCCATCACATTGGAGAATGGAGCGATTACCAATTCGCACCTGGTTGTCAAGGCAAAAGTTCCCGGTATAACGAAAGAAAAATTTGATGAATGTGCAGCCGATGCCAAAGTGAACTGCCCGGTTTCCAAAATTCTGAACATGTCCATTACTATGGAAGCGAACCTGGAAGCATAAAAATTAAATCCCGGAAATAAAAAATGGGTAAGCACACCATATCGCACCGCTCAACCGCTTATCCTTGCTGCATTCCTGCCCTGGGGAGGTTCGCAGGAGCTGGTCGTATGGGACTTACCCGGGGCGAAGGTAATGAATACCATGTTATCACCATGAACTTTTTTATTTTTTTAAACTGCTGATTGCCGGGTTGCTTGTTCAAAATCGATGTTGACAAAAACAGTGTTTAGGTTTCATTTAATCTTTTGTGTATTTCAGGAATTCATGTAGGTTTGCATCTATCACATAAAAAAATATCCAATGGAAAATAAAAGAACTCAAATGAAAGTCGCCATGACTTTCGGAGCCATGTATGGACTTTCGGCATCGGTTATTGGTCTGATTTTTTTCTTCATCGGCGTTGATTTCCAATCAAAAATACCTCAGTATCTTAATTATATTCTTTTGATCCTCTTTATTATTTTCGGAGTCAAAAGTTATCGTGACCAGGATTTGGGTGGGTTCATTTCCTACGGAAAATCATTGGGAACAGGAGTATTGATAGGTGTATTTGGCGGATTCATCACCGGTATATATACGGTGCTGCTGTTTACTGTGATCGATCCCGGACTTGTTCAAAAAATACTGGAGGCCTCGCAGCAACAATTGATTGATAAAGGGATGCCGGAGGACCAGATTCAGATGGGCTTAAGCTGGACAAGGAAACTCATGTCACCGGTTTTCCTGTTCCTGTTTTCTGTCCTTGGCAGCGCTTTCGTAGCGATGGTTTTTTCATTGATCGTATCCGTATTTATGAAAAAAGAAGCGACTCCTTTTGATAGCAGGCCGTTGGATAGTTAACACTTTCGAAACAGGAATGATAAGGTGGATATTTCAGTATTAGTTCCATTGTATAACGAAGAAGAATCCCTGCCGGAATTGTGCAGTTGGATTGTTCGTGTCATGAACGATCATCATTTTTCGTATGAAATAATTTTGGTTGATGATGGAAGCAAAGATTCATCCTGGAGCGTCATTGAGAAAATTGCTTCTTCAAACAGTCACATCCGGGGAATTAAATTCCGCCGGAATTATGGTAAGAGTGCTGCGCTCAACCAGGGTTTTGCCGCTACAAAAGGAGATGTAATCATTACGATGGATGCCGACTTGCAGGACAGTCCCGATGAAATTCCTTCCCTGTATAAAATGATCAAAGAAGACAGACTCGATCTCGTTTCTGGCTGGAAGAAAAAAAGGCATGACCCAATTTCAAAAACAATTCCGAGTAAATTCTTTAACTGGACGACCAGGAAAATGTCGGGGATCAATAATCTTCACGACTTCAATTGCGGTTTGAAAGCTTACCGGAAGGAAGTGGTAAAAAGCATTGAAGTGTATGGAGAGATGCACCGTTACATTCCTGTCATTGCAAAATGGGCGGGCTTCGACAGGATAGAGGAGAAGGTCGTTGAACACCGGGCCAGGAAATACGGCATCACCAAGTTTGGTCTTGAAAGATTCATCAACGGATTTCTTGATTTACTTTCCATCACTTTTGTTTCCCGTTTTGGAAAAAGGCCCATGCATCTTTTCGGGTTGCTGGGAACACTCATGTTTTTCGTCGGATTTTTTTCGGCAGCATACCTCGGCATCAACAAACTACTTTCTGTGTACCATGGAATTCCAGCGCGTATGCTGACGCAGCGCCCTTCGTTTTATATTTCACTCACCTGCATGATCATCGGTTCCATGTTGTTTCTTGCCGGCTTCCTGGGCGAAATGATTTCACGTGCATCTCACGACAGGAATCAATACCAGGTTGATAAAACAATTAATTAGCTGTTGGCCGATTAGCGGATGAAAAAAAATATCATCATCGGTCCGGCTTTTCCATTAAGGGGCGGCATCGCTGACTTTAATGAAGCACTTTGCATCGCATTTAACAAGAGTGGGATTTCCTCATCCATCATCTCCTTCTATTTTCAGTACCCGTCTTTTCTTTTCCCTGGAAAATCACAATTCACTGAGGGATCAGCCCCAACTGATTTTGAGGTTGAATCATTGATCAGTTCAGTGAATCCGTTTTCATGGTACAGGACGGCAAAAAAAATCAAAGCAATGAATCCCGATTATGTGATCATCCGGTACTGGCTTCCTTTCATGGCTCCTGCCTTGGGAATGATTGCAAAACTGGTGAAGAAGAATACCCACATCAAAGTGATCGCCATCACCGACAATGTCATCCCTCACGAAAAAAGACCGGGCGACCGGCAACTGACCGGATTTTTTTTTAAGCAATGCGATGCTTTTGTGGCTATGTCAAATTCAGTACTCGAAGATTTGAAATCATTTACTGATTCAACGCATACCTTGTTCAGCCCGCATCCGGTGTATTCCATTTTCGGAGAAAAAATTTCCAAAGAGGAAGCAAAAAGAAAATTGAACCTGGATGCCGGTGAAAATTACATTTTGTTTTTCGGATTCATCAGGGATTACAAAGGACTTGACTTGCTCCTCGAAGCATTTTCAGATTTTCGGTTGAGAAAATTAAATCTCAAACTGATTGTTGCCGGGGAATTTTATGAAGATTCGTCGAAGTACCTTCAATATATTCAGCAACATGATCTCGGTGAACATGTCATTCTCCGCACCTCCTATATTCCAAAAGAGGAAGTGAAGAATTATTTTTGTGCTTCTGATTTGGTTGTTCAGCCTTATAAAAGCGCCACGCAAAGCGGCATCACGCAAATTGCCTATCATTTTGAAAAACCCATGCTCGTAACGGATGTTGGTGGTTTGTCGGAAATAGTTCCTCACCAAAGAGTCGGGTATGTAACACCGAAAGATCCCCGGGCCATTGCTTCCGCCATTCTTGATTTTTATGAGAACAGGAGGGAAGAAGAGTTTTCAAAAAATGTGAGCGAAGACAAGATTAAATTTACATGGGAAAGCTTTGTTGGTGGTGTGCAAAAACTTTTTCAGGATTTACAGAAATGAAAAAGGCGCTGCTGCTGGTTTTATTTTTCTCCGGATATTTTCTACCGTGTTTTTCGGCGAATGTGCATGGGAATATTACGGATGAAAAAAATCAGCCGCTTCCTTTTGTAAATGTCTTCATCCAGGGAACTTCAACCGGAACAACCGCTAATGTGGATGGGAACTACAGCATTGACCTGGAACCAGGGGAATACAACCTCGTTTTCCGGATGATCGGATACCGCCAGCGGACAGAAAGGATTATTCTTCCGGGAACTTCATTGGGAATGAATGTACAGTTGTTCCCTGAATCTTATCTGTTGAAAGAAGTGAAAGTAAGCGCCTCATCAGAAGATCCTGCTTATGATATCATCAGGAAAGCGCAGAAGAAAAGAAAGTATTACCTGGAGCAGGTGAAGAGTTATTCCTGTGATGCCTATGTAAAATCGACACAACGGATTACATCCTATCCGAAAAAAATTCTTGGACAGGATGTGGACCTTTCTGAAATACTGGATTCATCAACAGGAATTGTTTACCTCAGTGAATCAGTTTCAAAATTGTATTTTAAACAACCGGATCAGTATAAGGAAGTCATGGTGTCCTCTAAGGTGAGCGGCAACAACCGCGCTTTCAGTTTTAACCAGGCTACCGATGTCCTCTTCAATTTTTATGAAAACCTGGTGGACATCAACGGCGTGAGCAAACGCGGATTCATTTCCCCGCTTGCACCGTCTGCTTTTTTCTATTACCGGTTTACGCTGGAGGGAACTTTTATGGAGAACGGAGAAACGGTAAATAAGATTCATGTAGTTCCAAGACGCATGAACGATCCGGTTTTCCAGGGCGATATTTATATTCTCGATGATTCATGGAGAATACACAGCACCGATTTGTTCGTAACAAAGAAACAACAGGTTGAATTCCTCGATACCCTCCGCATTCACCAGTCGTTTGTCCCGGTTGAAAAAAATATATGGATGAATTTTTCCAATCAGCTGAGTTTTGTTTTCAGTTTTTTTGGTTTTCACGGCAGGGGAGTGGTGCTTGGAATCAACAACCATTACAATATTCACCCGGATTTTATTCCTCATTTTTTTAACGGAGAGGTGATGAAAATCGAAAAGGAAGCCAATAAAAAAGATTCTGCCTATTGGGAAAAGATGAGACCGGTGCCGTTGATTTCAGAAGAAACAAGAGATTACAGCAAACGTGACAGCACCGTTAAAATTCATGAATCAAGATCGTACCGGGATTCGGTAGACAGGAAAAGTAACAAATTCTCGCTGAGTGACCTGCTGATCGGAGGCTACACGTACAATAAGAGTTATTCTCATGAATCTTTTTCATTCTCACCACTAACCAGGCATCTGCAGTTTAATACCGTGGAAGGTTTAACGGCTGGAATGGATGTCAGCCATTCAAAACGCTTTAAAGATGATCCATGGAGAGGAATAACATTCGGGACATTACTCAGGTATGGTTTTTCGAACAGTCACTTCAATGCTTATTTTTATTATCATAAAAGATATGATCCTTCCAGGCTGGCTTCCTATACTGTTTCGGCAGGAACAGAAGTCATTCAGTTCAACAATCAGAAACCAATCAGCGAGTTGATCAACACAGTTTACAGCCTGGTATCAGAGGAAAATTTCATGAAAATTTATGAAAAAAGATTTGCATCTTTTCAACGGCAGTCGGAACTTTTCAATGGTTTCAGTTTGGAATTATATGCTGAATACGCCGACCGATTGCCATTGGTCAATACATCCGGTTATTCGATCTTTCATGTACCCGGTCATGAATATACTTCCAATGATCCCTTGAATCCGGCAACTGACAATTTTCATTTTAAAAGAAATCAATCGTTATCGCTGGATGTGAATGCCAGGATCCGGATAAAACAACAATTCATGACAAGGCCTGAAGGAAAATTCATCTCCGGCAGTAAATACCCCACACTTGGAATTCAATATCGAAAGGGAATGAAAGACATTGCCGGCAGCGATGTGGATTATGATCTTATCTCTGCCAGTGTTGCTGACAGGATAAAATTAGGGCTGATCGGGACGTTTCATTTTCACATCGCTGCCGGCAAATTCCTGAATGAAAAGAGTTTCTATTTCATGGATATGCATCATTTCAACGGCAACCAGACCATTCTTTCAGCATTCCGGCTTAATGGCTTTAAGCTGTTGAACTACTATCAGTATTCAACAACCAATTTTTATACTGAAGCGCACGGTGAACAGGAACTGGGCGGATTGATACTCAACAAAATTCCTGTCATCCGGAAATTGAAACTGAATGAAGTGGCAGGCATTCATTACTTACATACTGGGCAGCTGAAAAATTATGTTGAGCTCGCGATCGGAATAGAGAAACTCAATTTTTTCAGAATTGATTTCGTGACATCCTTTACCAATGGCAGGCATGCGGCCACTGGATTTGTTTTAGGCATGAAAGGAATTTTCTGATTTCACAGGTACTGGTATATTTGCAGTTAATCAATGATAAACTTTAAACACTAAAAAAATATTATGTATAAGCCATTGCAGCAATTTAAACGGGAAATGAAAAAGAACCTGAAAAAGTATACGACTTTCATGAAGGGTTTACCAAGGAGAAAAGTGAATGGACTTATCTCAAAAGTCGGTCGGTTTCATAAGGAAGCTTACAGGGATATAGATTGCGGACAGTGCGCCAACTGCTGTAAAACGATGACGCCGACTTACACCAAAGCGGATGTAAAACGGGTGGCGGAACATGTCGGGATGACTGAAAAGGAGTACTGGAAAAAGTATTTAGTGGTGGATGAAAACAAGGACATCGTTCATCAGAAAACTCCCTGTCATTTTCTCGACAAGAGCAACCGCTGCACCATTTATGCTATTCGCCCGGCTGATTGCCGCTTGTATCCACATACTCAGCGAAAAGATTTTGTTTACCAGCGCGACATTCATATTCAGAACCTGGAATACTGTCCGATCACATACCACATTGTCGAAAGGTTGAATGAGGTGGTGATGGAAAAGAAATCCTGACTATTTTTTTACCTGCTTAATTTTTTTGACATAACCGGTATCTTCGGCGTAGTTGTTTCCAAGAAATGAAAGGTATCTTTCCTTCAGCCTGAAACATTCGTCCTGCCATAGTTTGTAATCTTTCAGGCAGTCCTGCCAGGAAGCATACACAGCATAATTGTTCTGCCGGCTGTACTTGAGCAGCGCTTTCTGGTTTCCTTTTATGATGGTATCCATATCAGGAAGAAAGATTCCGATGGCTGCAGTTGACCTGCGAAACGGGTACCTCATACCACATAAATTATTCGTTCTCAGGAGCAGAAAAGAGCTTAAATGACCGGACTCAATCTGGAACTGGGCAAAAACTTCATCCCGGCAGATTATCTCAAGTTTTTTTAACTCGAACTTCAGGTTATCATTCGTAAGTGGTTCACATTGTTGAATTTTCAACAAGGCATCAGCCGAATCTGTTATAGCGTTTTTGTTATAACTGTAATCGTTGAAAGTGAACAGGAAGATAAATACGAAGAAGAAGAAGGCAAACAGGTTATTCCAAAACCGGGGAGTGTATGTGAAGGCAACCGGCGCCAAATAATTTTCACAGGATTCGTTCAGGCAAATGTTCTGATCTTTTTCCGTGTAAATAAGTTCTGTATGACAACAGCTTGATTTCATTGTTTTGTTTTTTTGTACCAGTGCGTTTGGTAGTCATGGCTGTGTGTCAGTGTGAAATCAAAAATAGCGGACAGTTGTTCCAGGGCGGAAGGTTTCTTGGCCAATGGCATCTAATAAGTTGTCGGCAAGTACAATCGTACCGCTGAACCTCAATAAACACGGGCTATCCAATGTCCTATAATTAATATTATGTTAAATATAACATTTAAAAGCAATGGGAGTTCTTAGCTCCCATTTGCTCAATTGGTCATCCTGACTTCCTAGTTTAATTCCTGGAGCGCAGCTTTCATCTTATTCGATTTTTCCATCTCTCCTAACCTCACATACAGTTGCTTCAACGAATTCAGATTTGATTTATAAACCCCTTTTTCCTCATCAGTCTTTCTCAGATTAAGTTCCAGGGATTTTTCAAGGTATGGCTCTGCTTCCTTAAATCTCAGTTCATATTTTTTCTTAGCCTTGTCAAATTCATCGTTGCTCTTTATGGTATTGGCTGTATTGGCCATATCGGCTGCCTGGTTAAAAAGTAACGTTCCAAGTGCATAATTCGCATCAAAATAATCGGGTTTTAGTTCAATAGCCTTCATAAAATCTGCCTGGGCATGCTGGTCATCCTTTTGATTTTCATACAAAAGTCCCCGGTTGTAATACAACATCTCTCTCGTATCGTCAATAGCAATCGCATCTGTGAATTTGCTGATCAGGATATCGAATTTTCCCTGCAGGCTGTAAATCCTGATTTCTTCGTTCAACAGAGTCGGATTTTCTTCAAAAACTTTTCTCCCCTGGTCAATGTACGTCAGCGCTTTGGCTGTATCCTTTTGTTCGAGACATGCCCTGTCCATATAGATATAAATCATCGGGTCGTTGTACTTTGAATCAATCAGCTTTTGCAAATAGCTTTTTGCTTTTTCATGATCTTTCGACTTGATGGCAGTTTTTGCCAGATTATACGTGATGAGATCCGGGGTAATCGTATTCCTCTTCAGGTTGTTATCCTTATCAAACGGAATGATTTCCATGGCGAGATTAAAATACCGTGTCGCCTTTTCGAATTCACCTTTATTCAATCCAGCTACAGCCTTATTGAATAACCGGATACCGGAAACCCATATCAGGTTATTACAGTCTTCCGAATAATTCTTCTTCGTATCTGTTTTTTCACAATTGATAAAACTGGTTCCTGATTTTTCAATCGCATCCGGATCCAGATTCCTGATCACTTCGTTTGTATCCCTGTCGATTTCAAGATAAATTTTACCACGGTAAATCCACATCTTCGGATCATTCGAGGTTTGCTCATTCGCATAAGCCAGGTCAATGTACCTTTTTGCATCACTCAGATCTTTCAAACGATTGGTCTTTGTGAATTGAAGGTCTTTATAAGAATCCGCCGCGCTTTGTACATTAAAATTTTGTCCATATCCATTCAAGGTAACGAACAAAAAAACAATCAAAGCGATTTTTTCCAATGAAATTATTTTCTTCATAACATTCTGATTTTTGATCCCGGGCTTTAGCAACTATTAGTCCACTTCTATTTCTTTTACCTTACCGTATCCCAGCTTCTCGAGTTTGTCCTTGATGAGGTATTTGTTGCCGACCACCAGGATCACCATTTTATCCGGAGTGATGTATTTTTTTGCAAGCTCATTCATTTCACTTTGAGTCATACCCTTCAAAACCTGTGACTGCATAGCCGTATAATCTTTAGGTAAATTGTACCGGATGATTTGTGATAAGAATCCTGCTTTCTGGTTCGGAGATTCATACCGGAGTGCTTCACTGTTCAGCAAGGAACTTTTTGTGACCGCAACTTCTTCTTCTTTCAATCCATTGTTACGGAATTCAATGACATCCTGCATGATTTCTTTCAAGGCAGAATCAGTGGCTGTTCTTTTAATGCTGGTGCTGACCTGGAAAGTGCCGGGATATTTGGATCCGTTGAACCCGGAATAAATTCCGTACGTCCAGGCTTTATTTTCGCGGATGTCGAGATTCAATCTTCCGTTAAATGATCCGCCCAGTGAATAATTCATGGCATTGCATTTAAAGTAATCTCCAGTAGGATTGTATGCCAGTCCAGGATTTCCAATGGTGATGATGGATTGCGCTGCATCATCTTTATGTGCCAGGTAGATTTGTGTCTGTTGGATCGGTGCAAAGCCGGCAAATTCGGGAAGCTTCACTTCTTTGCCTTCCCATTTATTGAGAAACTCGAGCTTCGGCATAATTTCCTTTTCACTGATGTCCCCGACTATGACAATTTGTGCAACAGAAGGAGAGTAATATTGCTGGTAATAATTTTTAACATCATCGAGCGAAAGTTTTTTAAAATTCTTATAACTGATGTAGCTTCCAAAGACCGTATTGCCAAACATCAGGTTGCTGAATAATTTAGTGGCAGTAGCCTGGGCAATTTTTTTCTCATTCTCAATCGATTCAAGCAATTGCTTTTTGATGCGTTTAAAATCAGAAGGATCAAACCTTGGACGAAATAATTTTTCTTCAAGAAGTTTCAATGTGGCATCTACATTCTTTGAAAGACAATTAACGGAAATCACCGTACTCCTTGCTCCGCCATTGATTGAAATGTCGCTTCCCAGTTTTTCAAGTTCAGCGGATATTTGTTCGGTCGTATAATTTTTTGTCCCCTCATCCATCATGGCAGCTGTCAATTGCGACAACCCGACTTTTTTCACATCGGTACCGTGAACCAGGTCTCCGCCTTCCATCACAATCTGGATGAAAATTTTAGGAGCTTCCACAGCCTGTGTGCCAATCACTTTGATTCCGTTTTTCAATTGGCTGGTATAATAATCAGGCACCACAGGTGCTTTCGGTGCTCCTTCGGCTGGCTTTTTACTGCGGTCGAAATTATCTTTGGCTTTTACATATTTCAACCCGGTGTACTGCGGATCAATGGTTACCGGAGCGTTTGCATACGGGTTGAAACTCTTCACCGAATCTTTGGATTCCGGGTCTTTGGGATACACATTTACGATGGCTGCGTGTTTATTTTTGATGTACTTGTTAAATACCCGGATGATATCTTTCGTGGTCACGGTATCATACCGCTCGTACTCATCGGACAGGTTAAATTGTTTTCCCAGAAGCGTATTCCACCTGGTCAATAAAACTCCCTTTTCATAAACACTGGTTCCCTGGTCGATAATCTGTGATTCGATTTTTGCTTTGGAACGCTGCAGAGCTTCATCCGTAATTCCGGATTTCTCAAATTCATCAATGGTAGCGTGAATCTTTTTTTCTGTTTCATTGAAATTCTTTTCAACCAATGCATGCAGTTTCTTCTTGTAATCTTCCTGGCTTGTCGGTTGCTCATCAAATTCCTGGTCAGGAAACGATACTACCTGGATGGCGTATTCTCCTGCCAGTTCACCGGTTGAATGGCTGGTACTGGCCTCAATGGCTTTTTCAGTTTTTACAAACTCCTTATAAAAAATGGAGTTGTTCCCCTCACCCATCATGCTGGCCATGATATCGAGAGCAGCTTCATCTTTATGATAGGAAGGTACAGTCGGGTACACCATTAAAATCAAAGGAAAGTAAACATTGTCGATATAATTTGCATACTGGTCGTTCGCTAATATCGGAGCCGGAACACGAAGTTTTTTCACTTCAGGGCAGGAAGGAATTGAACCAAAATATTTTTCTGTCAACGCCAGAACTTCTTTGGAATTTACATCGCCTGAAACAGACAGCACGGCGTTGTTGGGACCATACCAGCGAAGGAAAAAATTCTTCAGGTCATCCACGGTAACCCGGTTCAGATCATCCGTATACCCGATGGTTGGCCAACTGTATGGATGGCCTTTTGGATAGAGGGCCTGGTTCAACACTTCTTCGAAAGCCAAAGCATACGGTACGTTTTCGAAATTTTGTGACTTCTCATTCTTTACCGTTTCACGTTGAATTTCAAATTTTTCTTTTGTCACGGAGTCAAGCAGGAAACCCATCCTGTCTGCTTCCAGCCACAATGCAACTTCAAGGTAATTGCTTGGCAATGTTTCAAAGTAATTGGTAACATCTCTCTCCGTATTTCCGTTCATGTTTCCACCTGCCTTGTTCACAATGGCAAAGTGTTCTTTATCCTTCAGGTGATCTGAACCTTCGAACATCATGTGTTCGAAAAAGTGAGCGAAGCCGGATTTACCAATGCTCTCCCTTGCAGAACCAACATGGTAGGATATCCTGACATTTACAACAGGGTCAGAATGGTCTTCATGAATAATAAGCGTGAGGCCATTCGGCAACTTCCATTTTTCATAGGGTATGATCAATTTTCCTGAGCTGGAAGCCGGCTCAGTCGGAGAAGAATTTGGAACCACTTTTTCAATCAGCTGGGACTGGGCTGGTGCGGCCGGTTGCTGCGCGAATGATTGCTGATTGAATACTGAACAATGAATACTGAATAAGGAGATGACCAGGAGAATTCTTTTCATGGATTAAGTTTTAATTTGAGTTAAGAAAATTCGGGTTAGGGATGTGGTTACAAATATATTTTTCTAAATCTGATTTAAAATGATTTCAATGGCTGTTAACTTTATCATAACAAAACAAGGAGATTATCTGAGGCCATCAAGCGTATTTTTAACCTTGTTATATTTTTCTGTTTCTGCAGTGCGTACATAGAGTTGCTTCAATGAATTCAACGTGCTTTTATCATTCGGACTTAATTCAAGGGCTTTCTCCAGGAACGGTTCAGCCTCTTTGAATTTCTGCTCATAGCTTAGCTTTGCTTTTGCAAATTCATCATTCGATTTAATATTATTGGCTGCATTGGCCATTTCAGCAGCCTGGTTGAAATACAAAGCGCCCAGGTTGAAATTGATTTCAAAATTACCAGGGTTAAGGCTTAATCCCTGTTTATATACTTCTTCGGCCTTATTCATCAACTCGGAATAATTGGAAGGCTTTGGAAGATCATTTCCATTCGCGTCTTTGGGATTGGCGAGATTATCATAAGCGCTTCCCATAGCTGAATACAGGCTTTGATTCTTCGGATCCTTTTTAATGGCGGCATCCAGGTCTTCTGTTGCTTCACTGTTATGTCCGGATGCAAGGTGAATGTTAATTTCCGCAAGAAGAAGGCTAAGGGAATCAGCAAATAATTTTCGGCCGTCTTTAATAATGCCCAACGCTTTTGCCGTATCTTTTTCCTGCTTGTAAAGATTCGATAAAGCAAGGTATACTTTATCATCCCTGTATTTCATACCGACGAGCCGGCTGTAATACTGTTTTGATTTTTCCTGGTTGCCGGCCATCTCAGCCGAATAAGCGGAGTTGAGAATAATAGAAGTATCACCCGGACTTATTTTTAAAGCATACTCAAACGAAGAGAGGGCATCTTTGTATTTTTTTGATTTGAACTGATCCACACCCAAACCGAAAATCTGGTTGGTAAGCCAGGGAACCCTGATGACATTGATTTCATCAGCCCATTCATTCTTGGGATTAATTTCCATTGCTTTCAGAAAGGATTCATAAGCCACTTCCAAACAATGATCGCAAAGAAACCCGTACTTCTCGCTTTTGAACAACGCACTGTAAATCAAACCACGGTAATACCAGGTGAGTTCCATCTTTTTTGATTGATCATCAGCAGTGGCTGCATCAATGGCATCTTTCGCTTTTTCATAATCATTATAGGGATCTTTATAATAGTTGTAAGCAGCCCTCACTTTGGCTTTTTGGGAAAAACTCAGTGTGACTGAAAAACAACTGATCAATAAAAACAATCCGATTTTTTTCATCGCAGTAATTTTTGGGGTTATGACAAATCAGGTTGACCTTCATCTGTCGGTTGAGTTGATTCGCCGGGATCTCCTGATTCTTTTTCAGAATCCGTTACATTCTCTGCTGCACTCCCTGGATTTTCCACTTCGTCCTGCACTTCTACTTTGGCAACGGAAGCAATTTCATCATCATCATCGAGACGGATGAGACGAACTCCCTGTGTCGCTCTTCCCATCACCCTTAGTTCTTCCACATCCATCCGTATGGTAACTCCCGATTTATTGATGATCATCAGGTCGTCGTTATCAACCACAATTTTTATAGCGATGAGGTTACCGGTTTTATCAGTAATGTTAATGGTCTTTACACCTTTTCCGCCACGGTTTGTAATCCTGTATTCATCCACTTCCGAACGTTTGCCATATCCTTTTTCTGAAACGACCAAAACACTTTCTTTGGTGGAATCATTTACGCACACCATACCGATGACACAGTCATCCTCACCGGCCAATGTTACTCCTCTCACGCCGATGGAATTTCTTCCAACTGCCCGCACGGTAATTTCATTGAAGCGGACGACCTTGCCTTTCTTAGTTGCAATCATGATTTCATTGGAGCCATTCGTCAGCCTGGCTTCCAGCAACTGATCTCCGTCTTCAATATTGATGGCGTTGATTCCATTCAGCCTCGGCCTTGAGTACGCTTCGAGTGCGGTTTTTTTAATCGTGCCATTCTTTGTACACATCACAATAAAATTGTTGTTGATGTACTCTTCATCGGCCAGGCTCTTCACATTGATAAATGCTTTCACCTTATCGTCAGGTGAAAGACTGATCAGGTTTTGAATCGCCCTGCCTTTTGATGTCTTATTGCCATCGGGGATTTCATAGACTTTCAGCCAGTAGCATTTCCCCTGTTCAGTAAAAAACAAAATATAATTATGAGTGGAAGCCACATAGATGTGTTCAACAAAATCTTCATCACGGGTAGCGCTTCCTTTTGCTCCTCTTCCTCCCCTTCCCTGTGTCCTGTATTCTGAAAGTGCGGTCCGCTTGATGTATCCGAGGTGTGAAATGGTAATGACGACATCTTCATCGGCAATCATATCCTCCATCGAAATCTCATCACCGGTATACATGATTTCCGTTCTGCGTTCATCACCATACTTCTCTTTGATTTCCATCATCTCATCTTTGATGATATCCATCCGGAGATTTTCATTCGCCAGCACATCGCGGTAGTATTCGATGAGTTTCATTAGCTCAGCATATTCCTCTTTGATTTTGTCGCGTTCAAGCCCGGTGAGTTTCTGCAAACGTAAATCAAGGATTGCTTTCGCCTGAATTTCGGATAATCCGAATTGCTTAATCAAACCATCCTGGGCAATTGCCGGTGTCTGGGAAGCCCTGATCAATGCAATCACTTCATCGAGATGATCGAGTGCAATCAGAAGTCCTTCGAGGATATGAGCCCGCTTTTCGGCTTCTGCCAGTTCATATTTAGTACGGCGAATCACCACTTCGTGCCGGTGATTCACATAGTGAACAATCATGTCTTTCAGGTTCAGCATCATCGGGCGCCCATGAACGAGTGCGATGTTGTTTACACTGAATGAAGACTGAAGGGAGGTCTGTTTATAGAGATTATTCAGAACCACATTCGAAATAGCATCTCTTCTTAAATCATAAACAATCCGGATTCCGTCGCGGTCCGATTCATCGCGGATATCCGTAATGCCATCAATCTTTTTCTCATTAATCAGGTCAGCCGTGCGTTTGATCATTTCAGCTTTGTTGATCTGGAATGGAATTTCAGTGACGATGATTTTCTCCTTTCCATTGGCAGATTGCTCGATGACTGCTCTTGAACGAAGAACGACTCTTCCCCTGCCTGTTTCATATGCTTCCTTCACCCCGGCATATCCATAAATAATTCCGGCCGTTGGGAAGTCAGGTGCTTTTACAAATTTCATGAGCTCGGCAATGGTGATTTCCCTGTTCTCAATATAAGCTGTAATGGCATCAATTACTTCTGTCAGATTATGCGGAGGCATGTTGGTCGCCATCCCTACGGCGATACCGGATGAACCATTGATTAACAGGTTCGGAATTTTTGAAGGCAGAACGGTAGGTTCCTGTAACGAATCGTCAAAATTAAGAGCGAAGTCAACGGTATCTTTATCGATATCAGAAAGTAATTCTTCCGCTATTTTCATTAGCCGGGCTTCGGTATAACGCATGGCAGCAGGGCTGTCGCCATCCATGGATCCGAAGTTTCCCTGGCCGTCAACCAACGGGTACCGTAAACTCCAGGGCTGCGCCATTCTCACCATGGCATCATACACCGATGAATCGCCATGCGGATGGTACTTACCCAACACTTCCCCGACGATTCTTGCAGATTTTTTATACGGACGGTTGCTAAATAGACCGAGGTCAAGCATTCCGTAAAGTACCCTCCTGTGAACCGGTTTGAGTCCGTCGCGGACATCTGGCAAAGCTCTCGAAACGATTACCGACATTGAATAATCAATGTAGGCAGTTTTCATTTCCTCTTCGATATTAATCGGAATTATTTTTTCTCCTTCTGACATTTTTTGAATGAATAATTTTATATGATAAGCATTGATCCCTCAACTGATTTTCCATTCATAATCCAATGAGAAAACACCAGCAAAAAAGGGAGTCCGAAGGTAATAAAATGACCCGAAACGACCGTAGTTTTTGCTGACATAATTTTGTTGAAAAGTCCATCTGTCCGAATGACAGGAAGGTTAATTTTGCATGTTAATTGCACGCTCTGAACCCGAATATGTAACTTTGTTGAAAAGTTGACGGAAATAAGCTAAACTTATTTATTCATATTAACGTTAGACAAAATAAAAGACTTGAATTATGGAAGCTAAATTCTCTCCCCGCGTGAAAGATGTAATCACGTTTAGCCGTGAAGAAGCTCTTCGCCTTGGGCATGATTACATTGGAACGGAACATCTCCTGTTAGGCTTGATTCGCGAAGGCGAAGGAATGGCAATAAAAATTCTCAAATCTCTGGGAATAAACCTGACTGAACTCCGGAAATCAGTTGAGAATTCCGTGAAAGGAAGCAGCAACTCAGCGAATAATCTCAGCAACATTCCGCTCACGAAACAAGCTGAAAAGGCTTTGAAGATCACCTACCTCGAAGCCAAGGTTTTTAAAAGTGATGTCATCGGAACGGAACATCTTTTATTATCGATATTAAAAGATGAGGATAACATCGCCACCCAGATTCTGAACCAGTATGGGATCACCTATGAAATTGTGAAAGAAGAACTCGATATCATCAAATCGAATTTCAGGTCGGAAGCGCCACACAACCCTGCCGAAGACGATCCTTATTCAAAGGAAGATGACGGCGGAACAGGAATCACCGGTGGGAAAAAGGGAAGTGATTCGAAATCCAAAACTCCTGTGCTCGATAATTTCGGACGGGATCTCACCAAAGCTGCAGAAGACGGACGGCTCGACCCGATCGTAGGAAGAGAAAAAGAAATTGAACGCGTATCACAAATTCTTTCGCGCCGGAAAAAGAACAACCCGATTCTTATCGGTGAACCGGGTGTTGGTAAATCGGCGATTGCAGAAGGACTTGCATTGAGAATTGTTCAGCGAAAAGTTTCCCGTGTTTTATTCAATAAGAGAATTGTAACCCTTGACCTTGCTTCACTGGTTGCGGGTACCAAATACCGCGGACAGTTTGAAGAGCGGATGAAAGCAGTGATGAATGAACTGGAAAAATCTCCGGATGTCATTTTGTTCATTGATGAAATTCACACCATCATCGGCGCCGGCGGCGCATCAGGTTCACTCGATGCTTCCAACATGTTCAAACCCGCTCTTGCACGCGGAGAAATTCAATGCATCGGTGCCACTACCCTGGATGAATACAGACAATACATCGAGAAAGACGGCGCTCTTGACAGGCGTTTTCAACGGGTGTTGATTGAACCGGCCAGCGTGGAAGAAACCCAGGAAATTCTGAAGAACATCAAAGACCGTTATGAAGAACATCATAATGTAAATTATACTCCGGAAGCTCTCAAAGCCTGTGTCACCCTTACTTCCCGTTACATCACCGATCGTTTTTTACCGGATAAAGCCATTGATGCACTGGATGAATCGGGTTCCCGTGTTCACATTACAAACATTCATGTCCCCAAAAATATTCTCGATCTGGAAACCAAAGTACAGGATATCAAGGTTGAAAAAAACAAAGTTGTAAGAAGCCAGAAATACGAGGAAGCCGCAAAACTCCGCGACACTGAGAAACAACTACTCGAACAACTGGATGCTGCCAAGAAGCAATGGGAAGATGAAACGAAAAGTCACCGTTACACGGTCAACGAAAAAGATGTGGCGGAAGTTGTTGCCATGATGACTGGTATACCGGTAACCCGCATTGCACAAACGGAAGGCAACAGGCTTGTAAAAATGGCCGATGAGTTAAGAGGAAAAGTTATCGGACAGGATGAAGCCATTGCCAAGGTGGTTCGTGCCATTCAGCGTAACCGTGCCGGGTTAAAAGATCCTAACAAACCAATCGGAACTTTTATTTTCCTCGGCCCTACCGGTGTGGGTAAAACTGAACTCGCCAAAGTACTTGCAAGATATTTATTTGATTCCGATGATTCGCTGGTGAGAATCGACATGAGTGAGTACATGGAAAAGTTTGCTGTTTCCCGTCTCATCGGTGCACCTCCGGGTTATGTAGGTTATGAAGAAGGCGGACAACTTACAGAAAAAGTCAGGAGGAAACCTTATACCGTGGTGTTGCTTGATGAAATAGAAAAAGCTCATCCTGATATTTTCAACCTGTTGCTGCAGGTACTCGATGAAGGAACCTTGACGGATTCACTGGGACGCAAAGTTGATTTCAAGAATACGATCATGATCATGACTTCCAACATCGGCTCACGCCAGTTGAAAGATTTCGGACAGGGTGTTGGTTTCTCTACCATCGCCAAACAATCTTCTTTTGATGACAACACCAAAGGAGTGATTGAGAATGCGCTGAAGAAGGCCTTTGCACCTGAATTCTTAAACCGTATTGATGACGTGGTGTTGTTTAATTCACTCAACAGGGAGCACATTCATAAAATCATTGATGTGGAACTGGTTCATCTTTACAAACGTGTGGAAGAACTGGGATTCAAACTGAAACTTTCCACGGAAGCAAAAGATTTTATTGCCGACAAAGGATTCGATGCCAACTTTGGCGCACGTCCGCTAAAAAGATCCATTCAGAAATACCTGGAGGATCCACTGGCAGAAGAAATCATCAAAGCCGAACTGGCAGAAGGCGATGTGATCGAAGTGAACTTTGATAAGGAAGGCAATGCACTTAAAATATTAGTTATAAAAGCTTCTCCTCCACCGCCTGCGAAAACAGGAACCTCTAAAAAGAAAAAGGAAGAATAGAAATATCTTCCTTTGTAAAATGGTCAACGCTTCGGAAAACCCGGAGCGTTTTTTTATTTATCGAATTTTTCCATCACATCCAGACTAACTCCGGTGGTAGAATAACCACCATCATGAAAGAGATTCTGCATGGTAACCATTTTGGTGAGGTCTGAAAAAAGAGTTACGCAATAATCAGCGCAGTCATCAGCAGTTGCATTGCCCAGTGGGGCGATGGCATCAGCGAAATTGAAAAAATTATCAAAGCCTTTGATACCGGTTCCTGCCGTGGTTTTCGTTGGCGACTGAGACACCGTATTCACGCGTACTTTTTTGCTTTTCCCGTAATGATAACCAAAGCTTCTGGTGATGGATTCAAGCATGGCTTTGATATCAGCCATATCAGTATAAAACGGATACGTTCTTTGAGCCGCCATGTACGTCAGCGCCACCACGCTTCCGCCTTCATTCATGGCATCGAGTTTCATGGCCACACTCAGCATTTTATGCAGCGACATCGCGGAAACGTCAATGCCTTTCATGAAGTAATCGTAGTTACTCTCCACATACGGAATGTTCTTCCTGATATTCACCGACATGCCAATGGAATGAAGAAGGAAGTCGATTTTACCGCCAAGAATCTCCTGTGACTTTACAAAAAGATTGGTCAGATCATCCACATTGGTGGCATCAGCAGGAATGACTTCGGCTTTCGTTTCATCTGAAAGTTTCTTAATCTCTCCCATCCTCATAGCAATCGGCGCATTGGTAAGGGTAATGATTGCGCCTTCCTGGTGGCAGCGTTGCGCCACTTTCCAGGCAATGGAATTTGAATCAAGAGCTCCGGAGATGATTCCGCGTTTTCCTTTGAGTAAGTTGTACATTAAGGTTAATAGTTTAAGGTTTCCGGAAACGAAATAAAGGAAAAAAAATCGTGTTACGAAACGAAAGTTTTAAAGACTGATTAATCACCACCTTAAACGAAAACTATTTAATCAATAATCACCAATTTCCCTGTCTTGATCATTCCTCCCCGACCGAAAACACGAAAGAGGTAAATTCCGCTTTTCAGACCATCCCGGTTGATTGTAGCAGAATTTGATTCAATCTTATGATAAGAACGAACTGGTTTACCAAAAACGTCATATAAAACAACTTCAAGAGGAAATTGCTTATTTAAAAGTGCAGGCAACTGAATGGTTGTAAAATCATGAAATGGATTTGGGAAAATTTTCATTGCATTTGAAACAGAAAGATCATTGGTTGAAATCGGGTACGTTGTAAAACACGAATTAAAGTACTGTTGAATTTCATCATCAGCTTGTTGAAGAAGTGCTACTGATGCCGAAGGCCCTCCGCTTGTTGCTCTCGCCCAAACTACTGCCGTTGTTACACACTTTACAGAACCAGGTAAAAGTGTGAATGGTCCTGTTGATTGAAGAAACCTCCTGTCGCCGGGAGCATTGCCTGCAATGGCTTCATCCCAGGGTGCTTCTGGTGTTCCGCGTGTACCCCAATTCTTTGGATCAGAAACTCCGGGAAGCATAAAATCGCATGTATCAGAAGTGGCTCCTATACCTCCACCATGACCATCACCGCCATAGGTTATTTTAGTTCCATCCTTCCAGATCCCTTTCATGTAGTTATAATAATCCAATACCGTAACCGGGTTTCCAGTTGTTGAACCATTAAGGTTGTAATAAACAAATTTTGACATTTTGATATGCTCAGGAAGAACGGCATCCGAAACCGCGATTACATTTCCAAGAGAATCAGTTACCCATGTGCAATCCACACAACTATCCCGGTCATTATCTTTACCATCACCCACATCTGCGTTTGGTCCCTCCAAAAAATCAACGCCGATTGCCGGTGGATTATAGCCATACCCTCCAGATAAAGTATCATCGAAGGCATCACCGTTGTAACAGTAACCCATTCCTCTTTCCACATCGCAACCAACGTAATCGTCGAGGTAATTTCCAAGATCAGGATCCACCCATTGTCCAAAAAAGAATTCTGTTTTTGTTAGAGAGGAGCGGTTAATAATTTTATATTCATAAAAAGTTGCGTTGTCGAGATTTGTAATACCGGAATTAAAAGCGAAAGCCTGCGCCTGGATTTCGATACCAAGCGATGCCCCACCTGTTTCGGTGTGAATATTCCCGGCATCATTAAACACCCACCAGATTGCCTGGTCACCATGCAAAGAGGAATTGCAATGTGCACATCCACCGGCAGAAAAATCGAAAGCAGGATAATCACCATTGGCTGGATTGTAAATCCCATCGGCATTGACATCTACAAACGGGGCGAGAAAATGCGCTTCATTGTTAGCAGCATTTCCATTGCCAGGCCAATTCTGAATGACTGGTGTAACTGTTCCGTTGGAGATGAAATTTGAAACCTCTGTTCGCGTAACTTTCCAGTGCTGGTTATATTGGTTACAGGTAGCTGCAGTAGTTGTTCCTATGATCGTATCCAAAGGTCCCGGCCAAAAATCGCTTCCTGATTGTCGGTAAGTCTGGGCTGCCATGGGAAGATTTCCTCCCATATCTTTCCCCCCCATCCATAAAGCCCCAGCAAACAAGGAATACTTTCCTGATCCCTTTGGAACCTCATACTTTGAACTACCTACCATATCCCACCACATGTCACCGTTCATCAGAATTCTTGCCCTCACGTTTCCAATATCCAGGTCTGTCATTGCCGTAGATGGAGAACAATTGGCCTGAACCCGGGCTACAGAGTGTTTAGTAGCCTGGTTGACATTCTCCTTTGAAAAAGCGGAAGAAATTAAAGACAGTAAACAAACCACAAGCGACAGGTTCCATTTCATAACTACAAGAATTAATTACCACCTGAAGTTTCAAAAAAGAAAACAGAAAAATCAAATCAACTTTTCGGATAATTATACAGGTCTAAGGCAAGGTATTGAAATCAATTCTTCAGCAGTTCTTTTGCATTCTCCATGGCGATGGCAGAAGGTTTTTCACCGCTGAGCATTTTTGCGATTTCAACAATCCGCTCGTCAGCGTTGAGTTTGCGCACCTTGGTGAATGTTTTCTTCCCGGTTATTTCCTTGTAAACAAAATAATGCGACTCTCCCCTGCCTGCTATTTGCGGAAGGTGTGTGATGGCAATGAGCTGATGTCGTCCCGACAATTCTTTCAGCACCTTTCCCACACTGACGGCAGTTTCCCCTGAAATCCCGGTATCGATTTCATCAAAAATGATGGTGGGTAAGAAAATTAATTTCGCAACAGAAGCTTTGATGCATAACATCAACCGGCTTAACTCGCCACCGGAGGCCACTTTGCTGATGTCGGCACAGGCCACGCCTTTGTTTGCCGAGAAAAGAAAACGAACCTGGTCGATTCCATTGGCATTGAATTTATCTTCGGGAAGCACATTGTTTTCAATTTTAAAAACAGCATTTTCCAGACTCACTTCTTTCAGCAATTTCCCGATTTCTTTTTCAATGTGAGGAATCACCTTGTTCCTGTTTGCAGAAACCAGTTGGGCAGAAGCGATGATTTGTTTTTGCAAGTCCTCCACCTCTTTCGTCAAACTTAAAATCCGTTCATCAAGAGAATTGATAGCAGCCAGTTTTCCTTCGAACTCATCCTTGAGCAGAAGTAACTCCTCCACCCTTCCGACACGGTGTTTCTGTTGCAACTGGTACACCGTATTCAGCCGCTCCTGTATCGCCGCAATGAGATCGGGATCATATACAACTCCATCACTGATCGCATCCATTTCGCTTCCGATGTCTTTCAGTTCAATATGCAGACTTTTTATCCTCGATACAATTTCATCAAGCCCGGAATGAAAGCGGGCGATGGCATTGACAGAATTTTGCAACTGGCCGACGCGACTGAGCAAATTTTCGTCGCCATTTGACAAAGAAGCCAGTACAGTGGCCAGCGTCGATTTTATTTCCTCCGCATGCGTTAACGACTGCAGTTCATCTTCCAGTTTCTCGGGTTCACCCGGAACCAGTTTTGCTCCTTCCAGCTCATCAAAAAGAAAACGATAGTAATCAAGATCTGCTTTTGACTTTTTTTCCACTTCAACCAATTGTCCAAGTTCAGCCTTCAACTTCTGAAGCGTATGAAAACGGTTTCTGTATTCCGACAGCAGGTCCTCGTGTTTTGCAAAGGCATCCACCACCGACAACTGGAAAATACTTTGGTTCAGCAACAGTGTTTCATGCTGCGAATGAACATCCACCAAAAGCAATCCGAGTTCTTTCAATTGGCCCAGTGTGACCGGTGTATCGTTGATAAACGACCTGGACTTCCCTTCCACGCTGATTTCTCTCCGGATCACCAGCGGATTTTCAAAATCAAGTTCGTACGATTCAAAAAAATGTTTCAGCTTTTTTTTATCTGCCTTGAATTGCCCTTCGATGATGCACTTCTTGGTTTTATCGAGCAGCGAAGATGTATCGGCACGGTTGCCAAGTATCAAGGCTAACGCTCCAAGCAAAATGGATTTGCCGGCTCCTGTTTCACCGGTAATCATATTCAAGCCCTGGTCGAACTCCAACTCAAGGTGATCGATCAGGGCGTAATTCTGAATGAAAAGTTTTTGAATCATTTTATTTTAAAGTTAGAAAATCGGTTAAACAATTATCGAAAAGGTTTAGCATTATTTTCATAATCCTGTTTTCAAATCCATACGTCTGCAAATCTACACATTTTCAATATTCAGTTTCATCAGGAAGTCTTCGTCAACGGCCGTTCCAAGAATAAATTTTTTTGTCCCAAAGATTTCAAAACCATACTTCTTATAAAATTCGATGGCTTTCACATTTTCATTGTTCACTCCGAGCCATATCCAAACGCTGTTTTCTGATTTAGCCAGTTCGATGCAATGATCCATCAGGAGTTTGCCGATTTTCTGATCCTGGAATTTCTTTTTCACATAGATCCGTTCAATCTCTATGGACTTTTCATTTTTGAATTCGTCATAGGTTCTGTCTCTTCTCATTTTCACGTAGCCGATGGGTTCATCCCCGAGAACAGCCAGCAAAAAAGTGTTGGCAGACTGATCCGTAATTTCAGCCAGCATTTGTTTTTCATTGAATGACGATTCAAGATACAACTGCATATCCTCTTCCGTATTCACCGGTCTCCATGTTTCATAAAAAGTCAGGCGGCCGATTTCAGCGACTGAGGGAGCATCTCCGGGCGTTGCATTTTTTATTTCTACCTTTCCGTTCATATAAAGTCAATGAAAAATTCCGGTACAGGATGTACGCATCAATATTCGGTAAAGAACCTATTTTTGCCAAACAATTACAAACCATTCAAATGATGAGAAAAATAATTCTGCTCCTGGCCTGCCTTGTTCCCTGGTTTTGTTATTCACAAAAACAAGCGCCCATCCAGCCGGTTAAAAAGTCCGAAACCAAAGCTGAAAGCCTGGCCGATACTATTGTGACCGTCGATCCGCTCAACCCTGGACGGGAATACCGGCTGATTCATAATTCAAAAGGAGTTTTGAAAGAACAGGGATTTATGCTGAATGGAAAAAAGGACGGAGTATGGCGGGAGTATCTCGATGCGAATGGAGTGATGTCGAAACTCATCGAATACAAAGAAGGAAAATTGAACGGGGCTTCTGTCACTTTTAATGCTACCGGTAACATCACATCCGATGAAACTTACCTTGATGACAAGAAGAACGGGCAGCGCAGTACATACGCCAATTTCGGAGGGCGGTTAAAGCTTTTGGAGAACTACAAAGGCGATGTTCTCAATGGCGTCAAAAAAATGTTCTATGATGATGGCAAAATACAGGAAGAAGGAAGTTATAAAAACGGACAGCGTAATGGTTTGGTGAGGTGGTACAGGCAAAATGGTAATCCTACCATGGAATACACCTATGAAAACGGAACGCTGGAAGGCCCGGCTAAAGTGTTTGATGAAAACGGAAAATTAAAACAAGAAGGTGTTTACCGCGTCAACAATGAAGAAGGAGAATGGAAAGAATACAATGACTCCCTGCTGGTAAAAAAAATCATTTACAGGCACGGCTTGATTCTGAAAGAAATTCCCGTAAAGAAATAGTTATTGTCCGCCTGTGATCGCATTGTACTTATTCGAATGAGCCGGATCAATTAGGTTCAGCACCTGTACAACCTGGCTTTTTTCGTCAGGAGTAGCGGCAGAAAAAAGATTGACTACTTCATCCGCTTTCACATCAAAAAATGTCTGCATCAGGTAGGATCCGGGTTTATCCTGGTATACTTTTTTTAATTCCTTGATGCTTTCCAATACGGCCGATCTTCCGTCGCTGATTTTTTCTTCCATAATGTCGAAACCGAGGCGGTGGTATTTGTAAAATGAAGAACGGAACGGTCTGAAGGAAACATTCAGCAGGTTTTCGATGAGCCAGTACCTGTTCTGTGAACTCTCGAAGGCCTTCCAGCCCTTATCCGGTATGCTTTGCGCAGCATTGACAATCGTTTGTGCCTTTGCGAAACAAGCCGATCCTCCGTCAGGAGAAAAAGATTCGTAATCAAAACCGACGACGAGGTTGGCATAAAATGCAATCACCGCGGTGAGGTTGGAGTTGATGGCTGACTCATCAAATTCAAGAACCTGGTCCTGCACATATTTAAACGTAAAATCCTTATCAAGAATATTCATGACAGGAGTTTTGTATGACGTTTTATAAACCGGTCTACCGGAAGTTATCTGAATCGTCGCATCAAATTCATCGGTGGAAATCCTGTTCTTTATGTTGATCTGGATGCTGCAATCAATACGCTCCTGGTTGAGAAACTGATCCTGTGTCCACTTCCTGTTGTTCAGAAATTCGCGTATCGACGTCTGTAGTGTTTCATAAATACTCTTGTCGCTGGCCTGGATCGTAGGGGTCATCACCGTAACGGAACAATTGAGTTCCTGCGCTGAAGCTGTTAAAACCAGCGATCCAAGAAAGATAAATGCAACTATTTTTTTAAACATGGTCGATGCTGAGCTGTTTGTGTAAATTTATTTTTTCATCCGAGAAACCATGGCAGCCACAATATCTTTGGCAACTTCCATTTTTGATTTCAGTGAATATTCCGTACTGATGAAGTTCCTGTCGATGATGGTAATCTTATTCGTATCCTTTTCAAAACCTGCGCCTGTATCCTTCAACGAATTCAGAACAACCAGGTCGAGGTTTTTTGATTTGATTTTTTCTTTTGCATTGGCAACCTCATTGTCTGTTTCAAGAGCGAAGCCCACTAAAAACTGGTTCTTCTTTTTTTTCTTACCCAATTCCGATAAGATGTCTTTTGTTTGAACCAGCTTCACTTGTAATTCCTGATCGTGCTTCTTTATTTTTCCCGAATGAGTTTTTTCCGGTTTATAATCCGCAACGGCGGCTGACATCACCAGTCCATCCACCTCATCAAAGTGCTTCATGCATTCCCTGTACATCTCATCAGCACTTTCCACATTCCTGCGAAGAATTGAATTGTTTTGAATTGTCAATGATGACGGGCCAGTCACAAGAATCACATCAGCTCCCTGTGAGGCAAGTTCTTCAGCAATGGCAAATCCCATTTTTCCGGATGAGTGGTTGCCGATAAACCTGACGGCATCAATTTTTTCATAGGTTGGCCCCGCCGTTACGAGAATTTTTTTTTTACTCAGCGGAAGTTTCGCAGAGAAATGTTTTTGGATGGTTTCAAAAATAGTTTCGGGTTCTTCCATTCTTCCTTCGCCAATCAACCCGCTTGCCAGTTCGCCATAAGAAGGGCTGATGATTTTGTTTCCAAACGAAACAAGCTGCTTCATATTTTGCTGTGTGGAAGGATGTTTCAGCATGTCGCGATCCATGGCGGGAGCAACATACACCGGGCATTTTGCAGAAAGATAAACAGCGAGCAGGAGATTATCACAAATCCCATGTGCCATCTTCGCCATGGTATCGGCTGTGGCCGGGGCAATGAGCATCACATCAGCCCACATTCCCAATTCAACGTGGTTATTCCACTCCCCCGATCCCGGCACTGAAAAATCATATTGAACGGGATTTTTAGAAAGTACAGAAAGTGTCAACGGCGTGATGAATTCTTTGGCAGAGTTGGTCATCACCACTTTTACTTCAGCTTCTTCTTTCACAAACAAGCGAACCAGGAAAGCCGCTTTGTAAGCAGCTATGCCACCGGTTACTCCAAGAAGAATTTTTTTTCCTTTCAGCATTTACCTGGTTGAAAATGGATTGGTTGACAAAGATACAAATCGCATGGTTGTAATGAAATTCCCGGCTTTGATTGTAAACAAAAAAGAGACCGCCAGTTTACCGGACAGTCTCCTTTCAAAGTCATTCATTATTCAATGAACCTGGTTACAATGTTTCGTTTGCAGGATTCCTGTAATATATTTTATCCTCAGCATATTCCTGGAGCGCAATCAGGGTCGGTTTAGGAAGACGTTCGTAGTATTTTGAAATCTCGATCTGCTCACGGTTTTCGAAAATCTCTTCGAGGTTATCAGACTGCTGGTTGAATTCCGAAAGTTTCCCGTTCAGTTCTTCTTTCATTTCAGCAGAAATCTGGTTCGCCCGTTTGGAAATAACCACCAACGATTCATAAATGTTATTCGTGCCTTTCTCAAAAGATAAGGTGTTACGCGTTACCGTTGTCAATACATCTGATTTGTAATTCATGATAGGGCTTATTTAGTTTTTTAAAGTTACTTCTGTTGCATTTATTTTATCCAATCGTTTGTGAGCCTTCGAGGAGAGATCATCAGCATCTTTTCTCAGTTTGCTGGCGGGGAAATTGGCGATGAACTCACCGTATGCTTTCAGTGATTCACTGTAGCGCTCGGCCTTTTTCGTTTCAATACTGTTTTCAGCAAGCTGGTACCACGAACGAATGATCATGAAAGATGATTCTTCACGGAATTTTCCGGAAGGATAATCATGAAGGATGTTCCTGAAAGAAGTCACAGCAGCTTTAAAATCATCCATGTGAAAATACAACTTTGCATTTTCGAATGCTTTGTTTTCGAGTTTCAGGCGAAGCTGATCAATCACCGTATTGCACTGTTCCACTTTGGAACTCTGAGGGAAACGGTCAGCAAACAACTGAAGCTCATTCATCGCCTTGATCGTACTCGTCTGATCGAGTGAAAATTCCGGTGAATCCTGGTAGTAACAGTAAGCATGCATGAAAGCGCACTCTTCAGCAAATTCGCTGTTTGGAAATGTGCGGGCGAAATTCTCGAAATCGTAAGCGGCAGTCTCGTAATCCTCCAGCTTGTAATTGGTATAAGAGTAATAGTAATACGTCTTTTCAGCCTTTTTAGTACCGCGGAAAACAGTCACCAGTTCTTCAAACAACGGCAATGCTTTGTAGTATTGTTTCTTGTTGTACAGGTCAATGGCATAATCCAGTTTAGCATCCATGTTGGTGCTCTTCACCATCTTGCCGTAATGGCTGCAGCCTGTCGTAAAAACAAATAAAGTACACAGAAAAACGAACGTTTTTCCAATTTTTTTACTCATGGGCGCAAAGATAGGATAATTTTAATGAATTGAAAGCTAAAGTTCTTTCTAAAAACTGGCCGGGATTTCTGGTCAGACAGGAGGTTTGCTACCTATTCAATCCGACTTCTCCTCAAGCGGCATACGTGCAAACCGGTTATTTTCCGAAAGCGATGCTCCGGAAAGAATGCCCGTGACTTGCTTTTTTCATGACGTTACAGGAACACATCACCAGCATGAAACAGGTTCGGAATTAATTTTGTAAAGATAATATTGGACTATTCGAAAAGAATTTGTAGGTTGCATTACCATTCACTATGAAAACGGTTTCCATCATGGCTTCCGAACAGGAAGTTGTCAGGCGATTAGAGCGCTACCTGTCAGGAAGAAAATTTAAAGATATTCTGGTCAATCACAGCGACAAAGAAATTGTTGCTGAGAGGAAAAGTTCTTTTTTCGGAAAACGGTTTAAAGTAAAACTGACTGTCAAGGAAAATATTACAAACGTCACCAAGATCGAACTGACGGTAAATCCTCACCATGTTGTTCCCACGGCCAATGACCTCGCCATGGAAGTAAAACTTAGAAACCGGATCAACTTCTATTTATAAATTTGTTTATTCCGGCCACACAGAAGCCTGGTCGAAATTTCAATTTTCAATTTTCAATTTTTTCTCCCTCACCGGCAGCGCCTCAAGTTTTGCCTTCAGTTTTTCAATCAGCACTTTTTCGTTCTCACTGTTTTTATGAAAAGCTTCCGCCAGTTCATTCACAATTTTCAGCGTAGCGTTTCTCAGTCGGTGATCGAATGCTGAATGATGGTTTTCCACAAAGGTGATAAAAGAATTAAAGGCCGCCTGTGGAGATGCTTTTGCATCTTCCAGAATGTCAAATTCAAATTCCGCATAGAAGGCGGCATCGGTGCCGAATTCATCGGTGCTTTTTTCTACCGGCACGAGCTCTTTGCGGATCAGTTTTTTTAATGCACTTTTTTCTTCCTGTGTAATCACGCCATCCACGTCGGCCACTGCATAGAGTAATTTTCCCAACTCAGAATAAAATTGTTTGTAGAGCATGATGTCAAATTTTGGAAGCAAGATACCTTACAACCCATCTCCTGAAACTGATAAAAGTCAGGAAGAAATTTGAGCGCTATCATTATCACACGTTTAACCCGAACAGACCTTTACAAACCTAAAATACCAATCATGAAAACGAAAGCCTTTTTATTTACAGGTTTATTTGTTTCGATCTCCTTTTTGATTTCCGCACAGGCACAGAACGACAATAGAACCCGGATGGAACAACTGGCCAGGTATGACAGTGCCGATGTGAATGCACTGGCTGCCTATCCGGAAAATAACCGGAAAACATGTTTCGAAATTTCTTCTCACCCGGAAGGAATTGTCAGGCTGAATGACATTCAGAAACACAGCAACGAACAGTTTAAAACCATCCTTTCCTCCTATTCAAAAGAGGAACAGCAGAAAATATGGAACCTGACACGTTATCAGGGATTAACCGGCCAGTTGGTTGCCGGAGGGAAAAAGAATTCTTCTGAAACAGAAACGATCCTGAAAGATTATCCGAAGGAAATTCATGACGATGCTGTGAACTATTCAACCAATCATTTTGAGCTTTTGGAAAACATTGAAAAAGTTAATACGCAGTTCAACAGTTCCTTTGAAAATATCATCCGTGAATATTCTCCGGAAACACAATCCGCTTTCCGGGAAATCATCAGGACGCCGGAAGTGATTACCATTCTCAACAACAACATGCACATGACGGTTCAACTCGGTGATTTGTACAAGAGAAACCCGGAAATGGTGATGAACTATTTTTCTGAATTAAACCTTGAACTCGCTCAGCAAAAAGCGAAAGACCTGGCAGAATGGAAAGAAACCATCAGCAAAGATCCGGATGCGAAGAAAGAACTGAAACAATCAGCCGAAGAATATGCAAAAGAAAACGGCTATGCTGAAAACGATTACCGGAACGTAAATCCAGTTGTCGTTGAACATTATGTGTACATGCCGTACCCGTATTGGTGCGGGTATCCATGGTGGCATGCGGAACCGTACTGGTACCCTTACCCGCACTGGTATCATTGGGGATTTTATTACTGGCAGGATGACTTCGTCTGGATCGGTCCGCCGTCCTGGTTTTTTCTTCACTGGCATTTCAGTCATCATACTAATTTTTATCATTACCCTCATATCACCAATTCTTACCTGCATTATTATCACGGCCCGCGAAGAGCGGTCGTTTCCAACACCGTGGTCGTTCATTCATGGGTGCGCGACAACAGGAATAATCTGCCGCATGGATTTTTGAAGGATGATGCGCAACGTCCCGACAGGATTAAAGAATATGGTCAGTTCCAGGTGAACTACGATGAACATATCCGCAACAACCCGAAAGCTCCGGTGAACAGGAATGATTTTTTGCAGCAACATGCAAACGAGTATCCGCATCTGCAGCCGGCAACAAGCCAGCCGATAAAAACCAGGAACATCACTCCGTCAAATACACAACCCGGTAAGAATAATGAAACTCCGCGCCCGATGAATCCGTCGCCCATAAAAAATCCCGGAACGCGGCCAACAGAGCAGCCACGGGAAAATCCGCAAATCAGAACACCGAAAGAAAATCAGCCAACGCCACGCTCAAACATGCATCAGCAGCCGAAACCTTCCAGAGAGATCAGGCAAAATCCACAACGACAACCCGAACCCAAGCAGGAATCAAGGCCGCGAAAAAAAGATCAACTGGACAAATGAATGACCCCGCAGCAAGCTGCTATCATTCGCGAACTTATGACTGATATCACTGTTCGTTTTGATTGCCATCATTCAACTTGTTTATAGAGCCATCTAACTTTAGAAGATCATTCTAAAGAAAAAATTATGGACCAGGTATTTAAAAATCGTGTGGCTATTGTTACCGGTGGCAGTTTTGGAATTGGCCGCGCCACCGCGATTCTGTTCGCAGCCAAAGGCGCCAAAGTGGTAGTTGCTGACTGCATAGAAGACGATGAAACCATGAATGCAATAAAGTCAATGGGCGGTGATGCCATTTTTGTGAAGTGTGATGTGGCCAATGAAACAGAAGTACAGATGATGGTGGAAAAAGCGATCACTGCATTTGGCAGGATTGATTTTGCATTCAACAATGCCGGCATCGAGGGACATTCGGCCATCACTCATGAATGCACAACGGAAAACTGGGATCATGTGCTGAGCGTAAACCTGAAAGGTGCATGGCTGTGCATGAAGTATGAAATCCCTCACCTGTTGAAACAGAAAAAGGGTTCAATCGTGAACACCTCTTCCGTGGCGGGTTTGGTGGGCTTCCAGAACATTCCCGCTTATACTGCTTCCAAGCACGGACTCATCGGGCTTACCAAAACCGCCGCTCTTGAATATGCGAAAACCGGAATCAGGGTGAATTCCGTTTGTCCGGGTGTGATCAAAACTCCGATGATCGATCGCTTCACAGGAAAAAATAAAGAAATTGAAAAACAATTTGAGAACCTGGAACCTGTCGGCAGATTGGGAGAACCCGGTGAAGTGGCTGAAGCAGTCGTTTGGTTATGCTCCGACGCAGCTTCATTCGTAACCGGTGCCGCTCTTGCTGTTGATGGCGGATGGATCGCTCAATAAAAATGAATGAATCCATAAAACTTAAAATCATGAATGAGAAAAGCATCACCTTATTAAACAAAGCAGTAGCCGAAGAGTTGACAGCTGTAAACCAGTATATGTATTTTCATTTTCACTGCAACGACCAGGGTTTGAATTTGCTGGCGGAACTTTTTAAACGAACTGCGATTGCAGAGATGGGACATGTCGAAAAAATTTCTGAACGGGCACTCGCCCTCAAAGGAGACATCAACATGAACATAAACCTTGTCATTAGAAATACCAAGTCGGTGAACGAAATGCTCCGCATTGCCCGGGCCATGGAAGAAGACGGAATGAAACAATATAAAAACTCCGCCGATGAATGTTCTTCCTGTTCAGACATGTTATCAAAAAAATTATTTGAAGAGCTGAAAGCAGACGAAGAAAAACATTTCAATCAATTTGACAAAGAGTTAAAAAGCATTGAAGAGAGGGACAAAACATTATCAGGCACTTCAATCGATGTATAGATAAAAACATTCATAAGGTAAAGACAAACCGAGTTCAAAACTAAAATCACAGTGAAAAATAATTCAGCAAAAACAGATGCCTTCGTGGTGGATCTGAAAAATGTGAGCATGAAAGATGTTTCGCTCGTAGGAGGAAAAAATGCTTCCATGGGAGAGTTGCTGTCCACCCTACTCCCGAAGGGAATCCATGTACCCGGAGGATTTGCCACCACTACGTTTGCCTACTGGGATTTTATTTATTCAAACAAGCTGAAAGAACCGATGCAGCAAGTGTTGGCGAAGCTCGACAGGAAAAGTTTTTCCAATCTTCGTGATGTCGGTGCGGAAGCCCGTCAACTCGTTCTGAATGCTGCTTTGCCGGCTGAACTCATTGCACAGGTAAAAGAAGGTTATAAAAAATTATGCGTTGAGTACGACGGAATTGCTGATGTAGCCGTTCGATCCAGCGCCACGGCTGAAGACCTTCCTTCGGCCAGTTTCGCCGGACAGCATCAATCCTTCCTTCATATCAGGGGTGAAGAAACCGTATTGGCGGCTTGCCATGAATGTTATGCTTCGCTGTTCACCGACCGTGCTATCAAATACCGCGAGGATCATGGCTTTGATCACATGAGCGTAGCATTATCTGTCGGAGTGCAAAAAATGGTACGATCCGATTGCTCCTGCTCCGGAGTTTGTTTTACACTGGAGCCCGAGTCAGGTTTCCGCGACATCATCCACATTGCAGGAAGCTGGGGACTTGGCGAAAATGTTGTGCAGGGAACGGTGAATCCTGATGAGTACTTTGTTTTCAAACCCACTTTTACCGATGGCAAAAACGGAATCATCAGCAGGAAAGCAGGATCAAAACAGATGATGATGATTTATTCGGAAGGCACCGATCATGAGTTGGGAAAAACCATTGTGAACGTGGCGACTCCTGCTGACAAGCAAAATGAATTTGTATTGGATGATGAGGAGATCAACCAGCTTGCGCAGTGGTCGCTGATGATTGAACAACATTACCAACACCCGATGGATATCGAATGGGCCAAAGACGGATTGAGCGGAGAACTGTTTATCGTGCAGGCGAGACCGGAGACAACTCACTCGGCAAAAGATCTTTTCTCTTTTAAAATGTTTGAGCTGAAAGAAAAAGGAAACGTGATTGCTGAAGGCATTGCTGTTGGAAGTTCAATCGCATCCGGGAAAGCAAGAATTTTACATTCTCCTTCTGACTCAGAAAAACTTCAGCCTGGAGAAATTCTCGTCACTGAAATCACCAATCCCGACTGGGATCCGATCCTGAAAAAAGCGGCGGCCATCGTCACCGATAAAGGCGGAAGAACCAGCCACGCATCCATTGTTGCACGCGAACTTGGCGTTGCAGCCATTGTAGGCACGAATGAAGCAACAACAAAAATTAAAGAAGGAGAAATCATTACGGTCTCCTGTGCCGAAGGAAAAACCGGTTTCGCTTACGAAGGGAAATTAAAATGGAAAGAAACGGATATTGATTTTTCAAAAATCAGGATGCCAAAAACCCATGTCATGTTAATTCTCGGCGATCCGGAAAAAGCTTTCCGGTATTCATTCTACCCCAACAACGGAATCGGGTTGATGCGGCTCGAATTCATCATCAGCAATGCCATCCGGATACATCCCATGGCTTTGGTCAGGTTTGATGAACTGAAAGATGACAACGCTAAAAATAAAATTGAAGAGCTCACGCATCATTACCCTGACAAGAAAGAATACTTCATTGATAAGTTGTCGCAGGCAGTTGCGACCATTGCTGCGGCTTTTTATCCGAAGGATGTGATCGTGAGGATGAGTGATTTCAAAACGAATGAATACGCTAACCTCGTTGGCGGAAAAGAATTTGAACCGAAGGAAGAAAACCCGATGATCGGTTTCCGTGGAGCCTCGAGGTATTACAACGCGCGATACAAAGAAGGCTTCCGGCTCGAATGTGAAGCGATGAAACGTGTGCGCAATGAAATGGGTTTAACGAATGTGAAACTGATGATTCCTTTTTGCCGGACCGTTGAAGAAGGGAAAAAAGTGGTGGAACTGATGGCACAATTCGGTTTGAAAAGAAAAGTGAACGGATTGGAGATTTACATGATGACAGAAATTCCTTCCAACGTTTTGCTGGCGGAAGAATTTGCAAAATACTTTGATGGCTTTTCCATCGGCTCCAACGATCTCACGCAGCTCACACTGGGAATCGACCGTGACTCGAGCATCATCAGCAGTTTGTTTGATGAGAAAAACGATGCCGCCAAACAACTGATGGCAATGGTTATTCGGAAGGCAAAGAAAACGGGAACCACCATCGGATTATGCGGACAGGCACCGAGTGATTTCCCGGAGTTCGCTTCCTTCCTCGTTGAACAAGGCATCAACAGCATTTCGTTTAATCCCGATGCTTTGCTGAAAGGAATTGAAAACATCAACAAGGCGGAAGATGACAAAAAAATAAAACCTGCTTTTCATCACAACTGAAAAATGATTTATCAGAAATTTTATTCTGAGCTTGGAAAGTTTCTATATGCTATATGCAAAGCGGATGGCAAGTTACAGGAAAAGGAAATACGGACGATTGAACGTTTGGTTCATCATGAAATAAGCCGGCACAAACATTTTCATGAGAAGCCGGAATACAAAGATATCATCCTGACGGGCCTTAGTTTTTCAACGGCGTTAAGGGAACACATCACCTTCCGGAAATCACAGGAATCTTTTAAACTTTTCCTGCAGCAGTACGGAAATCACATCAGCAGTTCCATGAAAGAGTCCGCATTGGCGCTGATCAGAAAAACTGCACGTGCCAGTAATGGTATCGGGCAGGAAGAAAGAAAACTGATAATAGAAATAAACGATTTGATGATGTGATCATTTGATGATTAGCCCCTACCACTTCTTACTCTCAATATCCAGCTTACCAAACACAACGTTGGCTTCAATGAATATATATGGCTGGTTTTCTTTATAGGCGGAAGTATAATACGTTGACTTACCCAATGCACTCATGTTTTTATCAGGCGTGGTGGCTGAGGCAAAAGCAGATGAGATTTCCACTTTGATGGGAATGCTGTCGTTCAGTATCAAGGCACAGTTTCCGAAAACGATATTCACTTCGATTTTCCGGTCGCCTTTGTTCTCCATCTTGAAAAGATCGATGGTGCTGCTTCCGAAAACGGTGTTGTATTCTTTTTGTGCGTCGTCGTAATTCATTTTGGCTTCGTTGAAAACGGCGGCATTCCTTCCCCAGTGGTTTCTTCCAAAACCACCGCTGATCATTTTAATTCCCCAATAGATGAGGATGCATCCGAAAATAATGCGGACGAATGGAATGTGTACATGAAAGATTTCCCGGAGGATAATGGACAATCCGAAAAGGATGATGATTCCTCCCCAGAATACACCTGATGAAATGAAACTCATGGTTTGATGTTTTGACATGTGATGACTTGTTGGAAATGGTATCACAATAGTAAGAAAAAAATGCAGGCTTAAAAAAAGGAATCAACGAATATGAATCGGTGCGAAAATACAAATGTTAGGTCACNNCCGGGTGGCGCTTACGCACAGGCTTCGTTTAATACCCGGCATCACAATAAGCAGCCAGCGTCTTCACTTTTGTTTTTTCGCCGCCTTCTCTTTTTCTTTTTCCAGGTTCCTGAAATAAGAACGGAAGAGGAAACTGTTTTTCAGTGCTTCCATGTTCTGGTTGAAATTATCCGTACCCGCCTGGATGTTCTGCATCGATTGCTTCAGATTGTTCACGAGAGCTGAATCGTATAAAAGCGAATTGACGGTCCCCTTGCTCCCGTTAATTTTCTGAATCATATCCGTCATGCTTACCGACAAATCTGCAATCCGCTGGCTGCTCAGTTTTACATTGTTGATGGTCACCTGCAAATTGGAAGGCAGCACCGTATCTTTCAACAGCATGCCCACCGTTCCTTTCCCGCTCTTCACACTGTTCACGAGTGAAGAAAGTTCTCCAGTGATGTTGGATAGATCTTTCGAAACAGACTGAATGTTGTTGAGCGTACTTTCCATTCCTTCGGCAAGGGTGGTGTCCATTAAAACTTTATAGAGCGTACCGTGACTTTTCTGAACGCTTCGCGTGATGTCTTTCAGATCGGCCGATACGATGGCGATGTTTTGATTCGTCAGTTCCAGTGTCCGCAGCATTTCTTCCGTGTTCACGGATCTCATCGAAGGAATTTCATCGTTCTCTTTGATGAGCGGAGCGTCCAGCGTTCCCGGGTCAATGTTCACCAGTTTGTTTCCCATCAACCCGTCGGTGCCAATACTCGCAATGGAATTTCTCCGGATGTGTTCTTTCAGTTTTTCTTCAACTACCATCTGCACATGAACGGAAGTGTCGTTGATGATTTCAATTTTCTCCACCGTACCAACGTCGATGCCGGAATATCGCACGTTGTTGCCAGGCTGCAGTCCGTTTACATTCTGGAAAGTGGAATACAATTTAAAGGTACTGCCGAACATGTTCCGGTTGTTACCGATGAAATAAAGGGCGATGATCAGGAAAATAATTCCTGTCGTAACAAAGATTCCGAGGCGGATCCGGTGATTGGTTTCTTTATTCATAGTATTTCAAAAAAAGCATGAACCTTCGGGTCATTCATTTTTCTCAGCTCATCGAATGTTCCCTCGGCATAGTTGATTCCGTCAATCATCACCGACAGGCGGTTAGCCGTAAGCTGAGCGCAATGCATGTCGTGCGAGATGATGATGGATGACGTATTGTACTTTAACTGCATTTTCAGCATGAGGTTACTGATTTCTTTCGCCGTGATCGGATCGAGGCCTGTCGTCGGCTCATCGTACAGCATGATTTCAGGTTTCAGGATCAGCGAACGCGCCAGACCGATTCTTTTTCTCATCCCTCCTGATAATTCCGCCGGCATCACTTCCACCGCATGCAGCAGCCCGACATTGTCGAGCGTCTCTTCCACGAGTGCATTCACTTCCGTTCTTGATTTTCCTTTTCCATGCCGCCTCAAAGCAAACTCTAAATTTTCACGAACCGTCATGCTGTCGTAAAGTGCGCTGCTCTGGAAAACAAATCCTATTTTGGCGCGGAGTTCATCCAGTTCCTGCTGCTGGATTTCGGAGATCTCATTTCCAAAAACTTTCAAAGATCCCTTGTCATAAGGTATCAAGCCGACGATGCATTTGATGAGGACAGATTTTCCGCAACCTGATTTTCCAAGCACCACCACGTTCTCTCCTTTGCGGATGGTAAGACTGTAATCGCGCAGCACATGGTTATCGCCGAATGATTTTACGAGATGAGAAATCTCGATGATCGGATCACCGTATTTTTTTTGTTCCGGCGCCATCACGTGGTATGCAACATCCTCTTTCATTATGCGGATTATATGAGTCCGAAAAATTCAGTGATCTGTACGGCCATCAGGTCGATGATGAAAATCAGCAACGAAGAAACGACGACGGCGGAGTTGGCTGACCGTCCGACTCCTTCCGTTCCCTTTTTCGAATGGTATCCTTTGTAACAGCCGATCAGCCCGATGGCGAATCCGAAGAAAAAAGATTTTATGACGGATGGCAAGGCATCACCGAAATTCAATGCTTCAAAAACCTGGTGAAAGAATAAAGTGAAACTGACGGCGCCTTTTACTTTCACGGCGAGAAACGCACCATATAATGAGATGGCATCACCGATCACCACGAGAACGGGGATCATCAGTGTTGTTGAAACGATCCTTGACACCACGATGTATTTAAACGGGTTGGTTCCTGAAACTTCCATGGCGTCGATCTGTTCCGTCACCTTCATCGATCCCAGTTCAGCACCGATGCTTGATCCGATTTTGCCGGCACAGATGAGAGCAGTGATCACCGGGCCGATTTCACGGATGATGGAAACCCCTACCATGGCGGGAAGCCAGGCTTCAGCACCAAACGACACCAACGTCGGACGGGATTGTAACGTGAGTACAAGTCCGATGATGAATGCCGTAATGCCTACCAGCGGCAACGACTTGTAACCGATCTCATACGATTGCCGGATGACTTCCCTGAATTCGTAAGGAGGAAATAAGATCTCCCTGAAAAACCTGCCGGCAAATTGTGTTGTCTCCCCTGCCTCTATGTAAAAATCGCGCAAGCCCTTCGGTAAAATCGATTTTTTTTCTTCAGCCATTGAACCTTTTGTTAAGTAAACAACATGCTATGATACATCATGAACAGGCAGGTTCGTCAAAACTAAACAAACTTAAAAACGAGCCGATCTTTCAAGAATGAGAATTATCAACAGACGCTGTGATTAAAGTCATGAAGAAGAAGTGCATGCTCTGATTGTTTTAGCTAACTTCATCGCTTCAATGCTTCGCTGCGGGAAAATATTTTTCCCTTTTCTTGAAATGAAACCATCCAAAAAAAAATTACCCTTCTGGAAACTGCTTGGCCCCGGGCTGATCACCGGTTCCAGCGACGACGATCCTTCCGGCATCGCCACGTATTCGCAGGCGGGAGCGGGCTTCGGACTTTCCACCTTGTGGACAGCCTTCTTCACGTTTCCACTCATGGCATCCATCCAGGGAATGTGCGCACGTATCGGGCTGGTTACTTCCAAAGGTTTGACGGGAACACTGAAAGAAAATTATCCGAAAGCGCTTTTGTACCTGATGCTGTTATTCAGCTTCCCGGCCATCGTGTTGAACATCGGTGCTGATATGGCGGGAATGGGAGCTGTTGCCAACCTCATGGTTCCAAAAATTTCTCCTGAAGTTTTCTCCATCCTGTTCACCATCCTGCTCATCGTTTGCATCATCTACCTGCCCTACCTGAAAATTGCTTCCATCCTGAAATGGCTTTGCATCACGCTGCTTTGTTACCTCATCGTTCCCTTTCTCACCAAACAAAATTTTTTACAGATCCTGAAAAGTGCTTTCATACCGGAGTTCCGCTTTACCAAAGAATACATGAGTATTCTCGTTGGGATTCTCGGCACCACCATTTCGCCTTACCTGTTTTTCTGGCAGGCGTCGATGGAAGTGGAAGAAGTGCAGCAGAAAAAAATCGTCGTTGACAAAACGATTCTCAGCAACATGAGAGTAGATGTGAACTTTGGAACTTTCTTTTCAAACGTCGTCATGTTTTTCATTATCCTCACCACGGGTACGGTGCTGTTCAATGCCGGCATTCACCGCATCGATACTGTTGAACAGGCCGCGCTGGCTTTGAAACCCCTGGCGGGAAATTTTGCTTACCTGTTATTCGCCTTGGGAGTTTTGGGAACAGGTTTTCTGGCCATTCCTGTTTTAACAGGTTCGCTTTCTTACATGATCAGTGAATCTTTCGGATGGAAAGAAGGGCTGAATAAAAAATTCCACGAGGCAAAACCATTTTATTACATCATCATCTGTTCGCTGGTGGTGGCTTCCGCTATTAATTTTACGGGGATCAGCGCCATACAATCACTCATCTATACAGCCATCCTTTATGGTATCACGGCGCCGGTTTTGATTGCCATCATCCTTCACATCTGCAACAATAAAAAAGTGATGGGTGAAAATACCAATTCAACATTTTCGAATGTGATGGGTGTCATCACCTTGTTGCTGATGACCGTTTCGGCCGTGGCACTTCTGTATCTTCAGTTCCTGAGTTAACAAATGAAATTGCTTTCTTTGCTGATGCAAAAAATGAAACCACATCCATTCATCCCGGCATTTTTTTTTGTCACGCTGATCTTCTTTTCCTGTTCAAAGAAAATTCACACGGTGAAAACCATTCCCGTTGTGGCTCATGATTCCATCCGTGTTTCTGCACTATGGAATGAACTGGATCCAACTGCTTATCATCGTTCCGGAACCTCTAATGAAAAATATAAAAAGTACAGGCTGTTCGCTCTTGACTCATTACAGATGCAACAACTTCTGGCTCATGCTCCTTCAGAGAAAAACCGGAACATCGATTCACTCAAAGTCATCCTGGAATTTCCGCGTCCCGACAGCGGGTTCATGAAATTCAACATCTACCGAACTTCCGTGATGGATCCCGCGCTCGAAGCACAGTACCCGCTGATGAAATCATACGGCGGACAGGGAGTGGAAAACCGGTCGGCTTCCATCCGGTTTGAATTCAATTCAAACGGCTTCCATGCATACGTCATCTCCTCTTTGGGAGAGTGGTTCATACAGCCTCCGGAAAAAAAATTCACGCACCAGTTTTTATTTTGTTACTTCAAATCTGATTTCGAAATTCAGGGCCTCCCGCCATTCGAATTGCCTGGTTCGCCGCGGAAATGAAACTCATATTTGCTCCAAAGTATTTTTCTATTTTGGGCTCTCAAAACAAATCACTCATCCATGAAAAAACATACCCCTCTGAAACACCTGCTCACCATCATGCTGGCGATTTCCTGTTTTCAATTTGCAGCTGCCCGTGATCATTCACAGTCATTCTGGAAAAAAAACTCTCCCGTCGGTGAATCCATGGCAAAGAGAAGCTGGATGCCAACACACTTTGAAACGTTCTCTCTCGAAACGGAACAGATGAGATCATTTCTTTTGTCGGCTCCTTCTGAACAACAGGTTGCTTCCAGGCGATCCGGGTTCATCATTGAATTACCGATGCCGGATGGCCGTTTCAACAGCTATACACTGGCTGAATCTCCTGTGATGGAAAAAGGGCTTGCCGATGCTTATCCATTCATTAAAACTTACGCAGGACAGGGAATCAGTGATCCGACTGCCACCATCCGCCTCGACATTACTCAATTCGGATTTCATGCTTATGTGCTTTCTGCCAATGGTACAGTCTATATCGATCCTGTTGTTTTTGGAAATACGGATGATTACATCGTGTATTACAAAAGTGATATACCCGGAGAACTTTACCGGTTCAATTGCCTTCTTCAGACTGATGAAGAACGTAACGAACTCAACAATGAACACAACAAAGTATACCAGCCATCTTCTTTCCAAAGCATCGGAAGTCAGTTGAGAACGTATCGCCTTGCTCTCGCTGCTGACTATGAATACACCACCTATTACGGCGGCACTAAAGCCGGCGCATTAGCAGGAATGGTTACATCCATGAATCGCGTCAACGGAGTCTATGAAAGGGAACTCGACATTCACATGAACATGGTTGCGAACGATACGTTGCTGATCTATACCACTTCTTCTGATCCATACACCAATAACAGCGGAAGTACCATGCTCACGGAGAACCAGACTACGTGCAACAGCGTCATCGGTTCGGCTAATTACGACATGGGACATGTGTTCAGCACCGGTGGCGGTGGGGTTGCCAACCTTGGTTGTGTATGCGGAAGCAGCAAAGCAAAAGGAGTAACAGGTTCTGGCACTCCAGTCGGAGATGCTTTCGACATTGATTACGTAGTGCATGAAATGGGACACCAGTTTGGAGGCAACCATACCTTTAATGCAACCACCGGATCGTGCAATGGAAACCGGGCATCAACGGCTGCTTATGAGTCCGGCAGCGCCAGCACCATCATGGGTTATGCGGGAATCTGCACTTCAGCAAACGACCTGCAGGCACACAGTGATGCTTATTTTCACACAAAAAATTTCGATGAGATCATCACCTATTCACAGACAGGAAACGGGAATACCTGCGCTGCCATTACAGCCACCGGGAACAATGCTCCCATTCTCTCGATTCCTTCTTCCACCTATAGCATTCCGTACCAGACTCCTTTTAGATTGACGGCTTCTGCTTCTGATCCAGATGGCGATTCGGTGACGTATTGCTGGGAAGAATATGACCTCGGTCCTTCAGGCACATGGAATGCTCCTTCCGGGAACGCTCCTATTTTCCGTTCGTTTAATCCGTCCATTTCTCCGACACGTTTGTTTCCAAAGCTTGCAAACATCCTCAACAACACCACGACCATCGGTGAAATCAAAGCGAGTTATGCAAGAACGCTGACATTCCGTTGCACAGCCCGTGACAACCAGGCGGGCGGCGGCGGCGTCATTCACAGTCCTTCAACAGTTACACTCAATGTCATCAATACCAACATTGCATTCGCGATCACGTATCCCAACGTTACCGGTATTTCCTGGGTGGAAGGCGACCAGGATACCGTGAAATGGAATGTCGCTTCCACCGATGTGACTCCCATCAGCACCCCGTTTGTAAACATTTATTTATCTGCAGACAACGGAAATACTTTCGCTGATACCATCGCCATGCATGTTCCGAATAACGGATCGTATGCTTTCATCGTTCCAAATACAATCACCACCACTGCGAGGATCATGGTGGAAGGTGATGGCAATGTGTTCTTTGATATCAACGACAAAGCATTTGCGATTACGATGGGTGTTGGCATTCATGAAAACACGTTGAGCCATTCGGTTTTAATTTATCCCAATCCAGTAACGAATGCTGTTCACCTTGTTGTCAGGACACCGTTAGCAGGGAAAGCCGGCATCATGCTCCTCGATATCACCGGTAGAATTCTCCGGGAGATTCATTTTGAAAAAAACAATTTGACAGCAGAACAGGTTCTTGATGTTTCCAGTCTGGCCAAAGGGATGTACCTCGTACGTGTCGAATTGCCCGAAGGAATCACGGAAAAAAAATTCATCAAAGAATGAATGACTGCGTAGCTTTGCTGCGGGGTATTGACCAGATCCCTCGACGTTGCTCGGGATTAATGAGACAATGATTTCAGTGCACCGCCTTCGGCGACTTCTGAAATCATTGTCTCATTAATAAAAAACTTAGGAAATGCTGAATACCCGTGAGATCAGTCTTGCGGGTATTTTTTTTATTCGCCGGAACGAATGATTTTTAGAACTTTGCCTTATGTCGTTTAAACTCGAATCAGAATTTCAGCCGACCGGCGATCAGCCGCAGGCGATTGAACAATTGGTGGAAGGACTTCAACGCGGCGACCGTTCACAGACGTTGTTAGGTGTTACCGGTTCCGGAAAAACGTTTACCGTTGCGAATGTGATCAACCGTGTTCAAAAAGCAACGTTGGTACTTAGTCATAATAAGACTTTGGCGGCGCAGCTTTACGGAGAGTTCAAACAATTCTTTCCTCATAATTCCGTCGAGTATTTTGTTTCTTATTACGATTACTACCAGCCGGAAGCCTATCTTCCTTCCACGAATACCTACATCGAAAAGGATCTTTCCATCAACGAGGAAATTGAAAAGCTGAGGTTGAGTACTACCACAGCCCTTCTCAGCGGGCGCGAAGATGTGATCGTGGTCAGTTCTGTTTCCTGCATTTATGGTATTGGCAATCCTGCCGATTTCAAAGACAACATCATCCGCATCAAAGCCGGTGAACGGATGAGCCGGAACGGGTTTCTTCACAAACTGGTATCATCACTCTATTCGAGAACGGAAGCTGATTTTAACAGGGGAAATTTTCGAGTGAGAGGAGAAACCGTCGATGTCTTCCTGGCCTATGCTGACAACGCTTACCGCATCAGTTTTTTCGGTGATGAGATCGAAGAAATCTCTTCCATCGATCCGGTGTCAGGAAAATCCATTGAGAAGCATGAAGCGGTGGCGATTTATCCTGCCAACATTTTTGTAACGAGTCCCGATCGTCAGCTCGAAGCCATCTGGCAAATCCAGGAAGACATGGTAAAGCAGGTTGAATACATGAAATCTCTCGGACAACATCTTGAGGCAAAGCGGCTGGAAGACCGCGTTACATACGATCTCGAGATGATTCGGGAACTGGGCTATTGCAGCGGCATCGAAAACTATTCGCGTTATTTTGATGGCCGTGAACCGGGCACGCGCCCCTTTTGCCTGCTCGATTATTTTCCGGATGATTTCCTCATGGTGATTGATGAAAGTCACGTGACCGTTTCACAGGTGCGCGCCATGTTCGGTGGCGACCGTTCAAGAAAACAGAATCTTGTTGAGTATGGGTTCAGGCTTCCTTCCGCGCTCGACAATCGCCCGCTTAAATTCGATGAGTTTGAAAGCATGTTGAACCAGGTCATCTATGTAAGCGCCACTCCTGCCGATTATGAAAGGTTTGCTTGACCCGGTGATTGAAGTGAAACCAAGCATGAACCAGGTGGATGATCTGCTGGATGAAATAGACAAAACGGTGAAGGCGGGAGAAAGAGTATTGGTCACGACGCTGACGAAACGGATGGCTGAGGAATTAACCAAATATCTTTCTAAGCTGAACATCAACTGCCGTTACATTCATTCGGAAGTGGAAACGCTCGATCGCGTGGAATTACTTCGCGACCTGCGGCTCGGTAATTTTGATGTGCTGGTTGGAATCAATCTCCTGCGCGAAGGACTGGATCTGCCGGAAGTTTCACTGGTGGCTATTCTTGATGCCGACAAAGAAGGATTTTTAAGAAGCAACCGTTCGCTTACTCAAACGGCGGGACGCGCTGCAAGAAACGTCAACGGCCGAGTGATTTTTTATGCTGACAAAATCACCGACAGCATGCAGAAAACCATTGATGAAACAAACCGGCGACGGATCAAGCAATTGGAATACAACGCCGATCACGGCATCACACCGACGCAGATTACCCGTTCCACGGAAAGCATCATGAGCCAGACCAAGGTGGCCGATTCAAAATATGCCGAGCCAAAGGCATACATTGAACCGGACAGGGCCAGTGTTGCCGCCGACCCGGTGATTCATTACATGAATAAAGATCAGTTGAAGAAAACCATTTCTTCCACGAGGAAGGCCATGGAAAAAGCTGCACGTGATCTCGACTTCGTTGAAGCCGCACGGTTAAGAGATGAAATGTATGAGTTGGAAAAACTGGTGAAAGCATGAACCGCTCAGCGCGAATTACAAAATCACTTTTATTTTTTGTATTTTTTCTCATCTTCATTTTCGCTTCCTGTCTTTTATCTTTTTCATTCTTCCATTATGAAACTGTAAAACAATTTCTCGATTCTCTTTCTGCGGATCACCAGGTGGAAAGTTTTACGCCGGAACGTTTTCAACTCATACAAATGAGGGTAAGGATCGTTTCCATTGCTGTTCTCCTGCTGAACTTTTTTCTGTGGATCAAAAGAAATGATGTAGAAAGATTTTCGGAAACCATCCTGGTTGAATCACGGAGCTATTTAAAAAATCTGTTCCGCCGAATCATTCATGGAATTAAATCGGAGAAGAGAGTCCACCTTTTTGTTCTGATCATTATTTTTTTTTGGGGATTCTTTCTCAGGCTTGCACATTTATTTCAACCCATCAGTTACGATGAAGCATTTACCTATTTGTATTTTGTAAAGAGACCTTTGTTCATTGGCTTATCGGATTATTCGTATCCGAACAACCATCTTTTTCATACGTTTCTCTCGCATCTTTCATGTTCGGTTTTTGGAAATGAAGAATGGGTCATCCGGCTGCCTGCATTCATCGCCGGCGTTCTCATCATTCCCATGACTTACCTGTCAGCAAGAAAATTATTCAATAAAGAAACTGCTTTGCTGGCGATGTCATTGGTAGCGGTATCGAATGTTCTCATTGAATATTCGGTGATGGCGAGAGGGTATACGATGCTGACTTTGTTTTTCCTTGTTTTGATATTTCTCAGTGATGAACTGGAAAAAAGAAAAGGCTCATGGATATTTTTTATTTTGATTTCCGCTTTGGCTTTGTACACCGTACCGGTATTTGTTTTTGCGCTGATGATCATCTATGGCCAATTTATTTTCCTTTCAACAGGTATTTGTATTCCGAAAAAGAAAATTTTAGTAGCGTTGTTTTCCACCCTCGTGCTCACCGCCCTTTTGTATCTCCCTCCTGTTCTTGTTTCCGGGATGAAGTCATTACTAAACAATCCATACATCGGTGAATCCACCACAATCTCAAACTCCTCACTGATTCAAAAAACCGTTGCCGAAACGTTTCTGTCGTGGAAACGCGGAATTTCAATTGTCATTTTTATTTTGCTGTCGGCTGGTTTTTTGTTTTCTGTTGTCATTAAACAAAACAGGAAATGGATAGCCTCCATTCTATTTATGTTGATCATTCTCCTTATAGGCGTCCTGATGCTTCATCGGATTCCTCCTGCGCGAATCTGGCTTTTCCTTGTTCCATTACTTTTCATCATCTCATCGTCGGGTATGGTTGAGGTGGTGACAAAAATAAAATTTAAAAAGGCCAACTGGTTATTTTCAGGATTAGCTCTGGCATTGCTTTTTTACCAGAGCAGCGAGGTTTATTCTATGAAGCCCGCTCATTGGAGCGACATCAGTGACAATGAAAAGATGGCCGTTGCTATCAGCCATGAAATCAAACCCGGCGACAGGCTCCTATCAGTCATTCCTACGGATTATCCGCTGGAATATTACCTACTGAAAAATCATGTTGTTACGGAATTCCTTCGGAGCAATACAACTGCCTTCGCAAGACTTTTCATTGTCGTTAATGAATCAAACGGCCAGACTCCTCGCGACATTCTTACTACTTTTGGAATTGACGGGAATCAACTGAAAGCACCGGAAACAAAAGCGGAGTTCAGGTTTTCGAAGTTACTCCTGTACACAAAAAAATAAAGGCGGGACATCAATCCCGCCTGTACGATCTCATAGTTTAGTGCTGTAACAGCAGTTATTATAATCCGATCTTCCGTTATTTACAATCTCCCTGATTTAAGCAGTCAGTTTTTATTCTGCATATTGAAGACAACAAGTGGCAACGTAAGTTGTACTGTTCTTCTACTTTATTTCAATAGGACAAAATTCAAATAACGACAGTTAAAAGTAACCCAATCCGCATCGCTCTTCCATGACGGCAGTCATGTTCCGGCAAAGAACCGGGAATTTTTTTTTCACTTATTATTGTTGAACACAATCTGAAGGCTTGCCTCTGATACACAACTGCCCTGCCAGGCATCCTTCATTCCTTCAAAAACTTCTTCACCATAAAACTCCTACCGTTAGTAACTTTAATACAATACACTCCGGCAGAAAGATTTTTAACCGGTATTACTTTTTGAATACCTGAAGAAAGTTTTCCAGTAAGTACAATGTTTCCCGTAACATCACAAACATCGTATTCAAATAATTCTGTTTGTTGTGATTGAATAATAATATGCAAGGCATCGTTAACAGGGTTGGGATACAATGCAAAACTAAGTGGTTGCTCAGGTACTGCATGAACACCAAGTATTGAATCAGGCCCCCACCGGGCAATGCTATGTGCAGGGGTATGACCAGCCATGTCAAATGTTCCACAGGCAAATAGATTGCCATCCATAACCGCTAAGCCGGTAAGTCCCGAATTTCCAATGCTTGTTGTAAGATAAAAACCACTGTCAAAAGTTGACCATGAAGTTCCATCCCATTTTGCAATGTTGTTGGCAGCAACTCCATCAATTGAACTAAAGCCACCACCCACCACCAGTTCATTATTATATACTGTCATTGCCAAAACCCAATTCCATGGAGAAGTAGAATTAACTGTAGGCGCAAACATAACCCAGTCGGTGCCATTCCATTTTTGTATCCCGCCCCATCCACCACAGTAAAGTTCTCCGTTGTATTCAAGGAAACAAATTGCATCAACATAATTATGTGTACCTGCTGTCATCCAATTTGCTCCATCCCATCGGGCTATACTGTTATTTATAGGTATTGTACCCGCCATTGTGAAATATCCGCTAATGAATATTTCATTATTGAACCTATATAGCGAACGGGCATCATAACCTGTTGTCCAGGTAGCATACACTCCCGCATGCGGAGGAGTACCAAGAGGTTGTAAATGCGTACCATCCCACCGGGTAACACAATTCACCGTGTCGCCACCAACCTGTGTACTATCAATAACAAAATTGCCGCAGAAATAGATATCTCCAAACATTGAATCAATTGAATACACCTCCGCTCCACTGGCACGATTCACCCCTGAACCCAACTGCTGCCAGGTTATACCATCAAAATAACCGATAGTCATTTGAGATGGATAACCACCACCCTCGTATAACACATTATCTATAAAAGCAAGGCAATTAACATGTCCGGAATGCAATGGATTCAAAACAGAAGATGGGCCAACCCGTTGCCATACGCCTTCATGCCATTGTGCAACCTTCCATACATTCTGAAGGGTATCAACCTGTGTCAGTGGCCCACCAACATATAAGATGCTGTTTACTCTGTCAACTGCAAAGCAACCGATCCCGCTATAAACGCCATTAGTCATCATGCTATACCACCGCTGTGCCCGCAAGTTGGGACACAGCGATAGTAAAACGATTCCTATAATTAGATTTTTTTTCATTTTAATGAGGATGGATATAATGAATGACTGGAGGAGTAACTGTGCTATTCTGTACCGGGGTTATAGCCTCAGGAATTTCAGGAGAAGGCTGTAGATCAGGTAATGTAATGGTCTCCACAGATTGAGGGACAGGGATAGTCGATTGAATGTCCTGAACATTTATTGTTAAATGAGAACTTTGTGCTGATGGCAATAACTCTGGCCAATAAGCTTGCATATACTGCTGGGTTGCCTGTATTATCTGTTCTTTTGTGGAGAGATGTAGCATTTCGTAACCTTTTCTTTTTGCCATAACTTTATAGCCGAAAGAAATGTTTGACGTTCCTCCTTGCAATTCTTTAACCGTGAAAGTGGTGGATGTTTTATTGCTAACAAATAATCCCTTGCAATCTCCTTCCGGTTGTATAAAGACCATGTAGGTGTATTGTACCGTATTAACAGTCGAGAGATATTCAGGTTCAATGGAAATCGTCGTTTCTCCATTAGCTAACTGACTGGTATTATAGTCCGACACCCATTCCGCAGTAGTTTCTTCTGCTGTTAATGCTTTAATTTCACCGTTCTGATTTTTCACCATCGAACCACCTGACTTGGCAGCTCCATATTGAAAATAATTTCCAACTACATTGAATGTACCGGTAATATTTGTTGCGCCTGTAATAGTAGTTCCACCATTAATATTGACCTTGCCATTAAAATATCCCGCGTATGCATCCTGACTATTTGTTACAACAGTTCCCAAAATTGCCGCACCACTTGTGTTCGTTGTAAATCCTGCTCCAATTGAACCATATACACCCACTGCATACGGGAGAGATCCAGGAGGGGCACTGATAGATCCCATTGAAGCACCAACTATTCCATAATTTGTACCGGGATAAACTACAGTACCCTTGTTAATGCCGGAAAGTGTAATTGCATTGTTACTACTATTCTCATTAACAAAATAACCAGCCCCAACGGAGGATCCATAGTTTCTGGCAGCAACTGTTACTGCAGGCGAGTAATTATCACATAGTAATACAACATTTCCATTAGCATTTGAATTTGTAAAACGGGCGGTAGGAAAACCCGTTGCAACATTGGTATGTGCATTTATTAAAGAGCCTTTTGATAACGGATTATAGTTAAAAACAGATAGTCCGCACCCACCACCATTGTTCAAAACATCCAAAGCATTCGTAGTGTTCGCGCTTTGAACAGTGCGAAATTTACCGGCACTGCCTTGAGTTCCCCAGTTGATTGCCTGTACAGCATTTCCGCTTCCATTGGTTTGCACATTGATTCCATTTCTCAGATTGGTGCTTCGTGAAACAAGAAAAGATGCAGCGCTTCCATCACCATCAGTTTGAAAACTTACTGCTGTCGCATTATTTTGTGTTCCATTTTGGGCACCAATATAAAATGAACCTGCCTGGGCGTGAAGTGTGTTTGTATTGGCTTTGATCTCGCCCCGTACAGCAGCCTGAGTGGAAGATGAATTAATTATTCTAAAAAGACCTGCATCTCCTAAATTATAATTTTCTGAAAAAATTGTTGGTTTATAATTATTAACAGCGTATTGGGCAGAAGTGACAGGAATAGTGGCATGAATAGCACTGCCTAAACCTGAATGAGCAGCTTCAATAGCCGGCTCAGGATTTGCCGATGCCCCATTATAATCAATCACTATAGCCTGCAGTGCATTTCCTAAGGCATTGTTTTCCGCAACAACTGTTGGCATTGGATTATTTGTAGGATACTTAGTTTCAAAATCACCAGGAGTTAAAAAGGGAGAGACATTTCCGGGATTGGCAGCTACTACATGGAGCTCAATATTTGAATTCAACGGGTAAGCATTGTTATCGCCAATTTCAACAGCACCTGATGTATTGTTATTTTGATTGAGGTTAATTACGCTACCCACGTCATAACTTTCCTGCAAACTGCAACAAGAAGAAGCATGTTGAACAATTCCCATCAATGCAGTTTTAGAAAGTCCGCTTAAACTATCTGACACTGCGCTCCTGAAAGCATACGGTACGGAGCAAAATTTATCAGTAGCTGCATCACCAAAATTATTTCCACCGGTAGCGTCCATTTCAACTTCAAGAAAATGTTCTCCCGCTCC
>JAPLDA010000025.1 GCA_026391945.1 Bacteroidota bacterium | reverse complement strand
GCATCCAGACTAATGTAATTGTCGGTAGTTTTTTGTATTCAAAGGTTCCGAATATTTCGAAAGGTATGCAGACTACGGTACATTTCCAAAAACTATCGGAACTGTTGTGGTTCGTTTTTAAATACCGGGTCACATGCTATAAACCTAAATTTGCGAACGAAGAAGGGATCTTTATGTTAGCTGCATGTGGCACTGTTCGTTCAAGGCACAACTGTTTGAGGTTCGCACTACTTTGTTCAAGGTGATTTATCCTTTGGCCCTTTGCAACCGTTTCTGTTTGAAGTATGCTTTCAACTGTTCAAAGTTCATGTCTTGAATCTCCAACGAAATTTTGTCTTTGATTTCACGCATACTTTTTACTGCGTCAAATGTCTTTACTTCTTTTTTAGTTTTTGTTTTCATTCTACTATGTCTTTTGGTGAACGAATTTCTAATGGGGGAAATCCCAATTTGATATTAACTGCATTGTATCCCCTGATACGATAAATGTTTACGATGTGTTTGAAATTCCAACTTACAAGTAGGTCAACTTTGCAAACTGTCGCCATGCCGATATGCAAACAATCGTCTTTGCTTGTCTTACCTACAACTTTCTCTGCAATGTAAGTGTCAGCAAGAAGAAGTGCATCTTTTGTGATTTCTACAAACTCAATATTCTCTTTCGGTAACGATTTATAGAAGTCACGAATTTCTTTACGGGCTTTCATAATTTCTTCTTCGGCAAGTTCGGAAATTTCTGCTTTGATTTGTCCAAGCTTAACTCTCTCCATCAAAATTGTAGAATGCTCCGCAAACTCGGTGTCAAAAACTCCGCTTAAAACTGATGTGTCAAAGTAAAACCGTTGTATCATTTCTTATAAAATTGTCCCGTCAAAGTTAAGCAAATAATTGTCAGTTTAGATTTTAGTCGTTGGTAAAAAACTGTTCGTTCAAAGCTCTAATGTTCAAAGTTAGCAGTGTCCCCAGCCATTGCAGCTAACGATTACATTCGTACGAATTCGTATTCGTTGAGCAGCTAATGGACTATCCGTACTGAAACGCTTTCTTCTAATTTATAGTTTGTCCAACGGACTCTGAATTTTGCTGATGTGCTTCTTGCTCACATGCGTGTAGGCCATCGTCGTCCGTAAACTGTTATGCCCTAAAAGTTCTTTGATGCTGAGGATGTCGGTGCCGCCTTCCAGCAAATGCGTTGCAAAACTGTGCCGCATCGCATGGATGCCTCCCTTCTTATAAACCTTCGCTTTTATTTTACAGGCCTGTATCATCTTCGAAATGCTGCGCACCGAATACTGTCCGCCGCCCTGGCCCTCAAACAACCAACTCTTCGGCTTATATTCTTTGAAATAAACCCGGAACATGACCAGTAATTTTTCACTCAGCATCACAATCCTGTCTTTCTTTCCCTTTGCCTGCCTCAACACAATCACCATCCGCTTCGAATCCACATCGTGAATCTTCAGGTTCACAATTTCACTGATCCGCAAACCTCCCGCATACGCTAAACATAAAATGGTTTTATGCTTCAGGTTATCCGTTGCCTTGATAATGGCTAATACTTCCGATTCAGAAAATACCGTCGGCAACTGTTCCGGTTTCTGTGCCCTCGGTAAATCGTATTCTTCCCTCGGGCGGTTCAACAATTTTTCATAAAAAAATTTAATCGCGCTGATGAGCTGGTTCTGCGTGGTGGCGCTCCATTTCGGACTGTTGCGAAAGCGTACCATGAAATCCATGATCTCATTCTTGCTGATCGTGGATGGCTTGCGGTCAGGAAAATGCTGAAGAAATACCAGGAACCAGTTCCTGTAGTTGATCAATGTATTGTGACTGTAATTTTTCAGCCGCAACATTTCTACATAAGCCCGCAGCGCCAGAACGTGATGGCTGTTCCTTGAAACAGCCTGCATCAAACCGGCTTTTAACGGTAGGGTTGTTTTTTTCATAATGAAAAATAGTAAATGGATTCATTGATAAAAACTAAAAAATAATTTCATCCGACTCATACAGCCTCAAAAAATAAACATCAAAATTGGAGATTCTTTTTTAATAAACCAAACTTATATGGTTGTTGCAAAACGATGGACTTTAAGTGAAGGTGAATGGAGAATAGAACTTATAGCCGGATGGTTCCTGCTCTCTTAGTATGATGCTCCACTCAAATTACAACTTCGGGAATGGCTTTGATGGTTACCGCATCGGAATAATGCATCTTGAAATTTGCTCTGAATGTTATTATTAATACTTTTGAAGTTGACAACAAAAAACAACTGCTCGGAGTACCTGTATTGAAGATTTATTTCCTGCTTTTAGCCATCTGATCTCTGGATGGTGGTTAAAGTTGTGAAACATGATACCTGGAATTATAAGATGTATCTTTAACAATATTTATGTCAAAGAAAAAAACGAAGAAACAATCGATCGTCGAACAGGTGAAAGAACCGGTTTTCACATACCATTCAGACGGTAGTAATAAAGTGATGCACTTTTTTTCTTCTCTTGAAGATATGGAAGCGGATAATTACCAATGGCTTGCAACACTTACTCCCGAGCAGCATTTGAAAAATGCGACGGCATTGATCAAACGGATTTTTGCTGATGATTTAAAAAAAAATCCAACAATTGGCATCCAGCTAAGTTTTGATTGAAGATGGATATTTTCCTTGAAGAACATAAAAAATTTTTATTACTCATGCTGAAACATGAGGTGGAATTCATGTTGATATGAGGTTATGCTGTCATTATTTATGGTTATGAACGTGGAACGTCTGACATGGATATCTGGTTGAGACCTGATAATGGAAACAAAGAGAATTTTGTTAAAGCATTACGTGAGCATGGTATCGGTGCGGATAGTTTACAGGTTGTCACCCAAATGGATTTCAACGAAGCAAAGGTTATGCACATTGGGGAAAAGCCTAATAAAATAGATTTTCTGACAAAGGTGACCGGCTTATCCTATGATGAAGCAGATAAAGAAAAAAAACTGTTGCCTTTGAAAAATCAAAAAGTTCCGGTCATTCAGTATCATCACCTGATCACATTAAAAATGATTGCCGGGAGGCCGCAGGATCAGGCGGATGTAGATGTGCTGCAAAAAATAAATCAATTCAGGAAAAAAGAATAATCCTTTTCGATGCAGCCTGTTACCAAGGTCAACGAATCAATGGACTAAACTCAAGGATAGCCCGCGTTTTGAGATGGGTTCTAAATCAAATTCATTGAGTTGACTTTGAACGACGGATCAATCTGCCATTTATCACCCTGCGAAGCAAAAAAATATTGATGAACTTACAAACTCACAAGGCAGGTCGTTACGTATTCTAAAAATAATGATGGAAATGAATAGACCTGCTAATTTTTGCAAGGATGTCGATCTTTTCCACGGCTCCTAATTCACCGCCGCTTTTCCTTTCGTGGTCTCCTTCGTCACCGCACCATTCGCATTTTCATCCGCTAAAAAAGGATACCGGTAATCAGTCGGCGGAACCAATGTTTCTTTAATCGTACGCGGAGAAACCCATCGCAACAAATTAATCAGCGAACCTGCCTTGTCGTTGGTGCCCGATCCGCGGCCGCCGCCAAAGGGCTGCTGCCCCACAACGGCGCCTGTGCATTTATCGTTGATGTAAAAGTTACCGGCTGCATTCACTAATTTTTTCATGGCGAAATCAACTGCGTAACGGTCCTGTGAAAAAATAGAACCCGTCAAGGCATAGATTCCTGTCTTATCTACGATGTCAAGGGTTTCAGCGAACTTGTTGTCGTCATACACATACAACGTCAAAACCGGTCCGAACAGTTCTTCACACATCGTTACATAATATGGGTCTTTGCTCACGATCACCGTCGGCTGAATAAAATATCCTTTAGATTTGTCGTACGTGCCGCCGGCAATGATCTCGACATCCTTGCTTTGTTTTGCCTGGTCGATGTAGGCAGCGAGTTTGTCGAATGATTTTTCATCGATCACCGCATTCACAAAACAACTGAAGTCTTCCGTAGGTCCTACTTTGATGGATTTTAAATCGGCAATGAAATTTTCTTTCACTTCATTCCACAAACTCTTTGGAACATAAGCACGCGAAGCGGCCGAACATTTTTGTCCCTGGAATTCAAAAGCGCCGCGCGTCAGCGCCGCTACAAGAGCTTTCACATCAGCAGAAGGATGAGCGACGATGAAATCTTTTCCTCCCGTTTCACCAACAATACGGGGATAGGATTTGTATTTCTGAATGTTGTTGCCGATGGTTTTCCAGATTCCCTGAAATACTTCTGTGGAACCGGTATAATGTATTCCGGCAAAATCAGGGTGGCTGAAAATCACTTCTCCCGCTTCTGGTCCCGATACATACATCAGGTTAATGACACCAGCCGGCAATCCTGCTTCCATAAATACTTTCATGAGGATGTTGGCGGCGTAGATCTGTGTGTTCGATGGTTTCCACACCACCGTATTTCCCATCATCGCCGCTGATGTAGGAAGATTCCCGGCAATGGCTGTGAAGTTGAATGGAGTGAGTGCAAACACAAAACCTTCCAGCGGACGGTGTTCCACGCGGTTGTAAATTCCTTTCGATGAAACCGGTTGCTGTGTGTAAATCTCGCGCATGTACTGCACGTTGAACCGCAGGAAGTCGATCATCTCGCAGGCCGCATCAATTTCTGCCTGGTAGGCATTCTTGCTCTGGCCCAGCATCGTAGCAGCATTAATCACGGCGCGGTACGGACCGGAAAGCAATTCAGCGGCTTTCAGAAAAATGGAAGCGCGGTGTTCGAAACTGAAATTCGCCCAGGCATCCTTCGCTTTCAAAGCGGCGTCAATGGCCATCTTTACATGACTCTTGTCGCCGGCGTGGTAATAGGCAAGGGTATGCTGGTGGTCGTGCGGCGGCGCCATGCGCACTTTCTTTTCTGTACGGATTTCTTTACCGTCGATGTACATGGGAATGTCCATCACTTCGCCGCGCATTTTCTTGATGGTTGCTTTCAGCGTTTCGCGTTCCGGGCTTCCCGGCGCGTAGTTGAGAACCGGTTCATTCACTGCAACCGGTACCTGGTATATTGCATTACTCATAGGTTGAAAATTTGACCGTAAAGGTAAGGATTTAGGGATAGTAAATGAAAACCCGGTTCGCATCATTGAACAGGCATCGGGTGGAACCAGTCGTAATGATATCTTTTCGAATGGCGGTCCACCTTAGGCGGATTGCCTTATAACGCACGATTCTTTTGGTTACTTTTCTTTAAAGAAAAGTAACAAGAAAAATGGAAATACACTCCGCTCCCGGAACGAAAGTTTGTATTCAGAATTCATGATGAGAATCAATGAAGGTCTTTCATCATCCAATTTGATCATAAGAAAAAAAACATCATGAAAGAAGCCGAATTTCATTTGTGACAGGCGACGTTAACGAACAGACATCATGCAACACATTCGATCACGAAAATATTCAATCTTCACGATTCAATATTCAGTCATGCAATGGTGAAAAATAAAAAGGGAAAACCGACATCGAAAATTACTTCTCCATGTTGATTCTCCCTTTCCTCTTCAGCAATTAACCTTTAAAACACAAACAAAATTTTAGGATCTTAATTTCCTGATTGAAGGTATTCGACCACCTTTTTTGTTTCCTGTGCGGTAAGACCGGCTTTCAGTTTCATGTGGGTACCGATGATTCCCCAGTCTTCCTTCGCATACTGATCCATGGTAGGAGCATTGTGGCAACGCGAACAATTTTCTCCCCAGAGTTGGGCGCCGCCTTTGTCTGCAATATCTTTGGTGGGAGCACAGCTACTCAGCAACAGACCGCTTCCGGTTATTGCGCAAACGATGAATGTGATGATTATTTTTTTCATTTTATTTCCTCCTGAGTTTAAGATTAGAAACCATAATATAATTGAAGATAAACCTGGTCAGTTGCCCCGTCTTGTTTTTGATAAGAGACTTTGGCAACACAATTCCACTTCAGCCAATAGTCAAGCCCGATGGATGTTTGCGTAAGCGGAGCATTTTTTCCGTCTTTGTCATAATACGACCATGCTGCACCGTCAGGTGTAGTGAATTTTGAATAACGGAAAGCCAGTTCAAGATTTCTGAGTATTTTATTGTGAGATCCTGTTGGCCTGATGGAAAACATTCCATAGAAGGTGTTCGATTTATTCTCGAATGTGTAAGTAGCTCCCGTGGTGTCATCAGGAATCGCAAAATCAATGTGATCTACTTCCTGGCTTTTGTATTCACCGGTGATACGAATCGTGCTGCTCAACGCACTTACCGGCTGCACATAGTTTACATCTACAGCCATCATCCGAACGGCTTTGTCCTGGAATTCTGAATACTGGTCACCGGTTTTAGCGGTCTCATAGGAGAGTCCGAGTTCAAGTGATGAATTGCTGAGTGGAAGAAAACCGATACGTCCTCCGATGGCTTTGTTTTTATTGTTGTCGCTGTAGGCTTCGTATTCAAACTGTCCGGCATTTTCCAGGTCGGTGAGCAACTTAGGGCCGTTCGAAACCCAGAGATCATAATTCATTTTGGAAACTCCACAGGCAAATCCGCCCTGGAATCCAAATCCTGTTTCCACCATGGCTCCGATCCCGCCATCACCGAATCCAACCGGGTTGGTTGGGAAACGGTTCATGAAACCTTCGCCAAGGCGGCCACGGAATAATCCGAAGTGTGGAACGAAGCGGCCTGCATGGAATGCGATGTTATCTCCAAGCATCCATACCAGGTTGGCATGTTCCAATGCGAAACCGGCTTCTTCATCAGAAGGAGCAACTTCGATTTCAGATTCTAAAAATAATTTATCCGACAGCGAGTAAAGAAAGATGGCAGAGAAACCGGCATCACCGAAGTTGGCGTTCCCTGAATCGAGTACAGCACTGATTTCGGCATGTCCGGAGACAAGAAGTTTGGTTGCTCCCGAATTCTTCGAAGCTTCCGTTTGTGCGAGCGATGGTACGATGCACCATGCAGGCACGATGATAGAAAGAAGTAGTTTTTTCATAGCATAATGTTTAGTGGTTTGATAAATTGTTTGGGTTAATTAGAAATGAGATTTTTTATTTTGATTTAGGAGCAAACGTCCGGATGTAATTCACGAGCTGCCACCGCTGCTCTTCGGTGAAAACTTTTTTTCCGATCGGCATGGGTTTTTTCCCTTCCGATATTTTCCAGAACAATTCTCCGTCGGCCTGACTTTGTACCTTAGCCAATGTCAGGTTACCCGGTGGAAGCTCACAGGTAGCGGCATTCGGCCCGTCGCCTTTTCCTTTTTTGCCATGGCATTGCAGGCATTCTTTTTCAAATGATTTTTTTCCTGCTGCAAGCGATGCTTCATCCACAGCAACAGGATTTTTCTTCAGCTTCGCTGCATCCGGGGCTACCCACGGAACGCTTTGTTGTGCAAATCCTGTTGTGATCGTTGCGGCAACGGAGAAGATGCTGATGAGAACCGTTCGTTTTAGTTTTTTTTGTTTAAGCAGGTTGATCATGGTCTGTTATTTTATGGTTAGATTATTTAGCAGTGGATTGATTTTCGTTTCAGACTTTTTTCTTTTCCAGCCGGTCGATCTTTGAAATCGTATATACGACATATCCATACGTGAACCAGATCGCACCGAACACAGTGCTGAAGGCAATGATCAGCCACAAAGGAGCTTTGGGTTCCCAGATGGCACGAGGGAATGGATTTTTATCGACTACTAACTGCATGCCCCATTGTGTCTTTGCTGAAGCTTCGATGCTTCCGAAATTTTCATCATCCAGGATCCTGGCAACGATTTCCACGGATCCGGTTTCATCACCATTGATGTCTTTCGGGAAAGTGAAAACAGCGGTTCCGCTTTCATCCGTTGTTGCAGATGATTCTTCTCCCATCGGCATGATTCCGAATAATCTTCTCACACCGAATTTCACTTCCATATTCGGAAGCGGTTTTTCTGTTCCGTCCCTGAGCAACTCACTTGCTTTTACGGTCATCTGCCTCAGCGTATCTTTTTCTGATAAAGTCATCATCAGTTTTGCATTTTTTACACTTGCTTCTGATTCGGCGTCT
>JAPLDA010000061.1 GCA_026391945.1 Bacteroidota bacterium | reverse complement strand
GAGTATCAACCTGTGTCAGTGGTCCCCCAACATATAAGATGCTATTTGCACTGTCAACTGCGAAGCAACTGATTCCACTATATACACCGGCAGTCATCATGCTGTACCATCGCTGTGCCCGTAAGTTGGAGCACAGCGAAAGCATAACCATTCCTATAATAAGATTTTTTTTCATTTTAATGAAGGATTAGAAGTGAAGAAGAAAAAAGACATTGCTATTGCAAGGGTTAACCATAATGATATTGCTTTCATAGTATTTAGTTTTTAGAATTATTGAATGATAAATTTTGAAATTACAATGACAGCATTCCTGCTAAATATTTTTATAAAATAAATTCCATCCGACATGTTATTTCGCTGTATTGTAAAAATAATTTTATTACCTTGTATTATTTCCGAGAACATTTTTCTTCCGAATACATCAGTAATTTCATAATAAATATTTTCCGAATTTGAATTCCCAAAAGGTGACATGACAATAGCGGAATTATTAAATGGATTAGGAGAGATAAATACATCTTCTAATAAATTTATTATAAGTTCATCAATACCGATAATTAGACTACCTATACTATCGGTTTTTATCAGATAAATATCTGCCCCAGGTGGCGGAGTAAAGCTTGCAGTTGTACCTACAATAATAAATCCCCCATCATGAGTTTGCCGAACAAAATAACCATGATCAGGCATGCTTCCTCCAAACGTTCTTGTCCAGAGTGTATCACCATAAGCATTTGTTTTGACTAGATACACATCATAAAAATTTCCTGAACCGGTTGCATGAGTAGTGCCGACAATAACCAGCCCGCTATCTGTTGTAATTTGAAAATTTTGAGCGGTATTTTCAGTTGTGTCTCCGATGCACTTTGTCCATAAAGTATCACCGAAACTATTTATTCTTATTAAATATAAATCTTCATGAGATTGGATATTCGTTGTGTATCCTGCAATCACAAATCCACTATCGCCAGTTTGTTGCACGGCAAAACCAGCATCTGCATTTGCACCTCCAAAGGTTTTAGTCCAAAGAGTATCGCCTACAGAATTTGTTTTTATCAAATACACATCACTACCGCCCGCACCAAAACTTCCCGTATTTCCGGTTATTATATATCCACTATCATAAGTTTGTTGAACAGAATTTCCAACATCAGCAAAAGCTCCTCCAAACGTTTTTGTCCAGAGAGTATCCCCCATTGAATTTGTTTTCACCAAATAAACATCATAACTCCCAGCCCCTCTTGCAGAAGTGTAGCCGGTAATGGCAAAACCCCCATCATTAGTTTGCCTCACACAGTTTGCATAATTCCTTCCATTTCCGGCTTTGATTTCCTTCGACCAAATGGTATCTCCATTATTAGCAGTTTTTAAAAGCCATATCTTACAGTCATTAAGAGAAATGTCATCTTTAATTCCTGCAACAATATACCCACTGTCCGGTGTTTGTTCAATGTACAATGCTCCATCAGTATTAGGTCCACCATAAAGTTTCACCCATTCGATGTTGCCAAGGGAATCTGTTTTAATAATGGCTGCATCCTGGGCATTAGCAGTCGTGTAATTACTTCCGCACAATACATAGCCGCCATCAAAAGTTTGTTGCACGCAGTTTCCATAATAACATCCTAAAGTGTCGTAGTATTTCTCAAAAGTGACCTGTTGTGCGTACGAGTACTTAATAAGGAAAAAAATAAAAAACAGAATGCTAAGAATAAATTTCATGAGTATTATTTTTTTTGTTTTGGAAAATAAAAGTAAACAAAAATGAATGCAGCAAAGGTTGGCTGTTACATTTTCAAAAAAAAGGACAAAATACAAGGTTTGGTAACATACCCTTTTGGCCATTTATAAACTACGAAAAAATAACAATCACCTTAATTAGTATAAAATATGGCTATATTCTAACAAATCATTTTTAAAAAAAATGTCCCGAAATAGGCAGGGGGGCTCCACAGTAAAAACATGATTTCAATCCTAAATTTTTTTTGTCTTGATTTATTCACCTTCAGCAGGGCTGAGGATCACTATTGATTCTTCAGCATTATGTTTATAAAAACGTTGGTTTTTTCTGACTACTTTATCACCCGGATTTCATTACCTGCTATCTTTGAAGAATGAAAAAAATAATTTTCCTGCTGGTTTCCTGCGTGGTTCTTCACTGTTCAGTGAGTACAGCCCAATCGCTGCAATTTAATTTTACTGATTCAATTCCTGTCGTCGTCAATTCCGATACGCTTCACAATGCCTGGGCCGGTGGAATCAATACTCCGTTGATTTCAGAAATTGACCTGAACGGCGATGGCATCCATGACCTGTTTGTGTATGACCGTTCCAACAGCCGCATCCTTCCTTTTCTGAACGACGGCAGCCCCGGCATTTTTGCCTGGCATTATGCGCCTGAATACATTACAAAGTTTCCACCCATTATCAAATGGGCTGTGTTGTATGATTACAACTGCGATGGCAAGGCTGACTTTTTCACGCTTGCTCCGTCTACTTCAGGAATGTCAGTATACCGGAACGATTTTGATTCTGCTTTCGGCGGCCTGCGGTTTACACTGGTTGCTGCCGAATTGAATGAAGAAATATTTCCCGGATTTCATGCCCCGCTTTTTGTCAGCCAGATTGCCGTTCCCTCGTTCGGCGATGTGGATAACGATGGCGACATGGATATACTTGGCTACACCACACTTCCCGACGGCAGAGTGGTGTACCACCGGAATTATTCTGTCGAAAACAGTTATGGTTGCGATTCACTGATCTTTAAGGATGAAACCGAAACGTGGGGACATTTTGCCATCTCACAATTGTCAGGTGGTAATGCCAACGTCAATTGTTTTAACTGCCGTTCATCATCACCGCAACTTGATGCTGATGAACTGGTCAACTATCACCAAAGTGCGGCTGCCCCGCGTGATGATTCCAACTTCAGTATTTTCATGATTGATATCGACGGTGACAACGATAAAGATTTGCTCATCGGCGACAGCGGCGCTGACAATACATTGCTCGTGGTGAACGGAGGAACGCCTGCTGCTGCACAAATGGCTTCTCAGCAAATCATTTTTCCTGATTCAAACATCACCACCGCTGCGCTTTTTTGTACGTTTCATTTTCATGCATACATTGATGTGGACAACGACGGTGTGAAAGACCTTCTTGTTCTTCCCGGCGACCTGGAAGATGTGCACAGCATCTGGTTTTACAAAAATACCGGGACAACTAACAGTCCCAATTTTATTTACCAGTCATCAAATTTCCTGACCGGCCAGATGATCGATGAAGGACAAGGTGCATGCCCTGCAGTATTTGATGCGGATGGTGACGGGCTGACTGACCTTGTGGTCGGCAACAACAAAGTGTTTCATTGCAGCGGTGGAACGTATACCAACAGTTTGCATTTGTATAAGAATATAGGTACGTCTGTATCTCCCGCTTTCCAACTGGTCGACAGTGATTATGCCGGAATCAGTTCCATGTTTTTGACCGGGCCGCTTTATCCTGCATTCGGCGACCTGGATGGCGACAACGACAAAGACATGATCATTGGATCCGATAACGGACTTCTTCAGTACTTCACCAACACCGGTGGAAGTCCATCGAACTTCCAGCTGACCGGCATCAACTTCATGGGCATTGATGTGGGCAATACGAGTACGCCGCAAATCATCGACCTGAACCGCGACGGACTTCCTGATCTCGTAGTCGGAGCAAAAAATGGGCATGTCAATTATTTTCAGAACCAGGGTTCTGCCACCGTTCCTTTTTTTTCCAGTACACCAACGATTGCTGCGTTGGGAGGAAATGCGATTGATACCAACCTTCGGTACACGGCTCCGTTTATTTTTGATGACAGCGGCTCTTATAAATTATTGCTCGCCTCTTCATCAGGACGTGTTTTTCTTTATGACAGCATCGATGGAAACATCAGCGGAAATTATCGCCTGCTGGATACGATCATCAACATGACGCAGGGGAGCCGCACTACTTTTAACCACGGTATTGGCGGCGGAGATCTCAATCATGACGGACTCACCGATGTTCTGCTTGGAAATTACGGAGGAGGCGTCGGGCTGTACATGCAATACAATCCGTTCATGGGTGTTCCTGATTTTCCGTTGGTGAAGCCGGGGTTTGCAGTCATCCCGAATCCAGTGAACGATGCATGTGTTATTGATTTAAAAAATGTAACAGAACATGGCGCAAAGCAGTTGACGGTGATGAATTACACCGGCCAGGTCGTGCTGCAAAAAAACTTTTCTTCGGCGCGCTGTGTTTTGAATACGCATGATCTTCCGCCAGGTGTTTACATGATCCGGGTTATTTCTTCAGGCCGTTCAGCCACAGGGAAACTGGTGGTGAATCATTGATGGCTTACAGGGGAAAATAATTTGTTATGGATCTGGGTACAGATTTTTCTTCAATTGGTTTTATTCGTCTCGGTAAAAACAACTTCTGAAATATCACCCAGGACATTGGAGAGTTGGCCGAGATCTTTTCCTGAAGTCATCACACCCAGCAGGTAGGGTTTGTTACCGGAATAAAAAATTCCAACTTCATGCAGTTGCCGTTCTGTATTAAGGATTCTTTCGCCGAACTTATGGGCGACCTGTATTCCAGGATTGATTTTTTTCAGGAACCCGTCTTTATAAGTGCTTTTAGTGAGCAGTTCAAGTCCGAATTCTGAATAATCATCGGAGAGATAGGCGCTGTTGTAAAGGATCCTGAAAAATTTACTGTAGTTCATAATGTTCATAAAGTATTCCACGCCTTTCGTGCTGAACAAAGGAGGCGGTGCCTGTATCCCAAGATCAGAAAATAGTTTGTTGTAAACATTTTCATCGATGTTCTGGACGATCAGCGACATGGCATCGTTATCAGAATAAGAAATCATGAATTTCAACAGTTCACGGATGCTGTAATATTTATTTTCCTGTAACCGGAAATCTTTGATGTTTTGATCATAATTACCCGGAAAATGTTTTTCGAAAAATATTTTTTTGTCGAGGAAAGAAGGGTTGGTAATACTTTGCCTTAAGATTGAAATCATCAATGGTACCTTCATCAGGCTGGCGGGATTGAATACATTTGATCCGTTGATTTCAAACCATGAACCGTCATTCAGGTTCCGGAAATAAACGGAAGCGCCCGTTAAAATACCGGAAGTTTTGCCGGCGGAAATAACCTGGTTGATTTTTTCTTTTACCGAATTCAATTCCGGGTTTTCACTGGGCAGATCAGAAAGAAGAAGGGGGTGAGTCAGTTTAAAATCCATCAGCCGTAACTGGTTCATCCGGTAAGTGCAGTCGGTAACCGGTGAAGAGAAAACAATTTTTTCCGGTGGCTTTGGGAATAAAAAATAAACACCGGTGCCGGAGAGAATGGCTGCAACGGCGATCACGTAAAACGGATATTTCTTATTCAACAGGTTGATGAAAAAATTCATAGTGGCAGTTTTTGAAAAATACTTGATTCTTGTTTTCCGATTGTCATGGGTAAAGACTTGCTTTCGGTTTTCAATATTCGGATTTCATTTTGTAGCCCGCATGAAAAATTATTCCGGGAGGCAAATCAGTGCTTCACCACTAACTTTTGAGTAAATGAATTTTTGGTTGTCGACAGATGAAGTAAATAAACTCCGGATGGAAAATCTTTTGTCTCAACGGTCTCGTGGTTGCTTCTTATTTCTTTTGAATAAATTTTCTGTCCAAGATAATTCAAAATAGTCAGCCGGGGTTCTTTTATTCCGTCCAGGTTAAAGAACTTTACCGTACATAAATGATCCGATGGATTTGGAAAAAGGGTAAACCCGGGAGCCAGGGCCGGTGATAATTCCGATACCGATGACGGGTGGTACTGCATGAACACGCAAACGCCGCCACTGTATAATCCAAGCAGCATGTCCATAAGCCCGTCGTGGTTGAGATCGCCACCGCTCACAGCAAGATTAAATCCGGTACGTGTTCCCTGTTCTCGGTAAATCAAAGAATCAACGAGGTGAAAATTCCCGGTGAGGTTGCCGTCAATCTGATCATATAAATAAACAATTCCCTTTCCGCAGCTGACCAGGAGTTTGTATTGCCCGCTGTCGTCGTAAACGAACGGCACAGCGAAACCATCCGGCGTATTGATGTTCTGTACATTGATTCCTCCAAGAATGCTGTCAGTGGGAATGGAATCAAAGAACGGAACAGTCACCGTTCCTGTGTTCTGAAAATAATTGATGTACCCGTTTTTTTCACCGACCACCAGATCAAGCAATCCGTCGCGGTTCAGGTCGATTAGCTGCGGCGTACTTGCATTCCCTACCTTGATGTGCATGTAAGATGAAAAGGGCAACTGGAAATTTGCCGGGTTGCCCGCTCCGGCGGTGTTGTTGAAATAATACAACTTGCCGTAACTCTCTCCGAGAATCATGTCTTCGTCACCATCACCATCCAGGTCTCCGAAAGCAGGAAAGAGCGGCCCGGTCAGCCCCATCGAACCGACATTCGCATAATCATTATTGGTTAATTGGAAAGAAGGGTTGGTCATGGTTCCTGTATTTCTGAATACATGCAAACCGTTTTTATAGGCTCCTGTACCGTTATTGAAAATCCCATAGTTGCCGATCACAAGGTCTTTCAATCCGTCACCATCAGCATCAAACAACACGGGGCAGGCGCCTTCACCAACATCAATCATCTGGTCAACGAGGAATGTACTGGTTTGCAGGTGAAGATCCAGGCTGTCGTTCCGGCCGGTATTCTTATAGAACCACATGCCTCGTGTGTTTTCGAGGTTGGTGGGTACGGCAAGCAAATCTTTGATGCTGTCGTTATCGAGATCGATGTAAGAGTGAACCGTAAAGTCTGAAATGTTCACCGGCAGATTATAAACAGGAAAAAAAGTATCCTGCGAAACCATCTGTGCCGATGCCGGAGTTCCGCCATTCACCACCAGAAGCGATTTCGAAGAGCCGCTGTCACCGAAGAGGAGGTCTTTGTCATTGTCACCGTCAACATCAATCATGAAAACGCTGGAGACCGTATCATCCCTCACCGCCGCTGTACTCTGATCATAATTTTCGAGCGCATTTTTTTCCAGCGGCACTCCCGCCGTACTCCTGCAGCCGAAACAATATGCAGTGAGTGGTCCGGTTGATCCCGTCGCCAAACGGAAATTTCCCCATTTGGAATCTTCCAGGTTGAATTCAAGAGAATCACATCCATGTCCGTGCTCCACCGAATAATTGCGATGGTAAATCATCCTGCCATCGGGAATTGAGTTGTAACCGAGGATGTCCATATCGCCATCTCCGTCTACATCGCCAAACGTAGGCATGGAAACCGCATCCGCATACAAATTAAAATTCTGGGTCAGGTATGTTTCGTAAAGCATGGTGGTGACGAGCGTGAATTGCAAACCGGTGGCCGGTGTGTAATCATTCCGCCAGACTTCCACACCGCAGTAGCAGGAAGTCGACAGCATAAACAAATCCATCTTTCCGTCGCAGTTGTAATCGTACAGCCGCACCCACCGGTTGATGCCGGGGAAACGCGAAACATATTGCGGAGCATACACCCAGGCATTGGCTCCCGGCGTGCCGTCATTCAGAAACGTGCTGATCCTGTTGTTGGAGCGGTCGTAAACAAAAAGATCATGGAGGCCGTCGCCGTTCAGATCTATTTCCGAAACCAATGGAAAATTAATTCCGCCGGCCCAGGGATTTTTTAAAGTGTTGCCGCTGACTACAACAGGGATGGTGTCGATCTGCTGAAAGGCAATGGCCTGTCCTGAACTTTTCCCGGTGATCAAATTAAAAGCAAAAAGAAAATAGAGGAATTCTTTTTTCACTTTTCAAAGATATGGAATTAGGATGATAGTAATAAGTGTTACGAATTGCGGGGAGTGACTCAAGTTGAATTTCTCATCGCACGCTCCGTGTTTCTCTGTGCCATCTGTACCGTGGTAATAAATCATTTTGAATGAAGACTGATAAAAATGTTTCACGCAGGGGAGCGGAGAACGCAGGGAATATTGTCACATCATTTCCGCTAACTAATTATTTCAACAGGCCACCCGGTGACTATTTTTTTTCACCATGAACATGGATTTTCACGGAGGTTTTCCGTTGTGAAGCATTTACTGATATTAAAAAAAATCGAAATGAGCCACTACGGAATTGCGAATTCATTACGACTTTACGAATCAAAGGAAATTTCATTTCTCAGTATTCAAAATTAAAATACATCGATTGTGGATTCGATCAAATTGAACATCTTTGCATCTTCCTCATTTTTTAACAACGCTTATTCATTTCAACCATGCCTGCATTTGATATCGTGAGCAAGATCGAGATTCAGAAACTCGACAATGCGATCAATGTTGCCTCAAGGGAACTTTCCACAAGGTTTGATTTTCACAATTCAAAAACGGAAATCAAACTGGATAAAAAGGAAATGATGATTCATGTATTGACCGAAAACGACATGCGGATGAAAACCATCGAAGGAATCATCATTGCCCGGATGTTGAAACAGGGATTGGAACCGTCGTGTCTTGATTTCGGGAAAGAACTGTACGCTTCCGGCAACATGGTGAAAAAGGATATCAAAGTGAAACAGGGAATTGATAAAGACACAGCGAGAAAAATTGTGAAGATCATCAAAGATAGCGGCATGAAGGTGCAGCCTTCCATCATGGATGAGCAGGTAAGGGTTTCAGGAAAAAAAATTGACGACCTCCAGGAAATTATTTCCATCGTAAAAAAAAGCAACCTCGATCTCCCTCTCCAGTACGAGAATTTCAGAAACTGATTATTGTTTACGGATCAAAGCACCCGCCTGCTTTTCAAAAGCTTCCATCAGCCGGTTCATGATCTTGTCAATCTGGCTATCGGTAAGGGTTTGCCGGTCGTCCTGAAGGATGAAGGTGACGGCATACGATTTTTTCCCCTGCTCAATTTTTTCTCCTTCATATACATCGAAGAGAAAAATTTCCTTCAGCAGGTTTTTTTCTGTTTTGTAAGCAATGGTTTCTATTTCGGCATAACTTACGCCCCGGTCGATCTGCATGGATAAGTCCCTGCGAACCTGTGGAAACTTAGAAATGTCTTTCATGGCCTGGTCTTTCCCGGGAACCAGTTTCATGACAACGTCCCAGTTGAAATCAGCCACCAGCACCGGTGAACTGATGTCGAAATTTTTCAGTTGTTTTTTATTCACCATGCCGTATTGAACGATCAGCCTGTCGTTGGTACGGATTTCCAGGCCGGAAGAAATGATTTCATTGTTGACAGGCGTTTCGCGAAATGAATGTCCCCGGGTGTCGATTCCCAGTCTCTGAAAAATATTTTTCACAAATGTTTTCAGGAAGAAAAAATCAACGGGCGACCGGCTGCCGTTCCACGTAGGTTCCGTTTTTTTTCCGGTGAGGTACAATGCAAGATGATTCATTTCACTGTAATGATCCTTTTTGTAATGGTATGTTTTACCAAACTCAAAAAATTTCAAATCAGGATTTTTCCGGTTGCGGTTGTATTCAATGGCTTCCAGCCCGCTGTGAAGCACACTTTGCCGCATGACCTTTAAATCCTGGCTCAACGGGTTGATGACCACAGCATTTTCATCAGCATCCATGTTTGCGAGTTCAGCATACGCGGGTTTGGTCAGTGAGTTGGTCATGATTTCATGAAACCCATTGCTGCATAAATAATCGCTGATGATGTTGACGATTTTTTCCCGGCTGATATTTTCAACAGCAGGAAACGAAGAATACAAACGGGATGGAACGGCAATTTTGTTGTACCCGTAGATTCTTAAAATTTCTTCCACCACGTCAACCTCTCTTGTGACATCCACTTTGTGAGTAGGAACAGAGAGCAGCAAACCTCCCGGATTTTCTTCGGTGATGATGATGCCGAGCGACTGAAGAATGTTTTTCATGATGTTCCTGTCAATCACTTCCCCGATCAGCTGGTCCACATTTTTATAGTCAAGGCGGATGACGGCAGGAAGAATTTTTGAAGGATAGAGGTCAATGATGTCGCTGGAAATTTTTCCTCCTGCAATTTCACGGATCATCATGGCGGCACGTTTCAGTGCATACATCGTGATGTCCGGATCGGTGCCGCGTTCAAAACGAAACGATGCATCGGTCTTCAGTCCGTGATGCTTGCTTGTTTTCCGGATGGAAGCAGGGGAGAAGTAAGCACTTTCAAGAAAAATGTTTTTTGTTTTTTCACTGATGCCCGACGAGATTCCGCCAAATACACCTGCCATGCACATCGGTGCATCGGAATGACAAATCATGAGGTTCCCGGTAACAAGAGTCCGTTCTGTCTTATCAAGAGTGATGAATTTTTCTCCTTCTTTCGCATCACGGACAATTACTTTTCTTCCTTTGATTTCATCCGCATCAAAAGCATGAAGCGGCTGTCCGCATTCGTGCAAAACATAATTCGTAATGTCCACGATGTTGTTGATCGGTCCGACACCGATGGACTTCAATTTATTTTTCAGCCAGGCAGGAGATTCTTTTACGTCCACTCCGCTGATGGTAATTCCGGAATAACGCGGACAAGCAGTTGCATCTTTTACATCTACTGTGATTGGCAAGTTTACGTTATCAACTTTGAAATGATCAATAGAAGGAAAAAGAATTGAAGATTGGAGATTGGAGATTGACGATTGGGTATTCTGAAGTACTGCCAGTAAATCTCTCGCCACACCGATATGGGAAGCGGCATCAGCACGGTTGGGCGTTAAGCCGATTTCGAAAACAACATCTTCTTCCACCGCGAAAAATTCGGCCGCACTCATTCCGACTTTTGTATCCGGCGGAAGCACCATGATTCCTGCATGAGAATTTCCAAGACCGATTTCATCTTCCGCGCAAATCATTCCTTCGGAAACTTCTCCGCGGATTTTTGATTTCTTTATTTCGAAAGGTTCTCCTTCCGTTGGAAACATCATCGCTCCAACCATCGCCACGATTACTTTTTGTCCGGCTGCCACATTGGGAGCGCCGCACACAATGTGTAACAACGTTTCAGCGCCGACATTCATAGTGGTCAAACTGAGTTTGTCTGCATTTGGATGTTTCGCACACGTCATCACTTCACCGGTGACCAGGCCTTTTAATCCGCCTTTCACCGACTGGAACGGTTCGATGCCTTCCACTTCAAGTCCGCAATCGGTGAGCAACCGCGCTACTTCTTCAGCGGGAAGGTCGATGTGTACATATTGTTTCAGCCAGTTGTAGGAAATTTTCATAAGGGGTGATTACATAGATTATTAGCAGACATTATCATATAAGGGTACTTCAATCATGAGGCAAAGATAAATTTATGGTTGGTTAATAAAATGATTAATTTAGCAGGTGAAAAATGTTTTTATTTCTTACTCTTCAAAGTCTGCTGACGCATGAATTAACCAGGCATTCAGGCATGGGTAATTCAAATTAAAGTACGATCCTTCATAAAAATGATCATGTAAATGGCAAAAAAAGATGTCAGGTGGAAACAACGGTTTCGGAATTTTGAAAAAGCTTTTATTTATTTCGAAAGAGCTGTTGAAATTGAAAAGTACTCTGATTTAGAGGCGTCAGGACTGGTTCAGGCTTTTGAGTTCACCTTCGAGTTGGGATGGAAAACTTTGAAAGATTACCTGTACGAGATGGGTACTGTCACCAACTTCGCCCGTGATACAATTAAGGAGTCGTTTAAAGGCAAGTTGATCGAAGACGGCCACGCCTGGATAGAGATGCTTGAAAACAGGAACGAACTTTCCCATACGTACAATAATAAAACAGCTAAAAAGGCTGTGAAGATCATCCGGAAAAAATATTATCCGGCCATCAGGCAGGTGTATCAATTTTTGAAAACAGAAAAGAAAAAGTGAAATTCGGGTTGAGAAAAAAGGACATTGAACTCATCGTGGAAGCCATTGAGAAAATTCCATGCATTGAAGAAGTTCTCCTGTTTGGTTCTCGGGCAAAAGGAAGTTTCAAAAAGGGCTCCGACATTGACCTTGCTTTAAAAGGAGTCGAGGTTGATGACCAGGTGGCCAGCCGCATCAAAGGGATCCTGGAAGATGAAATTCATTTGCCTTATCAATTTGACGTAGTCAATTACCATTCAATTTCAAATCCTGATTTTAAAGATCACATCGACCGGGTTGGACTGATTTTTTTTCAAAAGAAAAAATCAAAAACATCCGCTTAACTCACCCTGCTCCAGTCGCCTTGTTTCTTCTGATGATCCGATAAATAATTTTTCAGCGTACTGTTTTTTGCAAGACCAAGATGCGGATCTTCTTTCAGAATTTTCAATGCAATATTTCTTGCCGCCTGCAACACCTGACCGTCTTTGGTCAGATCGGCAATCTTCAATCCCGGGATTCCACTTTGCTGCGTGCCTTGTAAATCACCGGCGCCGCGCAGTTGAAGATCCATTTCGGCAATCTTAAATCCGTCATTCGTTTCCACCATGGTTTTCAACCGCTGGCGTGCATCATGGCCAGGTTTATCTGACGACATGAGGATGCAATACGACTGGTCGGCGCCTCTTCCAACACGGCCCCGCAACTGGTGCAGTTGCGACAAACCAAATCGTTCAGCATTTTCAATTACCATCACCGACGCATTCGGAATGTTTACGCCCACTTCAATCACCGACGTGGCCACCATGATGTTGGTTTCTTTATTCTTGAAACGCTGCATCTCGTAATCCTTGTCTTTGGCTTTCATCTTTCCATGCACAATGCTGGCCTGGTAACGCGGCCTCGGAAAATCACGGCAGATGCTTTCATATCCATCCATCAGGTTTTTCAGATCCATCTTGGCCGATTCTTCAATCAGTGGATACACGATGTACACCTGTCGGCTGAGTTCAATTTCTTTTTTCAGGAATCCCCACACCTGCATCCGGTGTGAATCGTACCGATGAACGGTTTTTATTTCTTTGCGTCCCGGCGGCATTTCATCAATCACCGATACATCGAGATCGCCATACAACGTCATCGCAAGTGTTCGCGGAATGGGTGTGGCCGTCATTACCAGAATATGCGGAGCCGATGTTTCGCCTTTGGTATGAAGCCGTGCGCGTTGTTCCACTCCGAACCGGTGTTGTTCATCAATCACCACCAGCCCGAGTTTTTGAAACTGAACCGTTTCTTCAATGAGCGCATGCGTACCGATGAGAATTTTAATCGTTCCGTTCGCCAGTTGTTCAAAAATTATTTTTCGTTGTTTGGTTTTGGTTGAACCGGTAAGAATGGTAACCGGAATGTCCAATCCATTCAGCAAAGAAGAAATCGTTTCTGCATGCTGGTTGGCCAGGATTTCCGTGGGTGCCATGATGCAGGCCTGGTAACCGTTGTCGATGGCCATGAGCATGCTCAGCAGGGCAACAATTGTTTTCCCGCTGCCAACATCTCCCTGCAGCAAACGGTTCATTTGTTTTCCTGACCCGCAGTCGGTGCGTATTTCGCGCAGCACGCGTTTCTGTGCTTCCGTCAACGTGTAGGGAAGATTCTCTTTGTAAAACCGGTTAAAGTTTTCACCGATGGTGAGGAATGGAATGCCTTTGTATTTTTCGGTACGGATTACTTTTTGAATCAGCAATCGCAGCTGGATAAAAAACAACTCTTCAAACTTCAACCTGAACTCCGCCAGCTTTTGTTTCTGTACCGATTCCGGAAAATGAATGTTGACGAGTGCGTCATGGCGGCTCATCATTTTCAATTCGTTGATGATTTCCTGCGGCAGCGTTTCCCTGATCCTGAACGTGAGTTGCTGCTGAAGATTTTTTTCAAGCCGGAGAAGCCCGCGGCTGTCGAGGAAACGTGACTTCAGTTTTTCTGTTGAACTGTAAACGGCCTGCATCGCTGAAGCGGTGGACAGTGCGGCTTCCGAAGCCAATTCCATTTCAGGATGAACGATGTTGATGGTACGGTTGAAAATTCCCGGTTTGCCAAACACGATGTACTCAGCATTCAGTTTCAATGTCGGCGCAATCCATTTCACTCCCTGGAACCAGACGAGGTCAACGGATCCGGTTTCATCCACCAGTTTCCCCACCATCATCTTTTTATATTTCTCGCCTTTCACCAGCACATTTTTCAAAATTCCCTTCAACTGGATGTAAGGAAGATCAGCATTCACTTCATTCACTTTGTAAAATTTTGTCCGGTCAACATAACGGAAAGGAAAGTGATTCAGGAGGTCACCGAACGTACGGATGCCCAGTTCCTTTTTTAGAAGTTCGGAACGCTGCGGTCCAACTCCTTTAAGAAATTCGATGGGTGTTTCAAAAAATCCGGTGCTCATGATTGCAAACAAAAATAGTGAAATGAAAAGACCGGCGAATATTTATTTTATCCTCCGCCATAAAGAATCTTACCTTTGACGGCAAAGAAATTTCAACGGTGGAAGAAAAGTCGCTTTTGCGCAAAAGTATTTTGTCCCCTTTTCTGTTTGTAGGTGTATTGTGGATCGTCAAGGTTCTTGAAATACACTACAAATGGGATCTTGTGAAATTTGGAATCCTCCCTCGGCAGGCGGAAGGATTGATCGGTATCATCACCGCGCCGTTCATCCATGCCAATTACGATCATTTGTTGTCGAATACGCTTCCCTTGCTGGTAGTGGGTTCCGGCCTCATTTATTTTTACCGTGAGATCGCTTTCCGGATGATCTCACTCATCTGGCTGTTCACCGGTTTCTGGGTATGGATTGCAGCACGTCCTGATTCGCATATCGGCGCCAGCGGGTTGATCTATGGTTTTGTTGTTTTCCTTTTCTTCAGTGGTATTTTCAGGAAGGATCGCAGATTGCTTTCCATTTCATTGCTTGTGACTTTTCTTTACGGAGGCATGGTGTGGGGAATTCTTCCGGTCGACCAGACGATTTCCTGGGAGTCGCATTTGTTTGGTTCGTTAGCGGGTATCTTGTGTGCCGTGTATTTCCGGAAGGAAGGCCCGCAGGCTGTCGTGCATGTGTGGGAAGAAGACGATGCCATCGAAACCGGAAATGAATACTGGAAAGAACAAAACCCTTCACCAATTCCTCCATCCACAGATTCCATGGAGATCAACTATAGTTACAAAAAGAATGACGACACGGCTGATGAGAAGGAAGATCAAACGAATTAGAATATTTATTTCATGAAACCCATTCAGTCAATAACAGGCAATATTGCGGACGTGTTGAACCGTGTCATTTTCTATGGAACCATTCACATCTCGGATGGAAAAATAAAATCCATTGAAAAAATTTCGAATGAAAGGGCGGGAGAGAAATTTATACTTCCCGGTTTTGTCGATTCACACATTCACATTGAAAGCTCCATGCTGCTGCCTTACGAATTTTCGAGGATAGCACTCGTACATGGCACCGTTGCTACGGTTTCCGACCCTCATGAAATTGCCAACGTAATGGGTGTGGATGGCATCCGTTACATGATCCGCAATGCCGAACATTCGCCGTTGAAATTTTATTTCGGAGTTCCTTCATGTGTTCCTGCAACATCCTTTGAAACAGCCGGAGCAGAAATTACCGCCGAAGATATCGAAGCCTTGTTTATTGAACATGACCTGAAATACCTCGCCGAGATGATGAACTACCCGGGAGTCCTGCAAAGAAGTTCGCTCGTCATGGAAAAAATTGAAATCGCCAAACGGTTAAACAAAGTGATTGACGGTCATGCTCCCGGTTTGAGAGGCGAGGATGCAAAAAATTACATCGCCGCCGGCATCAGCACCGACCATGAATGTTTTACAAAAGAAGAAGCGCTTGATAAGTTGCAGCACGGAATGAAAATTTTGATCCGCGAAGGATCGGCTGCAAAAAATTTCAACGCGCTGATTTCACTCGTGGATGAATTTCCACGGGAGATCATGTTTTGCAGCGACGATAAACACCCGGATGATCTTGAATTGGGACACATCAACGACCTTGTGAAACGGGCCTTCAGACTGGGATTGGATAAGATGAATGTGTTGCGTTGCGCCTGTGTAAATCCCGTGTTGCATTATGACCTGGAAGTGGGTTTGCTGCAGCCTGGTGATGATGCTGATTTTATTGTGGTGGATGACCTCGACGTGTTAAACATCCTTCAGACGGTTATCCATGGCGAAGCGGTTGCTGAATATGGAAAAGTTTTCCTGGATGAAAAAACGTTTGAAGCCATCAACAATTTTTCGTCTTCACCAAAGGAAGTGAAAGATTTTTTCGTGAAACCCGGATCCATGAAAAAAAGAGTGATGGTGGCACTGGATGGCCAGCTGATCACGGAAGAATTGATTTCGATCCCGATGGTGGAAAATGGTTTTGCAGTTGCTGATATTGAAAATGATATTCTGAAAATAGCCGTGGTCAACCGGTATACCAATGAAACACCGATGGTCGGATTTATTAAAAACTTCGGGTTGAAAGAAGGTGCCATTGCCTCTTCCGTAGCCCATGATTCGCATAACATCATCGTGGTCGGAGTGAGTGATGACGATCTCTGCGCTGCTGTGAACCTGGTCATCCGGCACCGTGGCGGACTAAGCGCTGTTTCAAAAAACGAAAAAAAAATTCTCCCGCTTCCGGTAGCCGGGTTGATGTCGACTGAATCATGGAAAAAAGTTTCGGCTGATTATTCAGAGCTGGATAAAATGGCGAAGCAATTGGGAAGTACACTGAGAGCTCCGTTCATGACTCTTTCATTCATGGCATTGCTCGTCATTCCTAAATTCAAGATCAGCGATAAAGGGCTTTTTAATGTGGATGCCTTTGGTTTTACAGAGTTGTTTATCTGATTTCTTTTCGTAGTGTCTCAGTTTGATTTTTTTCGCGCAGAGACGCGAAGCTCGCTAATGTTTCTTTGCGTTCTTAGCGACTTTGCTGGAACTATTCCGGGAAATTTTTCAATATGAGACGCTACCTTTCTTTTTCATTTCCCGGTTAAAGTTTCTGAAATTATTATCTTGCAGCAAGGAAGTCATACGTTGCGCGAACTTCCATGAACTGAAAATTTAAATTTTCATAGGCCCATGACTCAGAAGAAAAAAATAATTCCGGCTAAAGTTCAGAGTGGGAAAGTCAAAGAAATTCCAATGGATCCGAAGCCATTGAATAAAATCAAAAACGGGCTTGGAATTCTTGTTGCACTTTTTGCTTTCGTTCTTTATGTGCAGACTGTTTCCTTTGATTATACGCTGGATGACGGCCCGGTTACTCATACGAATGAACTGGTAAAAAAGGGAGTGAATGGGATTGGCGAAATTCTCCAGACGGATTACTGGTTCGGTTTCAAAGAGCAGATGAGAGTTCCCAATTACCGCCCGGCATCTCTTGTTTCCCTGGCCATCGAATGGCAGTTGTTCCCCGATAATCCTCATGTGAATCATCTCATGAATGTTCTGCTCTATGCATTGACATGCTGGTTGTTGTTTCTTGTTCTCTGTACACTTTTTGAAAACAGGGATTTGATTTTTGCTTTTGTATCCAGCCTGTTGTACGTCGCTCATCCCTTGCATACCGAAGTGGTGGCAAGCATTAAAAGCCGCGATGAGATTTTATGTTTCCTGTTTGTGCTGGCTGCTTTGTTTTTTGTTCTGAAATACACTGCTGAAAACTCCATCGTTCATTTGATCACTTCACTCGTTTGCTTTTTTATTGCACTTCTTTCCAAGGAACCGGCCATTGCATTCGTCGTCATCGTTCCACTGATGCTATTTGTTTTTACGGCTACGTCCGTGAAGAAAAATCTCATGGTTACCATGGGTTTTTTTTCAGTGGCATTGATTTACCTGGCGATCCGTCACCAGGTGCTGGCATCACTGAACAGTGAACGGTATTATTCTGTGATTAACAATTCCATGCTGGCAACTGCGGATGTGATGAGTCAGAAGGCAACGGCTTTTTTTATCCTGCTGAAATATATTGTCCTGCTCATCGTTCCTCACACGCTTTCCTACGATTATTCATTTTCACAAATCAAAAACATCGGTTTCAGTGATCCGTCGGCTTTTCTTGCAGCGATGGTTTACCTTGCTCTCACCATCTATGCATTCATGCATGTGAGGAAAAAAAGTGTGATGTCATTTTCAATTTTGTTTTTCCTTATTACTCTTTTCCCAGCCTCCAACCTGATGGTAACGATTGGTTCCACGATGGCCGAGCGTTTTTTATACATGCCTTCCCTGGGATATTGCATGGTGGTTACCTTCCTGTTGTTAAAATATTTTAAAACTGAAAATGCAGCGAAAAAATTTCAGACGATTAAACAATTTCTCTCCGTTCATTCTTCCGTGATGATGATCGCACTGGTGATTACGGTCATGTATTCATTCAAAACCATTGCCCGCAGCCGTGACTGGAAAAACAATGTTTCTTTATTCGGTCATGATGTTACGGTTGCAGATGAAAGTGCGCGCGCCCATTACAACTGGGGAAGTGCGTTGGTGAAAGAGCTGTATGACCATGAAAAAAATACGGAGAAGAAAAACGTTTACCTTGACAAAGCCATTCTTGAATTCAACAAAACCATTTCCATCTTCAGTAATTATTCCGATGCTTATTTTTATCTCGGTCTGATTTACACCATCAAAGAAGATTATCTCAAAGCCATCAGCAATTATCAAACGGCTATCCGTTTGTTTCCATCTCCGAAATCGAAAGCATTTACCAACCTTGGTTTGGCGTACAGGAAAACAAAACAATTTGAACTGGCTGTCGCTGTTCTGGATTCAGCGATTAAAGCTGATCCGAAAGATGCGGAGCCTTACCAGAGCAAAGGATATGCACTGGCGGGATTGGGAAAAAATGCAGAAGCCATTATTGAATTTCAGAAATCCATTGAGTTGAATGCTTCGGATGCGGCTTCACACAAAAGTCTTGGGATACTTTATTCGAACATGGCTGACTATTCGAAAGCAATTCAGCATTTCACAGTAGCGATTCGCCTCGACAGTACGGATGCTGAAAGTTTTTACGGACTGGGCTATACGTACCAACTGACGGGAGATTCAGCGCAGGCGAAACCGTTTTTTGAAAAATCAAATTTCTTACGAAACAATCACTGAAACATTAAAAAATCAAATGGATGATTGGTTCAGCCATAGCATCGGGTTTTCAATCAAACCTTTCAGCGTTTTTAAAAAGTCGGATCCGGTTACACCATCCACTACGCGATGATCGCAGCTCAGTGTCACCTTCATCACGTTGCCCGGAACGATGGCTCCGTTTTTTACAACGGGTTTTTGCATGATACCGCCGACGGCAAGGATGCACGCATCCGGAGGATTGATGATGGCTGTGAATTCTTCAATGCCAAACATGCCGAGGTTTGAAATCGTGAATGTATTTCCTTCCCAGTCGGCCGGCTGAAGTTTTTTATCTTTTGCTTTTTGCGAAAAGGTTTTTACTTCGGCATTGATTTGTCTCAGCGTTTTCGAATCTGCAAAACGAACTACCGGAACCAGCAATCCTTCTTCCACAGCAACGGCCACGCCAATATGCACATGATGATTCATCCTGATTTTATCGCCAAGCCAGGAAGAATTTACTTTCGGGTGCTGGTGCAAAGCCACAGCAGCGGCTTTAATCACGAAGTCGTTGTAAGAAACTTTAAAACCGGTCACCGCATTGATGCTTTCGCGGGCAGCAACGGCGTTATCCATGTCGATTTCAATGGTGAGGTAAAAATGCGGGGCGGTGAATTTACTTTCTGCAAGACGTTTGGCGATGGTCTTCCGCATCTGCGAAACAGGAATTTCATCAAAGCCTTCTTCCGTTACAGGAGCAGGAAGAAAATCAGCAAGCATTCCATCTGCCGGAGTTCCCGCAATTACATTTCCCGGTTTGAACCAGTCGATGTCGCGCTTTACAATTCTGCCATGTTCACCGCTGCCCATGATTTGTGCAAGGTCGATTCCTTTTTCTGAAGCGAGTCGTTTGGCAAGTGGTGAAGCTTTTGTTCTTGAATCAGAGGTGATGATTACCGGGCGTGCAACCGGAGCAGCCATTACAGCTGGTTTAGGAGTAAGGGCAGGAGAAGGTTTGGAAGAAGGAGCAGTAGTTGCTTTCGTTGCTTCTTCATTTTTCGCCGGTGATTTTTTCAGTTCGGTTTCAAGCAATGACTTATAATCCTCTCCTGCATTTCCAAGAATGGCAAGGATACCATCTACCGGCGCGCCTTTTCCTTCTTCCACACCGATGTACAGAAGAGTACCTTCCTGGTAAGATTCAAATTCCATTGTGGCTTTGTCGGTTTCAATTTCCGCGACGAGATCGCCGGGCTTGATTTTGTCCCCGATTTTTTTGTGCCACTTCGATACCACACCTTCCGTCATGGTATCACTCATCTTAGGCATTCTGACTATCTCGGCCATTTTCTTTTATCTAATTTCTCAAATCTCAATTCGTAATTCGTAGTATACTATCACTCGGTAATATAAGGATAATCTTCCTGCACATACACATCTTTATATAGTTCCGATGCATCCGGATAGGGAGATTCTTCAGCAAACTGAACAGAGTCTTCTACGATTTTTTTAATTCGTAAATCTATTTCTTCCAGTTGGGTTTCGGTCGCTAATTTTTTTTCACGGATCGTTTTCAAAACCATTTCAACCGGGTCTTTCGCCTTATAGGATTCTACTTCTTCCTTGGTTCTGTATTTGGCAGGATCACTCATCGAATGTCCTTTGTAACGATACGTGTTGATCTCAAGAAGGGAAGGTCCTTTACCGTCTCTTGCACGCTGTACTGCTTTCTCCATGGCGTCATGAACGGCTTCCACGCTCATTCCATCCACGGGTTCTGAAGGCATGTCATAAGCAAGACCGATTTTATATAGTTCCGTTACATTGCTGGTTCGTTCCACCGATGTTCCCATGGCGTAATTATTATTTTCGATCACAAAAACAACAGGCAGTTTCCAGAGCATCGACATGTTAAACGCTTCGTGTAAAGCGCCCTGCCGCACGGCTCCATCGCCCATGTAACAAACACAAACATTTTTGGTTCCGTTGTATTTTTCGGCGAAGGCAATGCCGGCGCCCAGCGGAATTTGTCCGCCTACAATTCCATGTCCGCCGAAGAAACGGTGTTCATCCGAAAACATGTGCATCGATCCGCCTTTTCCTTTCGAGCAGCCGGTGATTTTTCCGTACAGTTCAGCCATCACTGCATTCGCGGAAACGCCTTTTGCCAGTGCATGCCCGTGATCACGGTACGCTGTGATCATCGCATCTTCTTTTTTCAAAACGGTCATGGCCCCCGCTACCACAGCTTCCTGGCCGATGTATAGGTGGCAAAAGCCTTTGATCTTCTGCATACCATACAACTGCCCGGCGCGTTCTTCAAACTTGCGCATGAGCAGCATGTCTTCGTACCACCTCAGGTAATGTTCTTTTGTAAATTTTGTTTTCGGCATGACTTGTACTTCAGGTTGCATGATTCGGTGAAGAAATTTTCAACCGGGCAAAGATAATATTAGAAACTGTTTAAATTTATATTGTAAAAATGTTTATCGCGTATTTTTGAGCGAGACAATCCGCCTAAGGCAGAAAGCCATAGTGGAACTAACTACGGCAAGAAACTCTGAGGAAGTCGCAGCCCTGCCTACCGGCAGGCAGGCAAAAAGACGCATAAACAATTTGTAGATAAATTTTAAACAGTTTCTTATTGAAAAAAGAAAAAGGAGCTAAACGGTTTTGAATTTTTTCCGGAAAATGGAACGGCATTATTTCGCCTTCAGGCTATCACCGTCAAAAAGGTGTGGCAAAAAGTTTTTAATACCATCTGCTACGAGTACCTTCCCTGATTCGCCTGTTAAAATCAATCGTATCGGATGCTGGTACCGGTGCTCGTATTCTGCAATGGCCTGCCTGCAGGCTCCGCAAGGTGCAACAGGCTGGTCGATGTTGAACTGGTCTGATGAAGCTGTGATGGCAATCGATTTTATTTTTATCCCGGGATAGGTGGCGCCTGCAGCAAAAATGGCAACACGTTCAGCACACAAACCGAGAGGATACGATGCATTTTCCTGGTTGTTGCCGATCACCGTTACTCCGTTTACGAGGAGGACAATGGCGCCGACATGAAAATTCGAGTAGGGGGCATAGGCATCATGAGCAGTTTTCCTGGCTTCATAAACCAGCTTCCTGTCTTCTTCAGCTAACTCATCAACTGAATCGAATTCAAGAAACTCAGACTGGACGTAGGTTTTTTTCATGCATGGATTTTAAAAAAGGGTGTTAAAGATAATCAGAAAAAAACAATTTCAAAGATGTATGCTTACTTTATTTGGTCAATCAATGCCACTGCATAACAACTGATGCCTTCTCCGCGACCAACATAACCCAGCTTTTCCGTTGTGGTGGCTTTGATGGAGATGTCATCCGCACGGATGTTCATCACTGAAGAAAGTACTTCTTTCATGTTGGCAATGTGAGGAGCGATCTTTGGTTTCTGAAGACAAAGCGTTACATCTACGTTGCCGATGGTGTAGTTTTTCTCCCGTACCAGTTTCATCACTTCTTTCAAAAGAATTTTACTGTCGATGTTCCGGTATGTTTCAGAAGTGTCGGGAAAATGATAACCGATGTCGTTGAGGTTAGCCGCCCCTAACAATGCGTCGCAGATGGCGTGGATCATCACATCGGCATCAGAATGTCCGACAGCACCGAGGGGGTGATCGATTTTTATTCCGCCGATCCAAAGATCATAACCTTCTTTCAACTGGTGTACGTCGAATCCAAATCCTACTCTCATGATTCCTGTTTTATAAATGCAAAGAAAAAACAAAAGCGGATGAAAAAATCATCCGCTTCATGTTTTATAAAATTTTCTGAGTTATTCAGTTTTCGTATCGTCTTTGTTTTCGTTTTTCAGTCCGTCGAAATCAAAAGTGAGCGTGAACCGAAGCGTATTCGCCAATGGGTTTCGCTGGGCGGTTGGTATGAGATAAGCGAAATCAAGTCCGAAGACATTGTACTTAAGACCTGCGCCAATGGTAAAGAACTGGCGGTTGCCTTTTGTTGCAGCCTCATGGAAGTAACCCGCACGAATCGCAAATTGTTTATCATACCAGTATTCTGTTCCGATGGAATAAATAAATTCTTTCAGCTCTTCCTGGAAACCGGCCGGTGCATCGCTCCATGAACTGAACAAGGCCTGTGCAACGGAGATGTTCGCAGGATCTTTCCCAGCCTGGATGATCTTGTGACTGGTTGCATCAAGACTGTCACCGCCACGTACGTTCTTCATGAAAACAGGAGGTGTTGGTACCAGTAATTTATTGATGTCAACTCCAAAGGCGATTGAGTTGTATTGGTCGAGATCAATTTTCAGATCCGTTCCCAACCTGAAATTCGCAGGGATGAAATCTTTTACTCCTGTTTCTGTATAAGAAATTTTTGAACCGATGTTGGAAATGTTGAGCCCGGCAGTAAGCAACGCTTTCTTTTTTGAGATATCCATTTCTTTCCTGTAGTAAGCGGAAAGATCGGCGGCCACAGAAGTTCCGGCATGTGAAGCGGCATTCTGAACCAGTGCTCCACCCGTGAGGTTGGAGTAAATGTAACGGAGAGCGATACCACCGGATAAATCCTCACCCAACTTTCTTGAATAGGCGGCATCAATGGCAAATTCATTCGGGTTAAACTGACCGGTTTTATCTCCGAACTCATTGGTGAAATCAATATTGCCAAGAGAAAAATAGAGCAACGACATGGCAATGGCCTGATCGCCTTTCAGTTTTTTGTAACCTGAGAGATAAGCCAGGTTGATATCGTTGACTAATTCACGAAGCCAAGGAGTATAGGATACAGAGAAGCCAATGTCTTTTTCAACAAATGCAAGCTTGGCAGGATTCCAGTGAATGGAATTGGCATCGGGCGAAGTGGCAACACCATGATCTCCCATGCCGCCGGCTCTTGCATCCGGGGAAATAAGAAGGAATGGAACTGCTGTTGTAATGGTGTTCACTTGTCCAAGTAAGGAATCTTTGAAAGAGCTGACCTGGGCAAATCCATTGTTTGCAAACGGGAAACAGGATAACAGCAAGAAGCTGGTAATTTTTTTATTAAAATTCATTTTCTGTTTAATAATGAGGACGGCAAATATACGTTAGGAACGGGAAATGGTTTGGATTATTTTAGAATGACTAATTTTTCAAATTTTTCAGCGTACTTTTCATCAGTAACTTTCACTTTTAGCTTATACACATAAACACCGCGGCCGATTTTATCACCATAATCATCCAATCCGTCCCATTCAATGGAATTGGAGCGATACCCATTTGTATAAATATGCTGATCAATGGTTTTAACAAGTTTTCCTGAAACGGTAAATATCTGGATCATCACTTCCATGGACGTGCAGGAACAATTGTATTCGAACATGAAATTGGTATGTGTTGAAAAGGGATTCGGGTAATTGAGAACATGGTCGAGTGCAAGAGTGGCGGAGCCGGCCACAACAAATTCAGTATACGCTTCGCCGGAATTATTAAAAACATCCCATACTTTAAATTTCAATGAATGATTTCCTTCACCGAGGTCGGAGAGTTTGTATTTCACTGAACCTTTCTGGTAATTGTCGAGGTCGGCCTGGTAATAATCGTTCAGGATAAACAACTTATTGTTTTCATTGTCGAGCTGGGCGGTGATGTCGTGCCCGATTCCGTTCCCGATGGTGTTGATGCCGTTCGAATCCCTTACGGTTGCATACAAATATGGATTCTGATCCGTTAAGCCGCCGAAAACAAATTTGTCGTCATTCATGAATAATCTTACATCAGGCCCTTTGTTGTCCATGGCCACCGAGGCGTTTACTCCGCCGATGACGATGTTTTCATAATACCCGTTCGCATCTTCCGAACCATTGGCAGCATAATAACTCAGCCGGCCGAAACCATATTGGAAAGAAATATCTTTCGGTACCACAAATGTAAATTTGAATTCCCCGTTTTTCACACTTGCTTTTCCCCGGTACAACACATTTTTCTGCATGACAAACGGTGCAGGGTAGTCGGAATCAATTTCTCCTGCATCGTTTCCAAGAGTATGGTAGGTCACCGCTTTATCGTACACCGTAGGATAAATGACGCCGTTGTAATGGGTCAGCTTCTGGCCGTTTCGATCCTGGACTTCACCGCTGATAGAAATTTTGCTGAGCGCTGTGAGTGTATCGGGAGAGGCATCTACGGGAACGGCATTGATGGAATTCGTTTTTACATTCCACTTCGGATAGGCCAGCGGTAAAGCCGGGTCACCGAGAAGAAGAAAGTTTCTTGTGTTGAGGCTGTTGCCATCAATTTTGGTCTGTTCAAAGACTTCTCCCATCGTAGGCATTTTTCCGTTGACCGGCTCGAAACAATGTTCAAAAAATTTGGAAGCAAGAACCTGGTTGGATCCTGCTAAAGCAAGCCGTGACGTGGAAAACAAAGCGATGCCGCCGCCGCGCGGATTGAGCAACACCAGTTCGCCGGCCGAAGTTCGGCCAGGATCATCCACGCGGCTGAATTCGCATGTTGCAGTAAGAACAGCCGCCAGGTTTTTATTACTCCAGTTGTTGATATCATCCACTTCAAGAACCCGCTCATGTGCCCAACCTACTTCACCTCCATGGCCAACATAGGTCATCAGCAGGGTTCCGCGCTGTACACGGTTAACGATAGCCGCCCTGGCATCAGGATACCGTTGCCCGCCCGGCGTCGTTTCCTGTTTATAAGCATCCAGGTAAATCTTATCGATGTTGTAAACCGGGTAATGTTGTTTCACATAATTTGCCAACGATTCCGTGTTATTGAAATGAGTATTTCCGTCCTGGTCGTCTGCAACAAACGATACATTATTTCTCCAGTCACCGAAAACGGAACCCGATTCATCTTGGCACTGGTTCACATTTGCTGATGCGGGATCGGATGAACCATAGGTGATAATTTTTTTAACCACGGCCGCCGCTTCTGCCGGAGTTTTTACAGGAAGCCTGCCAACAGCAATGTCAGGCATGTCGTTATCACCCGGATCCCATTGTCCTTCGTTATCATCCAGCAAGGTAAAAAAATCATCGGAGATGTAAGAGGATATCCACACCAGCGACTCTTTCGATTCATAGCTTAAAATGAAATTGGTATTCGCTGACGACCGGCTTTTGTTATCGTAAGAAGCATCACCCATCAGCAATAAATATTTTGGCAGATCAAGGGTGGAAGTGGAACGGTCGTAAAACATTTTCATAAAATCCCTGATGGCAGAAACATCAGGTGCGCCCGATGAAAATTCATTGTACACCTGTTCGTTGGTCACCACCATGACAGAAAGATGGTCATGCGTGCGATGAAAATCAGCGAGCTGGTTGGCTGCCGCCAGGAAATTGGGATGTGTAAGGATAATCATCTGAGTCTGCGGCAGGCCATGAAGATTTTGGTTTTCTACTTTTCCCAACGCTCTCGCTGTGAGAAAACTGTTCCCGTTGAAAGCGATGAACTGGTGCAATTGGTCGGATGGCAGAGTGAAGGTGGTGTTGAGTCCGTTGGTGCTGAATCTTTGATTCATCACATTCAGCGGATCGGTAACATCCCACACCTGGATGTTTAAGCCCTGGCTGCTGACGATGTATTGTGCAACATTTCCTGATCCGGCTGATTTTGTATCCCGGAATGATAACTGGTTTCCTGCGCCGGCAAAACTGATTCTCCTCCGCGCATTCAGTTCGATGTAATTCAACCATCCAACGGCAGAATTGTCGTTGGCGGAAAACTGCAGGGACGTGCTGATCACAGGTGTTGCGCTGGTAAAACTGTCGGCGACTGCGCTTTCGTATGCGTAATTGCTCCAGTAGGGAACCGTCGCCATGCTTCCGAAATTCATTGTGGAAATATTTTGTCCGTTCGCATAAACGGTAAATGCACAGGAAGAATTGGTGGAACGCCCCACTGCATCCGCTTTGATATGAACGGCTTCGCCGGTCGAAAGGTTGGGAAATGAAAAGTCAAAGAACTTCGTATTGTTTACCACATCAAATTGTTCTCCGTACCATTCTCTTCCTGATTTGATCAGGCACGACAACTCAGCCTCATGAAAAGTGTAGTCATCGAAATCGGTGACGATGTGCGTCGGGGTGCTGGTTGTCGAGTCCTGCACTTGAATCCTCCTGGCAGCCAGGCCAGGATCAGCATTGATAAAATAAAAGGTGCTGTCGGAATACAGGTTTAACTGGTGGTGAAATTGTTTGTCGGTGTTGTTGTACGTCCATCTCACAGCACTTTGTCCATAAAATAAAATGTAATCATTGTCATCGAAGTGGCCGTCATTTTCACCGGAAACAAAAATGGCATTTTGCTGGAGGTCATCCTGGCGCGGAACATCGTTGGCATAAGGAAGCATTCCGCCGCCGTTGCCATACACTTTTATATTTCGCGGATCGATGTGATCGACATCGATGCCCATGTTTTTGAGGAACTGGTAGCCCAGTTTATAAATTCCTTCCTGCGTAACGCCTATTTTGTACCATTCACCGCCTGATAAAACAGAACTGTGTGAATAAGACCTCGCATTGTTCTGCTGAACAGAATTATTTCCCGGTGCAATGGTCACATCAAATGAAACGAGTCGTTCAGTTAGGCCGGTGGTTGCGTTTTTCCTGAATGGAATAATGGTGATGTTCGCATAAGGTATTTTTTTCCGGTAACTGATCTGCGAATGAACGGTGGCTTCCGTTCCGATTGCCTGTTCCGCCGGCAAAAGTGAAATTTCTTTGAACGGTTCATACCGTGCATTCACAAGTTGAACTGCGATGGTTTGGGGATGGCCGCTGAGCGGAATGTTTTCTGCGAAATAAGGAACGTTGTGTTCATTGAATGCTGCGTTTTCAAACATCAGCGATTTGAATTTTTGCTGCTCATTGAAAACAGTTTCAATCGGCTCCTGCCATTTGATTTGCCGGTGTAAAGGATCCGCATCCCTTGAAAATACACGACTCGATACCAGTGTGGAAAAAAAGAACAAGACAAAAAATGGTTTTAATTTCATGCCGGCGGGGTTTACAGAAAAATTGGTTTTATGGGTTTGCTGCTGGTACGTGAACGAATCTCTCTGGAATATATTGTAGGGTGTGTTGAAGTTCGCAAGCTATTATTTATTCATGAATTTCCTTCCGTGAAAAACAGGAATCCGGCAAAGTTAATATGCCGGGTTTCATGAATTCAGTTTTGATGATGAATTCTTTTAAAGAATTATCTTTGTGCTGAAATTCATCCGGCTCACGACGAAAATTCTTATCTTGGGCTGAAATTCTGTTAAAAAAGTTGTTCATTTAAATTGAATATCTTACACTTCGGAAAATTTCGAAGTTGTGTTCTCTTCGGTTGAATGAAACTAAGTATATTTATTATCGTAAAGTCTTAATCTGAAACCGGGTTTTCATGTGTAAGCGTTTTTTAATCATCATCTTATTTTTTGTTGCCGGTTCTGCGTTCGCGCAGGATCCGGAGTTTACACAGTTTTATGCAAACCCGTTGTACCTGAACCCGGCATTTGCGGGATCAGCACATTGCCCGAGGCTCAACCTGAATTACCGGAACCAGTGGCCGGCACTTACCGGAACATTTGTGACATACAGTGCTTCGTATGACCAGCATTTTGATGCGATCAGCGGAGGCCTTGGATTGCTGGTGCTGAATGACAAAGCAGGTGAGGGAACGTTAACCACCACGGATGTCAGTTTCATCTATTCATACCAGATGAACGTGAACCGTGAGTTTTCCATCCGCGCCGGATTGCAGGGAACGTACAAGCAGAAAAAAGTAGACTGGGATAAACTCACCTTCGGCGACATGATCGATCCACGCTATGGTTTTATTTATCCTACTTCCGAAATCAGGCCTGAGACCACGAAAAGTTTCTGGGATTTTTCTGCCGGCGTACTTGCTTACAGTTCCAATATTTACGGAGGCTTTGCTGTCAACCACATGACTCAGCCAGAAGAATCTTTCATCCATCCTGCTCCCGGAAGCAAGCTGCCCATGAAACTCACCGCCCATGTCGGCGCCTTGATTCCATTATCCGGAAGAAGGAATGAAGAAACATACATTTCCCCGAATGTCCTTTACCAGTTGCAGCGCGATTTCCAGCAATTGAACATCGGTATTTACGTTGCGAAACCGCCGCTGGTCGGTGGTTTGTGGTATCGTAACAAAGATTCCTTCATCGCATTAATCGGGTTGCAGCAAGGCATGTTTAAATTCGGTTACAGTTATGACCTCACGGTTTCCAAACTTGCCAACGCTTCCGCCGGGTCTCATGAGTTATCATTCAGTACGGTATTCCCTTGTCATCCACGTAAAAAAAGATTCAGAGCGGTTAAATGCCCTGCGTTTTGATACCGTTCATTTTAAATAAAATAAATACATTTGACGCTCGTTAATTAATCAAAATCACAATCCTAAAAATGAAAAAACTGATCAGCTATGGCATTGCTTTAACAGGCGTACTGCTTATTGCATCATGCGGAAAAGAAAAATCAGCCGTAACAGGATGGAATTATAACGATTCCAAAAATGGTGGGTTTGAAGTGGTGCCTTATGATGAGCAGGAAACAGGCCCCGGCCTTGTCCTGGTTGAAGGCGGAACTTTTACCATGGGACGTACCGAACAGGACATTACCATGGATTGGAACAACATCCCCCGTCGTGTAACGGTGAGTTCATTCTATATGGATGAAACAGAAGTTGCCAATATCCATTACCTGGAATACCTGTATTGGCTGAGCCGTGTGTACGGTGGTGATTATCCTGAGGTATACAAAAAAGCATTGCCTGATTCGTTGGTATGGCGCGATAAACTGGCTTACCATGAACCTTATGTTGAATTGTACCTGCGCCATCCTTCTTACCAGCAGTACCCTGTGGTGGGCGTGAACTGGCTGCAGGCCAATGATTTTTGTGTGTGGAGAACGGATCGTGTCAACGAACAGATCCTGATTCGCGAAGGAATCCTCCGTCAGAATCCAAACCAGATCAATGAAGATAATTTTAATACCGATGCATACCTGGCAGGACAGTACGAAGGTTTAGTGAGGAACGACATTCCGGATCTGAATCCAAGTACAGGCGCTAACGGAACCCGTAAGGTGAGGATGGAAGATGGAATCCTTCTTCCGCGTTACCGCCTCCCGACCGAAGCAGAATGGGAATATGCGGCCCTTGCACAGGTTGGCAATACCGTTTATGAACGTGTAACCGACCGCAAACAATACCCGTGGAACGGTCACATCACCAGAAACAAGGATGATAAATATAAGGGAGAAATGATGGCCAACTTTAAACGCGGCCGCGGTGATAACATGGGAACAGCAGGTTACCTGAACGACAGGGGAGACATTCCTACTCCTGTTCATTCGTACTGGCCGAATGATTTCGGTTTATACAACATGGCCGGTAATGTAAATGAGTGGGTGATGGATGTGTACCGTCCGTTGTCTGCTGAAGACAAAAGTGATTTCAATCCTTTCCGCGGGAACGTGTTCAAAACACAGCAGCGTGATGAAGAAGGAACCATTTCTGAAAAGGACAGCCTCGGTCATGTTCCTCTCCGTAATGTCACGGAAGAAGAAAATGTGGACAGGAGAAATTATACGAAAGCTGATAACATGAATAACCTCGATGCCGATGAGCCTGAATATATCCAGTACCAGTATGGAATCACCAGTTTGGTGAACGACAAGGCAAGGGTGTATAAAGGTGGTTCATGGAAAGATCGCGCATACTGGATGTCGCCGGGAGCACGCCGTTTCCTTGACGAAGCTCAGAGTACCAACGACATTGGTTTCCGTTGTACAATGATTCGTGTTGGTAGTCCTGAAGGCCTCGGCACCAAAAAGAAAACGAAGGTTGTAAAATAACCGGCATCCTGAAAAAAATAAAACCCTTTCGCAAAAACGAGAGGGTTTTTTCTTTCCGGTAGTTTGTCCCGTCCTGAAATTTCAACCTGTTTTTTTTCTGTTGATAAGATAGTAAACCGGAACACCGGCAATCATGATCACTGCTCCGTACAAACAGTTTTGCCCGTTGTTTAAAATCATGAAAAGGGAAACCAGCAATGCAAGCAACACATAAATTGCAGGAAGCACAGGGTATCCAAGGGTTTTATACGGACGTTCGGCATCGGGTTTTTTCACTCTCAGGATGAATAATCCGGTAACGGTGAGTACATAAAAAATCATCACGGCAAACATGACGTAATCAAGCAGGTCACCGTAGGAACCGGAGAAACACAACAGGCACGACCAGATGCATTGCATCGTCAGCGATTTTGCCGGCACGTTATTCCTGTTGAGTGTTCCTGCCTGTTTGAAAAACAAACCATCTTTTGCCATGGCATAATACACGCGTGCCGCCGTGAAGATGATTCCGTTGAGGCAGCCAAAAGTGGAAATCATAATCAGCGCAGCCATCATCAGCTTTCCTTTGTCACCCAAAATGGTTTGCATTAAAAGAGTTCCGACACGGCCGTTCTCCGCAATTTTAATTTTGTCGACACCTAATACATATAGGTATGCGAAGTTGGCCAGGATGTATAATATAATGACCGTGGAAGTGCCGATCAAAAGAGAAAGCGGCAGGTTACGCTGAGGATTTTTGACTTCTCCGGCCGTGTAGGTAATGTTGTTCCAGGCATCAGCGGAAAACAAGGAGCCGGTCAAGGCTCCGCCGAAAATTCCAATGGTCACCCACGTCATGGTGCCAGGAAAAAGTGGTTTGAAATTTTCTGCCGTTCCCTGCCCGTTCAACCCGAAATAAATTCCGGAAATCACAAGAGCAAGCAGGGCGACTACTTTCGTAATGGTAAAAATATTCTGGAGCAGAGCACCTGTTTTGACATCCCTGTAATTGTAAACGCTCAGAAGTATAATGATACCGATGGCCAGCAATTGCTGCGTAGTAATATGAAAGGCGCCGATGGATAAAAGAAAATGTTCATCAGAAATATCCTTCCAGAAGACTCCTGTAAATTTTGCAAAGGCGACCCCGACCGCAGCAATGGTTCCCGTCTGGATCACCGTGAATAAGGTCCAGCCGTACAGGAAGCCGAACAACGGATTGTATGCTTCACGGAGATACACATATTGCCCGCCGGCTTTCGGGAACATGGCGGCGAGTTCCCCGTAACTCAAAGCCGCCAGGATGGTGATGATGCCGGTAATCACCCATGCCATGATCAGGAGCCCTGGAGAATTTACTTTTTGTGCCATGCTTGCCGACACAATGAAGATTCCGGATCCGATCATCGAACCCATGATGATCGTGGTGCTGTCGAGCAGCGAAAGTTTTTTATCCTTCGTGGTTTCAGGCATAGGAATACTTTGTTTGAAATGGATTTGAACGATTCATGGCAGAACGAATTTCAGATTTTCAACGAATGGAAAGGAACCTTTGAAATTGTATCTGACGAATATCGAATTATTATTGATTGTTTGAAAAATATTTCGCCCCAACTTTCAACAATAAGCGATTAACGTTTAGTTTTACAGCATGACACGTTCAGAACTTTTCGGACAAATTCAAAAGAAACAATCTTACTTATGTGTCGGACTGGATACGGATATTTCAAAAATTCCTTCGCATCTTCTGAAATCGGATGACCCCGTTTTTGAATTCAACAGGCAAATCATTGATGCGACAAAAGAATTCACCGTCGCCTATAAACCGAATCTTGCTTTTTATGAAAGCCTCGGCTGGAAAGGGCTTCAGAGCCTGGCAAAGACTGTTGATTACATCCCGAAAGATATTTTTACAATCGCTGATGCCAAGCGAGGTGATATCGGCAATACCGCTTCGATGTATGCAAAAACATTCTTCGAACTTTATGGCTTTGATGCCGTCACAGTAGCGCCGTACATGGGAAGTGATTCGGTGAAACCATTTCTCGAATACAAAAATAAATGGACCATTCTCCTGGCACTGACTTCCAACGCAGGAGCAAACGATTTTCAACTATTGGTACACAGTCCGCAGACCGGCGTTAACAGAAAACTATTTGAAGAAGTGATCATTCGCTCTCAGCCATGGGGAACTACCGATAACCTGATGTACGTGGTTGGTGCTACACAGGCAGAAATGTTGAGTGACATCCGGAAAATGATTCCGGAACATTTTCTGTTGGTTCCCGGAGTCGGCGCCCAGGGCGGAAGTTTGCATGATGTGTCAAAATACGGAATGAATAAAGAGTGCGGTTTGCTGGTGAACTCTTCCCGCCAAATTATTTATGCTTCGCCGGGAGAAGATTTTGCAGAGAAGGCAAACGCGGAGGCAAAAAGGATACAGGAAGAAATGAGCCGGTATCTTTCGGAGTTTGCGAAGTAAATTTTATTTGAATAGTTTTTTATTTTTTTTTGTCTGATCTTTTTTAAATTTTTTTTATCATGAATGAATTTTTCCTCCATCATCTGTGGATGATGAAAATCTTTCACGGCTGTCATTTGCTGACCACCTCCGGCGAACCATTGGAAATCATTAAAACAGGTGTTCACAATACCGATTCCGGCCCGGATTTTTTTAATGCGAAAATTAAAATCGGTGATACGGTATGGGCGGGGAATGTGGAGATTCACCTGAAATCTTCCGACTGGAATTCTCACCATCATGAAAAAGATGATGCCTACAGCAATGTCATCCTTCATGTCGTTTTCGAACACGATACCGATGTGCATAGGAACAACGGTACGCTGATCCCGACTCTTGAGCTGGAAGCTATTATCGATGAACGGCTGTGGGAAAATTACCTGGATCTTTTAAAAAGTAAAAAATGGATTCCCTGCGAACAGAGGATCCGTGAAGTGGATGATTTCACCATCAATAACTGGCTCGATCGCCTGCTGGCAGAACGGCTGGAAAGAAAAACGGAATCTGTTTTCCGATCGCTTCATCAGAACAACAACAACTGGGAAGAGACATTTTATCATCACCTCAGCAGGAGTTTTGGGTCGAAGATCAATGCCGAACCGTTTGAATTGCTGGCCAGGTCGATTCCTTTGAAAATCATGTCGAGGCATAAAAAGCAAATCGTTCAGTTGGAAGCTTTGCTGTTCGGACAGGCTGGAATGCTTGCGCCGGGAGGCCAGGACGAATACATGGAAGGGCTTTCGAAAGAATATCTTTTTTTGAAAAACAAATACAAACTGAATCCGATCGAAGTTTCACAATGGAAGTTCCTGCGGCTTCGCCCGGTGAATTTTCCCACCATACGGATTGCCCAATTTGCGCAGCTGGTTTACCGGTCCACGCATTTGTTCTCAAAGATCCTCGAATGTGATGACCTTCTGTTGATGGAGAGTTTTTTCCAGGCTGATGTCTCAGGATACTGGCAATCCCATTACATCCCGGGCAGGATTTCGAAAAAACGGGAAAAGAAAATCGGGAAGGACATGGTTCATTCAGTCATCATCAATACCATGGTCCCGTTTTTATTTGCTTACGGAAAAAAGAGCGGCAACGAAATGTACAGGGAGAGGGCTTTGCAGATCCTGGAAAGCATTCCGGCAGAACAGAATTCCATTGTTGCAGGATGGGAGCGGTTGGGTGTCAAAGCAGGAACGGCTTACCAGTCACAGGCTTTGATCCAGTTAAGAAATGAGTACTGCACTGAAAAAAAATGCTTAACTTGCAGCGTCGGAAATAAAATCATCGGCAACCTTTCATGAACCCCGTTCAGACCATCAAACAGTATTTTGAAAAACAGGCATTCGGTGTGTGCACGCGGATCGGGGAGAAATTACAGATGCGGACTTCTGTGATCCGCCTCTTTTTTATCTACGCTTCTTTTTTGACGATCGGATCACCGCTGATCATCTACCTGATTCTTGCTTTCTGGCTGAAGATGAAAAGCTATGTCCGCAGCAAGCGGTCTTCAGTCTGGGACCTGTAGCTGGTTGAAAAAATTCGGGGTAAATTAATTTTTCTGCATAGTTTTCAGTTGCATTTTATTTTAATTTTATCGCAATGAATTTTTCCGATTTCAAACACAACTTCCGTTATTTCCGGAAACTCTATTTTGCCATTGGCTTTGTATTCGTGATTTTGCTGCTGGGAATCATCGGGTACGTCACGATCGAACATTATTCATTACTCGATGCTGTTTTCATGACGGTGATTACCGTGGCAACGGTCGGTTACAGGGAAGTGCAGCAACTGGATGCAGCCGGGAAAATTTTTACTTCGTTGCTCATCATCACGAGCATCGGCACCTTTGCGTATGCCATTTCGGTGATCACCCGTTACGTGATCGAAGGAGAATTTCAAACCTATTTTAAACACTATCGCGTGAACAGGGAAGTCCAAAAATTATCAGGTCATGTCATCGTTTGCGGTTACGGCCGGAACGGAAAACAGGCATGTGAACAGCTGAGATCGGAGAATGAAATCTTTGTCGCTGTTGAATCGAAACATGATATCATCTCACAGATGCGGGAAGAAGGTGATATTTTATTTGTTGAAGGTGATGCCACGCAGGATGAAGTGCTGATCGAAGCCGGCATCGGTATGGCGAAAGCGCTGATCAGCGCGCTTCCTGACGATGCCGCCAATGTGTTCGTTGTACTCACCGCAAGAGGCATCAACCCGAAACTGAAAATCATCTCGCGCGCTTCGGATGAATCGAGCGAATCCAAGTTGAAACGCGCCGGCGCCGACAATGTGATCATGCCCGATAAGATCGGCGGAACACACATGGCCAGCCTGGTCGTGAAGCCGGATGTGCTGGAGTTCCTCGACTACATCACGGAACGCGTGAACATCAAACTGGAAGAAATTTTATTCAGCCATCTTCCGGAGCACATGAAAAACAAAAGCATCCGCGAACTGGAAGTGAGAAATAAAACCGGCGCCAACATCATCGGCATTAAAACCATTAAAGGAGATTACATGATCAATCCTTCACCGGATACCATGATGGAACCGGGAGCCAAACTCTTTGTGCTCGGAACCCAGGAGCAGGTGGATAAATTTAAAAATATTTTAGTGAGTTGATTTTTTTCATGCAGTCATGATGATTTAATTCTTCCATGAAAACCATTTTAGTGACCGGCAGCAACGGGCTCTTAGGACAGAAAATCATTTACGCTCTCCGCAATAAGGCTGGTGTGCGCTGCATCGCCACGGCCATAGGACCGAACCGGATGACTGTCAAAGACGGTTATGTGTATGAACCACTCGACATCACCGATAAAGAACATATTCAAAAAATAGTTTCAGAGTACAAACCCGATGTGATCATCAACACGGCCGCTCTTACCAATGTGGATGCCTGTGAAACGAAGAAATCAGAAGCCATCCAACTCAATGTAGAAGCCGTTCAGAGTTTCATCGACATCATCCGCGAAGAAGAAAAAAAGAACCCTCAGAAAAAAATTCATTTCATTCACATCTCCACCGATTTTGTTTTTGATGGAGAGAATGGTCCGTACGTGGAAACAGATGAACCCAATCCGCTGAGTTTTTATGCACAGTCGAAGTACGATGGCGAATTGCTTGTGCAGAAAAGCGGCATCGACTGGACCATCATCCGCACCATTATTATTTACGGAGTGGTGGACGACAACAGCCGTTCGAACGTGGTACTCTGGGCGAAAAATGCGCTGGAGAAAAAACAAACCATTACCGTCATCAACGACCAATACCGCTCGCCAACGCTCGCCGAAGATCTTGCCGATGCCTGTGTAAGTGCTGCCATGAAAGGAGTAAAGGGAATTTATCATGTTTCGGGAAGGGAAACCATGTGCATTCTTGACATGGTGAAAATCGTCGCTGATTTTTTTCACCTCGATCCGTCGTTCATCAAACCGGTTTCTTCTGAGGAACTGAAACAACCGGCGAAACGCCCGCCTGTCACAGGTTTCATCATCACCAAAGCCATACGCGACCTCGGCTTTCATCCGCATACATTCATGGAAGGATTGTCGGTTGTAAAAGATAAACTTGAAAAAATGAAGTAGAGAATTTTCTAAGTGCCCGATTTTATTTTAAAATTTTTCGAACATGAAAAAACGTCCCATCTTCCGCGACACGTGGAAAGATTACCTCTCGTTTTCAAAAAGAGAACGAAATGGAATTTTTGTTCTGCTGGTGATAATTTTTATCCAGATTGGTATACTGGCAGCTGTGAAATATTTTCCGGACGAAAAACCTGCTGTTGATTTTTCCGCTTTCAAAAAAGAAGTGGATGAGTTTCTTGCCCGCGACAGCCTGGCGAATGATTCTTTAAAAGATGTTACCGATGAAAACGGTGAACATCAGTTTAAGAAAACCAACCCGGAAATTAAGTCAGCGCTTTTTGTTTTCAATCCCAATCAACTTCCTGATGACGACTGGGAAAAACTTGGCTTCAGTGACAAACAGATTCATGTCATCAAAAACTTTGAAGCGAAAGGAGGGAAGTTTCATTCGAAAGAAGATGTGAAAAAAATGTATTGCATCCCGGAAAAGCAATACAGTCGAATCGAACCTTACATCCGGATTCCGGAAGTAAAAAAGGATACTTTAAAACAATTTCCGAAAAAGAAAATTCCCGAACGCGTTGTGGTTGACATCGGTTCTGCTGATTCCGTTGAGCTGACAAAAATCAGGGGAATTGGTCCGGGCTTCGCACACCGGATTTCAGGTTACCGCAACAAACTGGGTGGGTTTATGAAAAAGGAACAGTTGCTGGAAGTCTGGGGACTCACCGATTCGCTGTACCAGGTATTTTGGCCTCAAATCACTCTGAATGATTCCCTTGCTTTGAGAAAGATCAACCTGAACACGGCTGAATACGACGAACTCCGGAGTCATCCTTACATCGGCTCCCAGCTGGCCAGTCTCCTCTGCAATTACCGGAAACAACACATACGTTTTAGTACAGTCGATGAAATCAAAAAAATCCCTTTGGTAAATGCCCAACTTTATAGTAAACTTGCACCTTATCTGAGGATAGAATAATTTTTTCCTTTTAAAAAATCACACCACCACATGTCCTTGCAGGAGCGTCTGAAATCAGCCATTCGCGACATTCCCGATTTTCCAAAACCGGGGATTCTCTTTAAGGACATTACTCCTGTTTTAAAGGACATGCATTTGTGCAACGACCTGGTGAATGCCATGCATCGCCCGTTTGCGCACAGGAAGGTCGATTGTGTTGCAGGCATCGAAAGCCGCGGCTTTTTGTTTGGAGTGATGCTCGCAAAAAAATTCAACGTTCCTTTTGTGCCGATACGGAAACACGGCAAGTTGCCTTACAAAACCATTTCTTACAAATACAATCTTGAATACGGTTCAGCCATCATCGAAGCGCATGTGGATGCCATCAAACCCGGAGATCATGTGCTCATCCATGATGATCTTTTGGCTACGGGAGGAACCGCCGCCGCCGCCGCTGAACTCGTGAAAATGCTCGACGGGCATGTGGCGGGATTTGCCTTCGTGGTGAATCTTGAATTCCTGAACGGGAAAGAGCCGCTGAAAAAACATTCCGATCACATCATTTCATTAATCGATTATTGATCACTATTAATTTATAACTGTTATTTTATTTATGGATTTTAACCTGACCGAAAACCAGCAGATGATTGCGGAGACGATCCGAAAATTCGCCGATGTACACATCAGACCGGATATGATGAAGTGGGATGAAGAACAGATTTTCCCTGTTCCGTTATTCAAGAAACTCGGGGAACTGGGTTTGATGGGCGTGCTGGTTCCGCATGAATACGGAGGAGCCGGTCTCAGTTATTTCGAATACGTGACGGTGGTTTCCGAGATCGCCAAAGTGTGCGGCTCCATTGGGTTATCGGTGGCGGCGCACAACTCATTGTGCACCGGACATATTTTGCAATTCGGAAACGAAGAGCAGAAGAAAAAATACCTGCCGAAACTTGCGACGGCAGAATGGATCGGGGCGTGGGGACTCACCGAACCCGGAACGGGATCGGATGCCGGCAACATGTCGACCGTGGCGAAGAAAGACGGCGATTATTTTGTGTTGAACGGAACGAAATGCTGGATCACACATGGCAAGTCATGCGATGTGGCCGTGGTGATTGCGCGCACCGGTGAAACAGGAGATTCGCATGGCATGACGGCTTTCATCATTGAAAAGGGAACGCCCGGTTTTTCCGGCGGAAGAAAAGAAAACAAGCTGGGCATGCGTGCTTCCGAAACCACAGAAGTGATCCTCGACAACTGCCGCCTTCACAAAAGCCAGGTGATGGGAGAAGTGGGCGATGGTTTTGTGCAGTCGCTGAAAGTGCTCGATGGTGGCCGCATTTCCATTGCCGCTCTCGCTTTGGGAATTGCCAAAGGCGCGTACGAAGCTTCGGTAAAATATTCGAAGGAACGCCACCAGTTCGGCAAACCCATTTCGGAATTTCAGGGGATTTCGTTTAAGTTATCGGATATGAAAACGGAGATTGAAGCATCGGAGTTGCTCATCTACCATGCTGCTGATTTAAAAAACCGCGGGATGAAGGTGACGAAGGAAAGCGCTTTTGCCAAATACTACGCTTCCGAAATGTGCGTAAAAGTTTCCACCGATGCCGTTCAGATTTTCGGCGGCTACGGCTACACGAAAGATTTTCCTGTAGAAAAATTTTACCGCGACTCCAAACTCTGCACCATCGGCGAAGGAACTTCTGAAATTCAGAAACTGGTTATTGCGAGGGAGATATTGAAGTAGGGTTTTTTGTTTGGGGAGTAAATTATTACTTGTAACGAACAAAGACCGAAGTTGTCCTCGCACCGTCCACCCTCGAAACTTCGACTATCGGGGCCAACTCGTCGCCGCATAAAGACCCTTTGTAATTTACTTTCAACAAAAGACTAATTTTGCCAGATGAAAAAAGCAATCAGACTTTTTGCTTTATTTTTTCTGACCACACTAATTGTAAAATCTCAGGTTCCGAATCCTGCGTTAATCGGTTACTGGCATAACTGGAATGATGCCAATGCTCCATACATTCAACTGGATCAAATTGATTCGCGTTACAACGTGGTTGATGTTGCTTTTGCCGTACCTCATTCCGGAACAGATTACCGGATGGAATTTTTTCCTGACCAGGTTACACCTGCAACATTCATCACACAGGTTCAAACGTTACAAAGTCTTGGTAAGAAAGTAATCATCAGTTTGGGCGGAGCAACTTCTCCCATTTCATTGGACAACATCACCGAGCGCGATACCTTTATTTCTACCATGAACACCATCCTGAACACGTATGGTTTTGACGGGATGGACATTGATTTTGAAGGAAGTTCCATTTCAGTTACCGGTGGAACAATTGCTGCTCCTGTTGATTCCAAAATCATCCATCTTATTGAAGCTCTTAAACAAATTATGAGTGATTATTATTCGACTCACAATAAGCGTTTAATTCTTACCATGGCGCCGGAGGCGGCATTTGTGCAGGGTGGTATGTCAGCTTATGGCGGCATTTGGGGAGCTTATTTGCCGGTGATTGATGCGCTGCGCGATTCGCTTGAAATACTTCATGTACAACTTTACAACAGTGGAAGCCTGTTTGGCATTGATGGAAATACGTACACGCAAGGCACTGCTGATTTTATTGTAGCCATGACAGAAGCTGTCGTACATGGATTCAATACAGCCGGCGGTTTATTTTCAGGATTATCTGCAGGCAAAGTTGCAGTCGGGCTGCCTGCCTGTTCCGGCGCTGCCGGCGGAGGATTTGCGGATACAGCCATCGTAAAAGCCGCCATAGATTATTTAAGAGGAACCGGCGCACAACCCGGCTCATACACGTTGACACAGGCAGGCGGTTACCCGGCATTAAGAGGGATGATGACCTGGTCTGTCAACTGGGATGCGGTGAATACCTGTTCAACCACGTATCAGTATGCAGAAAATTATGAAAACATTTTTGGTACTTCAACAGCTGTTGCTAACCTGCATTCATTACCGGCATCATTTGAAGTTTATCCAAATCCGGCAAAAGATTTTATTCAGGTTACTGGTTCAGGTGCAAACGGGATCATTCAGATTTATAATTCCCTTGGAGAAGTCGTTTTTTTACTACCTGTTTTGGAAGAACATCAAACCATCAGTATTTCTGATTTATCAAGTGGGATTTACCTGGTAAAGGTTCAAAACAGATTGACAAAATTTATAAAACGATAATGTGTCTACCACGCACCAGATCGCGCAGTACCTGCTCGGGTGAGAGAAGTAAAAGATAGTTTAGCAGTGGAGTCGGCCGACGTTCAATTGCAACGCGAAAGACTACCAGTACCGGGGATTTCATTTTCCAATTGTTTAAAAAATATTTCGTTGTCTTTCCGGAACCTTTTTCTTTTTTTATTTCTTTGATGTGTACAAATTGTTTTTGAATTGTCGAAGGAAACCATCCAGCATATTTTAGCGAAGTACATACCGGAAAGCGCAGTGGAAACCTGCAGCCAGTGGATTGTGCAGCACAACATCCATGTGCGCATCACCCGGAGCCGTTCGAGTAAATACGGTGATTACCGTCCGATGAAAAACAATGGCCACCAGATCACCATCAACCACGACCTGAACCCGTATGCATTCCTGATCACCTTTGTGCATGAAGTCGCTCACATGCACGCAGAGACGCGTTACCGCGGACGGATATCTCCGCACGGAAAGGAATGGAAAAGTGTATTCAGCCTGTTGCTCGGTGATTTTGTACAACGTGATATTTTTCCCACCGATCTTCTCAGGGCACTCACTGCCTACATGCAGAACCCGGCAGCTTCCAGTTGTTCCGACCTCGATTTGCTTCGGGCTTTGAGGAAGTATGACAAAAAGGAACTGATGGAGGTGCAGCATCTTGAAGATCTTCCTTCGGGTACGCTGTTCAGGTTGCATTCTTCCAGGTCGAAGCTGGTTTTTAAAAAAGGAAAAAAAATCAGGACCCGTTTTCATTGCATGGAAATGACCACAAAAAGAGAATATTTTGTCAATCCGCTGACGGAAGTCATAGTACATGAAATTCCGCAGGAGGGACTGCAATTAAAGGTTTTGGGTGTGTGATTAATTTCTATTTTTGTTCGATCAAAAATAGTTTCACTCATGCTTGAAGCACGTGTATCCAACAAAACCGAACTGAAAGTATCTGTCATGGCAGAGCATCTCATTGGTTCCGAAATCATCAAACTGGCTGCTGAAGTCAATGAGAAAATAAAAAACGGTGAGCGCATCTTCAACTACACCATCGGCGATTTTGACCCGAAGATTTTTCCGATTCCTCAGGAGTTGACGGATGCTATTATTTCGGCCTATCAAAATCATCATACCAATTACCCGGCAGCGAACGGCATGCCCGATCTCAGGAAAGCTGTTTCGAACCTGCTTCACGAACGCCTTCGCCTGGATTATTCTGCTGATGAAATTCTGATTGCCGGTGGTGCGCGCCCGTTGATTTACGGAACTTTTGTAACGTTGCTCGATGCCGGTGATACCGTGGTGTTCCCGGTTCCTTCCTGGAACAACAATCACTACTGCCATCTCATGAAGGCAAAAGCGGTGTTTGTTGAAACCAGCCCTGAAAATAATTTCATGCCTACGGCTGATGAGATCAGGCCATACCTGAAGGATGCAACCATGCTGGCATTGTGTTCACCGTTGAACCCTACCGGAACGGTTTTCCAGAAAGATCAGCTGGAAAGTATCTGTGATTTAATTCTTGAAGAAAATAAACGAAGGGGAAGCGGAGCCAAGCCGTTGTACCTGATGTACGACCAGATTTACTGGGTGCTTACCTTCGGTGAAAACCGGCATTACGACCCGGTTTCGCTTCGCCCGGAAATGAAAAATTACACCATCTTCATTGACGGAATCTCCAAATCGCTCGCTGCAACAGGTGTTCGTGTGGGATGGGCTTTCGGTCCGAGAAGGATCATGGATAAAATGAGAGCGATCCTTTCTCATATCGGCGCCTGGGCACCAAAGGCCGAGCAGGTGGCTACTGCCAATTACCTGCAGATGAAACCGGAAATGGAAAAGTTCATGACTGATTTCAAAAGAAGAATAGACCAGCGGCTTGAAAAATTTTACGAAGGATTTATGCAACTGAAGAAGGAAGGATTCAGGGTGAATGCCATTGCTCCGCAGGCTGCCATCTACCTCACCGTTCAGTTAAGCCTGGCCGGGATGAAAACCAGCGACGGAAAAATTCTGAAAGATCAGAAAGAAGTCACTCAATACATTTTGGATGAGGCAAAGCTGGCACTCGTTCCGTTCTCAGCATTTGGTTCCCCTGATACCTCTACATGGTACAGGCTTTCAGTGGGTACGTGCAATTCGGCGGAGATTGATGAAGTGTTTGCTTCCCTGCGGAAAGTGCTGAGCCGGTTAAGCTGAAAATTTAAACTGACCACTATTGACCCACTGAATAAATTAAACGTTCAACTTAAATTATTTCGCGTATCGGAGAAACCATTACTTCAAATTTTACGAACGTTTAACAACATTTCTCATGAAGAACAATTACTGTGTCATCATGGCCGGAGGCATCGGAAGCCGATTCTGGCCCATGAGCCGGAACAATTACCCCAAACAATTCATCGACATTCTCGGAACAGGAAAAACCCTGATCAGGCAAACGTTTGAACGGTTTGAAAAAATCTGTCCGCTCGAAAATATTTTCATTGTCACCAATGAAGCGTACCTCGAACATGTGTACAGGATCATCCCCGAACTTTCCAAATCGCAGGTGCTGGCCGAACCGTTGCGAAGGAATACGGCACCCTGCGTGGCGTATGCTTCCTTTAAAATCGCAGAGATGAACCCGGACGCCAACATCGTGGTGGCTCCGTCGGATCATGTGATCAAAGACGAGCAGGGATTTCATGAGGCGATTACCAAAGCGCTTGACTTCACGGCAAAAAACAATTCCCTGCTCACCCTTGGAATCAACCCGAGCAGGCCGGATACCGGTTATGGTTACATCCAGTTCAAGAGCGATGGTGTTGATGAAAAATTCAAGATCAGCAAGGTGAAAACGTTTACCGAGAAGCCGAACCTGGAGATGGCAAAATTTTTTCTGAAGAGTGGTGATTTTTTGTGGAACTCCGGAATCTTTGTCTGGAACCTGAAGACCATCATGAAATCACTCGAAGATTTTCTTCCTGAAATGTTTTCACTTTTTAAAGAAGGGAAAGGCTATTACAACACTCCTGAAGAAATGGAACATGTGAGGAAAGCGTATACACATTGCACGAACATTTCCATTGACTACGGCGTGATGGAAAAAGCAAAAAATGTGTACGTGATGAGCGCCGAATTCGGATGGAGTGATTTGGGAACCTGGAAGTCGCTCTATGAAAACCTTTCGCACGACCAGCATGAGAATGCCATCATCGGTCAGCATGTGATGCTCGACAAAACAAGCAACTGCATCATCAACATTCCCGGCGGGAAACTGGCCGTCATCCTCGGACTTGATAATTACATCGTCGTTGAATCAGACAATGTACTTTTGATTTGTCCGAAGGACGATGAACAACAGGTCCGCAACCTCGTGAATGATGTGAAGATTAAAAAAGGGGAGAAGTATGTGTGAGGGATTTGGAATTCAGGATTCAGGATTCGGAATTGAGAATCTCGTGGTGTCAGGTCTTTGCGCGCAGAATTACGCGCTGGATTGAACTGACACGATTTATACACCGGGTAAACTGCACAATTAATCTCTCACAAAACTTTCCAGCACGAAAAAAAAAGAAGCGTAGCAATCTGACGCACAGGCATCACTTGAATGCTACGCTTAGCGGAGAATTGAGATAAAAAAAGACCCGCAGAAAATTCCGCGGGTCTTGCATGTTATTTTGCGATAACGAAAATTCCTGTTACCAGATTTTCGCTCTTTCGTTCTCAGGCCGGTACATCGCATCGCCTTCTTTAATTCCGAATGCAGAATAGAATTCTGCAATGTTAGAGAGTGATCCGTTCACACGGTATTGTGCCGGTGAATGCGGATCCACGATGATCCTGCGGGCCGCTTCTTCAGGGCGGATGTTGCTTGCCCAGATGCGCGCAAAGCCGAGGAAGAATCGCTGATCAGGTGTGAAGCCGTCAATTTTTTCAGTACTCTTTCCTTCTTCGGTACGCTTGAATGCTTCATAGGCAATCGTGATACCGCCGAGGTCGGCGATGTTTTCTCCCAGCGTCAGCTCACCGTTTACATGAAGCGTATCGAGTACGGTAAATTTGCTGTACTGGTTGATGATCATTTTTGCCTTTGCGTCAAACTTCGAAGAATCTTCTGAAGTCCACCAGTTGGTGAGGTTTCCTTTTGAATCATAGTTGCGGCCTTCGTCATCAAAACCATGAGTCATTTCATGGCCGATCACGGCGCCAATACCTCCGTAGTTGACGGCATCATCTGCTTTCGGATCAAAGAACGGCGGCTGAAGAATTCCGGCAGGGAAAACAATTTCATTCAGTGAAGGATTGTAATACGCATTCACCGTTGGCGGAGTCATTCCCCATTCGGTGCGGTCTACCGGCTGACCTACTTTCTTAATCATGTAATCGTAATTCCACGCTGTCGCATTGAGAATGTTTTTAAAGAACGAATCGCGGGTAACATCAAGCCCTGCATAATCTTTCCACTTGTCGGGATAACCGATTTTACGCATGATGGTATTGAGTTTTTCAGTCGCTTTCTTTTTTGTTTCAGCGCTCATCCAGTCGAGGCGGCTGATCCTGTCCTGGTAAACAGCCATGAGGTTGCTCACCAGTTCATCGGCTTTCTTTTTTGCTTCCGGCGGGAAATACTTCGCTACGTACAACTGTCCCATAGCGTGGCCGAGGAATCCGTCTGTCATCTGGATCATCCTTTTCCATCTATCCTGGATTTGTTTCTGCCCGCTCATCACCTGGTTGTTGAAATGAAAATCTTCCATCACGAAATCATTGCTCAGAATATTCCCTGCAAGGTTCAGCATGTTCCACTTGAGATAAATTTTCCAGTCGTTCAAAGAAGTGGATTTCAACTGGTGTTCGAGTTCCTTCAGAAAATCCGGCTGACCGAGAACGAGGTAATCGTATTTTCCCTTCACCTGCAATCCATCGAGCATGTCGGCCCATTTGAGACTTGGTGTCAACGCATCGAGTTCGGCAACGGTTACCTTATGGTAAGTTTTAAACGGATCGCGTTGTTCAACGCGTGTCATGGATGCTTTGGCAAGATCGGTTTCGATGCGCATCACCACACCAGCATATTTTTTTCCGTCTGCTTCGCTCAGTCCGTATAGTTTGAACATGTTGGTGACATGTTTCAAAAACTCTTCACGGATCATCGCAGAACGTCCGTCTGTCTTGATGTAATAGTCGCGGTCAGGTAACGATAATCCGCCCTGGTAGATTTGCGGCACCACCACCTCGCTGTTTTTCGGGTCCTGGCCGGCGCCGAAATTGAACATCGGGCTTGCATTCCACATCTGCATTTTTGCAACCATGGCAAGCAAACCTTTCATGTCGGTGATTTTATCGATGCTCTCCATGTCGCCTTTGATCGGTGTCGCGCCTTGTTTTTCGATACCAACCGTATCCATGGCGCTGAAAAAGAAATCGCCTACGAGCTGTTCAGGGCTTCCTTTTTTCGCTTCTTTTTTCTGCGCAGCATCATTGGCAATCTGAAGAAGATTTTTTTTGTTTCCTTCCGAGAGGATGCTGAATGATCCCCAGCGAATCTGGTCGCCCGGAATCGGGTTGGCATTCATCCATCCGCCGTTTGCGTAATGGAAAAAATCTTTACGGGACGATACCGTCGTATCAAGGTCAGCGATGTTCACACCGACACCTTTTTTACCTTCACTGTTCGTGCAGGCAGTTTGCATGAAGCTGATGGCAAAGATGCATGCAGCAACAGGAGAAATTAATTTTTGCATTGGACGAGGATTGATTTATTTTTTTGAGAATGAAGCGACAAAAGTAAAACTTTTGACAAGAGGCAGAAGAGGATTAACCTTTTCTTAACGGTTCCGGAAATGATGAAGAAAATATTTTATCGTACATCTCCGGATGCTTCTTTCATTCCTGACTTCACCGTTTTCAATTGGTAATACTGGGCCACGCATCGGTTTACCCAGTACGAAGTGTCTTCCGAAATATCCGTGTACGTAAATGCAAACGGAATATTCCTCCCGGGAATGGCTGCAACAGCTACATCCATTCCTTTGCTCTGTTCATACAAACGTTCTCTTCCTGCCAGCTCTTCTTTTACATTACCGGCATTTATGAGTTGGTAAGAAAGAATGCTGATAAAGATTCCAAAGTAAACTGCAGCAACGGGAATGAAATTTTTTGAATTTGTTTTGAATCCTGTTTTCCATGAGCGTTCAAAAACATACAGGACAAAAAATACGGCGAAGAAAATTCCTGTTCGCGGAACAGCGAAAACGGGAGTGGCTGAAAAAACCAATATCGTTGCAAAAGCAGCGACAAGAAATTTGTGCTCATGCAGGAATTGTAAAATGAAAAATTTAGTTCTCCACCCGGCCTTGATTTTTTTCAACTCCGTATAAAATTTATTCTCACCTGAAATCCACATCACAAAAAAACACAAAACGAATAAGGCAAGGAGCCAGTAACAATACCTCGCCAACACAAGAAAATAATAAAATAAAAAATGAACGGAGTAGCCGTGGTAAGCAACGGCATGTAACCGCACCTGGTTTCCCGGAGAAAAGAAAACAACGGAAGCGCTGATCACTAACCCGGCAAGGGCGGCCGGGATAAACGCCGAAGTACTTTTGTTTTTTTCGCTGACGCGATCATAAAACCATTCAATCATGGTAAGGATGATCAGCGCAGACACATAATTGTGAGAGTTCACACCGCAGATGAGTGAAAGAAAAAAAATAAACAGGCGATCCTTCCAACCCGTTTTTCCTGCATGCAGTTTCTTCAGAAAAAAATAAATCCAGACCAGTCCGAGCAGTGCAAGCAAACTATAGGATCCGCCAGTTGACCAGTAAATGACATCGGGAATCAGTTTCCACATGCCGAGCCACATGGTTACGCAAATGATCGCAACCACGAGCAACGGACTATTTCCATTTTCAAAACCAGGATTTTCATTCCGGATTATTTTATAAATCATGAAGCCGCATCCGGTAAAAGAAAGTGCCCAAAGCAGTACGGTGATCTCTACGGGAAAATGCTGAAGAGAAAACTGCTGAAGAAATGCGGCGATCGACAAACTCCTTCCGTCCCAGTTCATGTACTGCAGCCACATAAAATGAGGAACACTGTAACGCAACAACTCATTCCGGTTGCAGATGTCGTCGCAGGAATACCAGGAAAAAAATGACAACAGCAGGATTCCGGCAAGCGACAACAAACTGAGTAGTTTCAGGATTCGCATTAGATGTTATAAAGGTGATAAGAAATTTTTGAACTGCAATTCAAACTCCGGATTGCCGCCGCCGGTGGAGCCATGGATTTGAGAAGTAATACCTTTACGCATTATAAAATAATCCAATCCGCCTCGGCGGAGGTATTATGCCGATAGAGTAGCTGTTATAGTCCATAAGCCGATAGGCGTATTGGACTATAACAGCTACTCTATCGGTATAAGAACCAGGCATCGGAGACAGGCAACGAATGAATTCGTCGCCATCATGAATGAAAACCAAACACGCAATGGCTTCAGCCATTTTTTAATGGGAAATCAAAACCATTGAAATGGTTTTTGATTATTTTTCAAATCATTGATTGAAACCCGTATTTAAATCCGTATTTAAACCCGTATTTAAACCCATGACTGAAGTCATGGGCTCTAGAAATTCACGGCATCGAGGTACTTCTCGTTCAACGGCTTGTTGATGTACTTCACCACGTACGGGTTCGTCGAAGCGCGGTTGATGTCTTCCGGGCTGATGGAAGAAGAAAGCACAATCACTTTACAAAACTTTTTAATGGAGTCAGCGAGCTTTTCATACTCGGCAAGGAAACCAAAACCGTCCATCACCGGCATGTTCAGGTCAAGAAAAATAACCTGGGGAAGATGTTCTTCGCCCGACTGCAACCGGAGGTATTCGAGTGCCGATTCTGCAGACGTCTTCACCACCACCGAGATCGAAAAGCTGGTTGTGGTAATCATCCTTTCATTGATAAAATTATCGATGTCGTTGTCATCGATCAGCAGCACACGCTGAAACTTGAATGGTTTTTCCTCGTTTTTCATTTTATCATATCATCTGTGCGCCTAAATCAGTGGTGATGAGTGGAATCGAACCACCGACACAAGGATTTTCAGTCCTTTGCTCTACCAACTGAGCTACATCACCTTTAAAACAGAGCGCAAAAGTATTATTTTTTTTTCTTCGCCAAAATTCTTTTTCCTGTTTTAAAGGGTGCTTGCAGCTATTTTCTCTTTTACTTCTTAACATTGCACCAAACTTCCGGCTCATGAATCTTACAATGGATATTGGAAACACTGCAACGAAAGTGATGATCTTCGACAAAGATAAGATTAAATGGAACCGTACGTATAAAAAGTTTTCACTGAAGGAGTTGAAACAAATTTTTTTGAAATTCCCGGTTTCATCTTCCATCCTATCAACCGTCGTCATCCCGGATAAAAAAATCAAAGGCTTTCTGGAGTCCCGCTCTTTTTTCGTTGAGTTGAATTCAAACACCAAACTGCCCATCCGGAATCTTTACAAAACACCGGAAACACTGGGTAGCGACAGGCTTGCCTCTGTCGTGGGCGCTGCTGCTTTGTTCCCGTCAAAGAACATCCTCGTCATTGATGCAGGAACCTGCGTGAAATATGATTTCATCACGGCTGAAAAAAAATATTTGGGAGGCAGCATCAGCCCGGGTATGGAGATGCGGTTACAGTCCCTGCACAATTTTACCGGGCGGCTACCGTTCATTGAACCGTCGCCGGTAAAAAAATTCACCGGTGCCTCCACCAAAGAATCCATCCTTTCCGGCGTGATGTTCGGAATCATCCATGAGATGAATGGTTTTATTCAATGGTATAAAAAAAAATACGCTCCGCTGAAAGTGGTGATCAGCGGCGGCGATGCAGGCCGATTTGCCGGACACATAAAAAGTAGCATCTTTGCCGCGCCAAATATCATCCATACCGGGCTGAACGAAATCCTGAAACTCAATGCTGATCAAAAAAAATAATTTTTTTCTCTTCTTGTCCGTACAGATTTTTTTGTCGTTCGCCGCTACTGCCCAGACTTCTTCCAGTTCGCCGTACTCGCGTTACGGAATTGGTGACCTGCAGTTCGGCGGGTTCACCAAAAACATCGGCATGGGTGGAACGTCATTCGGTTACAATCCCAATTACAACCTCAACCTGTCGAACCCGGCCTCGTATTCTTCCCTCGCTTTAACCACTTTCGAAATCGCCGTGAGCATGAACCAGGCTCAGTTGAAGACCGACAGCAAGACACAGAATTCCAACAGTTCATCCCTCTCTTATTTTGCCTTCGGATTCCCTGTGAAATTTAAAAAATGGGGAACCTGTTTCGGGCTGCTGCCATACAGCAACGTTGGCTATACGATTCATGACCAGCAATACACCAGCGACGGAACATCAGAACTTCATACATACGACGGATCGGGAGGACTGAACCAGTTTTTCATCGGCAATGCTTACAGCCCGTTTAAGAATTTCAGCATCGGCGCAAATGCCTCATACCTGTTTGGAGTCATCAACCAGCAACGCAGGATCGAATACCCGTACAATTCATATTATTTCAGCACGCGGGTTACACAGGCTACGTCGGTGGGTTCGTTGTATTTTAATTTCGGAATCCAATACACCATCGACAGCCTCCGCTGGGCGCCAAGCGATTCGATTCTTTCTCTCAATAAAAAATTGAAGAGCATCCACGATTCACTGGTATTGGTGATTGATACACTGAATCAGTCTTCTGCCGATCAGAAGGGCAACTGGGAAGCCGTTATCAACAAACTCGACATGGAATATGAACAAACGGATTCACTGAAAAAATTCGTAGTTCACCGGAAAGAAAAAAGCGACTGGTCGCTGACGCTTGGATTCACCGGTTCTCCGGCGACCTCTTTATCGGCTACGAATTCAAGCCTGGCCGAGAGTTTTATCTTCAATGCTTTTGATGAAATCATCGTCCGCGATACGGTGGAAAATATTTCGAATGTAAATGGCAAGATCAAGCTTCCGTTCAGTGCAGGTTTCGGAGTGATGCTGAAGCAAGGCAGCCGATGGTTGATTGGTTCCGATTTCTCCCTGCAGAACTGGAAAGATTATTCAAGTTTCGGGGTGAATGATGCGTTGGCAAACAGTTGGAGGGTTTCAGCCGGAGCGCAGCTCACACCGAACGACCGAACTTTCAAATCGTACTGGAAAAATGTTCAGTACCGCATCGGTTTTCATTATGAACAAACCTACCTGCAGTTAAGAGACAACCGGTTGAATGAGTACGCTGTTTCCATCGGGCTTGGACTGCCGGTGAAACGTTCGGCGGCCATGTTGCATTTGTCGGCGGAAGCAGGAAGAAGAGGCACGGTTTCAAACAACCTCATTGAAGAAAACTTTATCAAACTTGGTTGATTAAGTTAGCAGGATCATTCCTCTCGACTCTATTGTCTTGATTCTTGCCTCTTGCTTTTTTTTTCCAACTTCCTTCCCCATTTCCAAACCTCGTAAAAAAGATGTAGGTTTGTGTTACGTATATGAAATCATTCCTGCGGGCTATTTTATTATTTTTACCGGTGATTTCGCTCATGGCCTGCGAGAATGATATTGAAAAAGTAAAATTGCTTGGAACGCGCGATCAGTCGCCTGTTCAGTCATCGAAGAACATCAAAATCATTTACAGTGATTCTGCAAAAGTGAAAGTGGAAATGACGGCGCCGGTAATGAATCATTATGTTGTTGAAAATCCTTATCTGGAAATGCCGAAAGGATTGAAAGCCAACTTTTACGATGAATCGCTGAACGTGAAAAGTAGGCTCACAGCCGATTACGGCATCCGTTACGAAAAGGAACAACGGATGGAAGCGAGGAAAAATGTGGTTGTCGTCAATGAAAAAGGCGAGCAACTGAACACCGAGCATTTGATATGGGACGAAAAAAAAGAAAAACTTTTGAGTGATGAATTTGTCAAGATCACGCGCAAGGATGAAATCATTTACGGTACCGGCTTTGAAGCCAACGAGGATTTTACGAAGTACAAAATATTCAATATAAAAGGAACCATTTCCGTCAACAAAGAAAAAAATGATTAGAATTCTTGAGATCGCCTGGCTCGTGATCACACTCATCCTGGGCCTTGTGGCAGGCTGGCAGGTTTACGATGAAGGCATCCAGTCGGCCATCTGGATGTTCATCATGGCGGCCATTGCCTTTGGAATGTTCATGGTGAGGCGGAAACAACGCATTCGTTTTGATGAACAGATGCACCAGCAACAACAGGATGAAGCGACACGTTATCATTAACTCTATACAGGAATGAATGAGTGGTCGCTGATTTTTATTACGCTGATATTTTCTGCCTTTGCCGCAGGTTCTGAAATCGCCTTTATTTCTTCCAACAAACTCCGGATCGAACTCGACCGGAAGCAGGGAAGAATCCCTGCACGGATCATCTGGAATTTCGTCAAGTCCCCTTCCCGGTTTATCGCCACGATGCTCATTGCCAACAACGTGGCCATGGTGATTTATGGAATTGTTTTTTCGGAAAGCATACTTACCCACGATCTTCTGAAATCCGTTTTGCCGCACCAGCTCACCTCGGAAGCGTGGATGCTCATCATCCAGACTTTCATCTCCACACTCATCATCCTCGTGGCTGCCGAGTTTATTCCCAAAGCCATTTTCCGGCTGAACCCGAACGGAATCCTCGATGCGCTTGCCATCCCGATTCTCATCGTGTATTACCTGCTGTCGCCGGTGGTGTTCGTGGTTCTCGGCATTTCGAAATTTGTGATGAATAAAATTTTCAGGATCGAATTCATGGAAGAGAAGCCGTTGTTCGGACGTGTGGATCTCGATTTTTACATCCGTGAACTCACTTCCAAAAACAGTCAGGTGGAAGAGATGAATTCAGAGATCCGGATTTTTCAGAATGCACTCGATTTCACCGACGTCAAAGTGCGCGAATGCATGGTTCCCCGAAATGAAATTGTTGCCATTGATGTGGAAGAACCGGTGGATAAGCTGATCGACCGGTTCATCGAAACAAAAGTTTCCAAAATCCTGGTGTACCGTGACTCCATCGACAACATCATCGGCTTTGTACATTCTTCTGAAATGTTCAAGCAGCCAAAGGAAATCACTTCCGTGCTGTTGCCGATATCCATTGTTCCCGAAGTGATGCCCGCCAATGAACTGCTGGCACTTTTCACCAACCAGCATAAAAGCATTGCTTTGGTCGTGGATGAATTCGGCGGAACTTCCGGGATGGTGACACTCGAAGATGTGATGGAAGAGATCTTCGGCGAAATACAGGATGAGCATGACATCCCCGACCAGGTGGAAAAAAAACTGAATGAAAATGAATTCATTTTTTCAGGCCGCCTTGAAATTGATCACCTGAATAAAAAATACAACCTCGACATTCCGGAACATGAAACGTATGAAACACTTGCCGGTTTTATTTTTCATCACCACGAAAACATTCCGTCCACCGATGAAGAGATTGTCATTCCTCCGTTTAACATCACCGTGCTGCGGGTAAAAGACAACCGCATTGTACAGGTAAGGCTGAAAGTGGAACGCGAAGAGGAGGATGGCAGGTAGGGATTGAGGGAGAGGGAAACGGGGAATGGGGGAAACGGACGTAAGGCTCATGGGCGTAAAATACGGCGAATCATTTTTTCATCTGTGTAATCATTTTCTTATATTCGCACCCTTCAAAAATTGGTTACCGGTTGGTAATTGGTTAAGTAGTTTATAATTTATAATTTCAAAAGTATGGCTGTAATTGGTCGAATCAGAAAACGTGTCGGTTTGTTGATTGCCTTTGTGGGAATCAGTATGTTGTTATTCATCCTGGGTGACCTGGTCACTTCCAACAAAGGAATTATGGGAAGAACCAGTGATGTGGTGGGTGTGGTGAGCGGTGAGAAAATCAGGTACCAGGAGTTCGAGAAAAAAGTGGAGCAACTCATCAGCAACTACAAAGATAACAGCAAGACTGAGAGCATCGATCAGAACACCACAGAAATGCTTCGTGAACAGGCCTGGAGCATGGCGGTGAACGACAACACACTCGGTAAAGAATATGAAAAAATCGGTGTATCGTGCGGCCCGGATGAACTGTATGACATGGTGAACGGAAAAAATCCTCATCCGCAAATCAAACAGGCTTTCACGGATCCCAAGACCGGTATTTTTGATCCGCAGACGGTACTCAAGTTCCTGAAAAATCTTCCGAACACGGATGAAAAAACGCAGATGCAATGGACCAATTTTGAAAAAGCAATCCGTGAAGAACGCATCGGGCAAAAATACAAGGACATCATCAAAGGCGGGTTGTATGTAACGGCGCTGGAAGCGAAAAATAATTTTCTCGAAAGCAGCCGCATCGCCAACCTCAAATACGTAGAGCTTAACTTCATCACCGTTCCTGACAGCAGCATCAAACCTGATGAGAGCGAATTGAAAACGTACTACAATGCTCACCAGAATGATTACAAACAGGCAGAAACTGTACGCAAGGTGGAATACATCACCTTCGACATCATGCCATCAGCAGCCGACAGGGCTGATGTTCAGAGCTGGGTGTCAAAAAAGAGAGAAGAGTTTGCGCAGAGTACCAACGATGCGCTTTTTGTAAACCAGAACAGCGATTCACCGTTCGACAGTACGTATCATGCAAAAGGAACATTGCGGCCGATTCTTGACACCACGTTATTCAAAGTTCCGGAAGGAACCATTGTGGGTCCGTATGAAGAAGGAAACCTGTATAAGTTCTCCAAACTGGTGAACACGAAGATGGTTCCTGATTCCGTGAAAGCGCGTCACATCCTCATTAAGATTGAGAACAACGACACGGCGAAGGCGATGTCGCGTGCCGATAGTCTTAAATCCGCCATTAAAAAAGGAGCTAAGTTCGCCGACCTTGCCGGCAGGTTTTCCGTGGATCAGGGTTCAGCCATTAAAGGCGGTGATCTCGGGTGGTTCAAATTCGGAGCGATGGTAAAGCCTTTTAACGATGCATGTTTCGATGGTAAGAAAGGCGACATGCCGATTGTGCGTTCGGAATTTGGAATCCACCTGATCGAAATTTTAGACAAAGGTGTTCAATCAAAACAAATACAGGTTGCCACGGTGGAACGCAAAATCGAACCTTCACAAAAGACGTACGATGCGTTGTACAACAAAGCCAACCAGTTTGCAGCCGCCAACAACACCGGTGAATTATTCGACAGCGCCTGTGTAAAGCAGGGACTGAATAAACGCATTGCCGACAACGTTAAGGAAAATGATAAGGGAATTGCGGGACTTGAACAGCCGAGGGAAATGATCCGCTGGGCTTACAAGGCATCGAAAGGCGAAACATCCAAAGCATTTACCTTCGGAGATAAATATGTGATTGCTCACCTGGTGGATATCAAAGAAAAAGGATTTCTTCCGCTCGAAGAGGTGAAGCCGCAGGTAACGGCCATGGTGAAGAAAGAAAAGAAAGCGGAAATCCTTGCGGAGAAATTCAGCAAGCAGGCTGCTGGAGCAACTACCATCGATGCTGTTGCGCAAAAATTAAACGTCGCTGCTGTGGATGCTGATAACGTAAGTTTCGTGAATACCTTTTTACCTGCTGCAGGCAGCGAGCCGAAAGTGGTGGGAACTGCATTTGCACTGAAGCAGGGTGAACTTTCCAAACCCATCAAAGGCGACAACGGTGTGTACATGATAATGGTGAAGAGTTTTACAGAGCCACCTGCGGCAAAAGATTATGAAGCCAACAGGAAACAACTGGTTGACCAGCGGAAGAGCCGCAGCGAATACGAGGTGTTCAATGCGCTGAAAGAAAAAGCAAACATCGAAGACAACCGCGGAAAATTCTATTAAAACATTTTGATTGAGAAGCGAAGCCTCCTGGAAAAACAGGGGGCTTTTTTTATTACCTCAGAATTTGCAACCGGTACGCATCCAGCTTCACAAAAATAAAAAGCAGGATGGTGAACGACCACAACGACGAACCGCCGTAGCTGAAAAACGGCAACGGGATTCCGATCACGGGCGCGAGCCCGATGGTCATCCCGATGTTCACCATCACATGGAAAAATAAAATGGATGCAACACCATACCCGTAAATTCTGGAGTACTGCGAGCGCTGCCGTTCCGCCACGTAGATGATCCTTGCGAGCAAGACCATGAACAGCCCGATCACCACGAAACTGCCAAGGAATCCCCATTCTTCGCCTACCGTACAAAAAATAAAATCGGTGCTTTGCTCCGGCACAAATTCATACTTGGTTTGTGTTCCCTGGAGATACCCTTTTCCGATCAGTCCACCTGACCCAATGGCGATCTTGCTTTGATTCACATTATAGCCGGCTCCTTTCAGATCCGTCTGATGACCGAGCAGGACATCTATCCTGACCCTTTGGTGTTCCTGCAGCACATGATGATACACATAGTCGACGCTGAAAACGATGGCTAAAGCCACAGCCATACCGGAGAGGATGATGATGACATTTCTTCTTTTCTTCCTGACGAGAAAAAAGAAAATCAGCGCCATGCAGGCAATGATGATTACGAGAATGGATTTTGCAACCAGCAACGTCAGCACAAAAAGAACGGCTGCAGCAAGTCCCAGCAGCAGCACATTTCCTGAAAGCCCCTCCCTGTATAAAACAAAAACGAAACTGGTGTACACCAGTGCCGTCCCGGTTTCATTTTGTAAAAGAATAAATCCCACGGGGATGAGCGTGATGATTCCCGCGATGATTTTGGTTTTGATGTTCTGCATCCGGATATCGAGCGTGCTCAGGTATTTCGCCAGCGCCATGTTGGTGGCGAACTTGGCAAATTCTGCCGGCTGAATGGCAAACGTACCGATCTTAAACCATGAATGAGATCCTTTGATGACAGTGCCGAATAAAATTACAGCGACGAGAGTAAAAAGAAAAAAAATGTAAATGGGATAGGAAAATGCAGCATAAAATTTCCCATCGATCACCAGGATGATCAGTGCGATCAGGATGGCACCGCTGATCCAGAAGGTTTGCTTCCCGTAGTTCTGCGTGATGTCGAAAATGTTTTTATGTTCTTCGTTGAAAACAGCGGCATAGATATTAAACCAGCCGATCGCCACCATCACCAGGAAAATGGAAACGATGAGCCAGTCGATGTTTTGCAATATGCTTTTTTGTTCTCTCAATTACTACTACGAATTACGAATCTTTTACAAATTTACGAATGATACAATTATTCAATTCTTCACTATTCAATACTCAATACCTACTACTCACCTTTCAATTTCATCGCCACTGCTTTCACCACCACCGAATCTTTCTTCAATTCCTTTTTCTCCTGGTACACTTTAGGAAGAATGACACCTTCCAGCATTTTCTTTTCGATCTCTGGTCGCAGGATGGTATCGGTCAGGTATTTTTCCATCATCAGCGTGGCAATCGGGGCAGCCCATTCAGCGCCCCATCCGCCGTTTTCGATCATGATGCCGATGGCTATTTTCGGATTTTCCCTTGGAGCAAAACCCACGAACAACGAGTGATCTTTTCCATGCGGGTTTTGCGCCGTTCCTGTTTTTCCACACACGGTGATTCCTTTTATTTTGGAGGCGGCAGCCGTACCGGATTCCACCACGCTTTCCATACCATTCTGAACGATGTCAAAATATTTCGGATCAATATCCGTATAATTTTTTTCGCTGTACCGCTTTTGAGTCCCCGCCGAATCGCCGATTTGCCTGATGATGTGAGGAACATAAAAATATCCGCGGTTCGCAATGATGCACATCGTATTCGCCATCTGCAAAGGAGTAATTCCCAACTCGCCCTGGCCGATCGACAAGGATACAACGGTGGATGACTTCCATCTTCCTTTCCCAAAATACTTGTCATAGTATTCCACGGAAGGAACATTTCCTTTCAACTCCTGCGGAAGATCGCTGTTCAGTCTTTTACCGATTCCAAAAGTCAATACATGATTTCTCCACGACTGGTACGCTTCTTCTGAACTTCCGTATTTCTTCTGATCAATGATGCTCCTGAAAACATAGCAGTGATAGGTATTACAGGAGTGAGCGATCGCTGCTTCCAGGTTCAGGGAACCATGCCGTGCATCGCACTTCACCGTCTGGCTTCCCATGTGATAGCCGCCGTCGCAGTAGTATGAAGTGTTGGGAAACAAAACTCCTTCCTGTTCACCGATCAGGTCGTTGATGAGTTTGAAGGTTGAACCGGGAGGATAATAAGCCATCAGCGCCCTGTTGAAGAGCGGCTTGGTGAGCGCCTGCAACAGCATGGCGTAATTCCCCGTGCGTTCCCTTCCCACCAGTAAATTCGGATCGTACGACGGTGCACTCACCAGCGCCAGTATTTCACCGGTCTGCGGATCGATGGCAACCATTCCGCCTACTTTGTTTTTCATCAGCTCCTCTCCGTAGCGTTGAAGGTTTGCATCAAGAGAGAGTGTGATGCTTTTCCCGGGAATGGCCAGTGTGTCGTATTTCCCGTTCTGGTAACTTCCCTTCTCACGGTTAAACGCATCCACCACCATGGTGCGTGTTCCGCGTTTGCCTCTCAGCGTAGATTCATAGGATTGTTCAATTCCACTTTTACCAATGTAATCACCTTCCTTGTAATACCGGTCTTTTGCAGTCGTGGCGCTGTCCACTTCACCGATGTAACCGAACAGGTGAGCGGCGATCGGTTCCGGATATTTCCTGAGCGTGCGCGGCTGCACGAAGAAACCTGGAAAACGGTACAACTTCTCCTGGAGGGTGGCATACGTTTCAGCGGAAATCTGTTTTTCGAAGATGGATGATTTTACAGGAGAATAAGCGCGTGCTTTCCTGAAACGTTCGCTGTACCCTTCCACAGTGATTCCAAGCAGTTTGGAAAACTCAGCCGTATCAATGCCCTTCGCCTGTTTGGGAATGATCATCAGGTCGTACACGGGAGCATTGTATACCAGGAGGGCACCATGACGGTCGTAAATAAAACCGCGCGCCGGGTACTCCGTCACGTTGCGAAACACATTTCCATGTGCTGATCGCAGGTAACTGTCGTCGATGATCTGTATGTAAAAAAGGCGAAGCAGGAAAATAATTCCCACTGAGAAAAAAATGAAGAGGATGACGTTCTTTCTACCCGAGGACACGTTCTGCTTTTTTACTTCGCTTGCTGAAAATATATTGGCCGAGAATGATCAGCAGGATGGTAATGACCGAATTGAGGATGACTTTTGCGAGAGTGAAAAAGAATTCTTCAAAACGGAAAACTTCAATGAAAAAATAGGCAAAGTGGTGGATGAATACCGAGAGTGAAACGTAGGTGATGTACCATTTGATTCCCATGACAAACGGAGTGAGTTTGGTTTCTGTTTCATAACCGTCGCGCGGGGCGATGAGCTGTAATACACGTGGGCGGCTGAAAGCCATCAGCACGGTGGCGGCAGCGTGAATGGCTCCGGAGTTCCCGAACATATCCATGGTAAGACCGGTGACGAAAGCCGTTAACAGCAGCAGCCATTTCGGAGTTTCGTAAGGAAGCATCAGGATGAACATCACGTAAATGTATGGATTCACAAAACCGCTCCACTGGATGTGATTCAGCACCAGCACCTGGATGATGACCAGGAAAAGAAATCGGAAAATATTCTGGATGATTTTAACGATCATGAGCGATGGGTTCCTCTAATTTTTGTTGTTCCTCTTTCAAAACGTTGGTGACGAGATACACATAACTGAGGTTGCTGAAATCCGTGGAGAGCTTCACATCAATGGTGTAAAAATCTCCCGTCTTTGAATCAACTGTGCTGATCACGCCGATCATGATTCCTTCCGGGAAGATGGCGGAGAATGAACTTGTCACAAGCGTATCGCCGATAACCAGCTTCACATGTTTCGGAATGTCTTTCAGCCTGGCATGTTCTGCATTGTTGCCCTCCCAGACCAGCGAACCGATGTAGCCGTTCTTTTTTATTTTTGTGCTGATGCGCGCATCCTTATGCAACACGGAAATGACAGAACAAAAATGTTCGGAGACATCTTTTACAATGCCAACGACTCCCTGGCTGGAGATCACACCCATTTCCGGTTCAACACCCTGCCGGCTTCCGCGGTTCAACGTCAGGTAATTGTTTCTCCTGTTGGTGGAATTGTTAATCACCTTGGCTGTCATGAAGGTGTATTGCTGTTTGTAAACAGAATCGTTCCTGATTTTCTTCTGCACACTGTCGATGTAAAACACATCGGGCATGAACGAACGGAAGTTGGCATTTTCCCTCGACAGTGCATCATTCGTAGTACTCAGGCTGATGTATTCAGTGATCTCGCTCACCATCGACTGTATTCCTGCAGCCACTTTATTGGTTGAATTGATAAAACTGGCATGATGGAAATTATTGTTCTGCACAATGAGGTATGAACAGATGCCCTCGAGGAGAAGAAACAGCAGAAAGAAATTATACTTCCAGAGTAAGATGAACAGGTTACGCATGGGTTCAGGCTACGGTCTTCAGTGGACGATCGACGGACAACTAATTGTGAATTCGATTTTACGGAATGAGGAACTTGAACCTTCCGATATTTTTCAAGGCGATACCCGTGCCGCGAACCACGGCGCGCAACGGATCTTCCGCCACATGAACCGGCAATTTTGTTTTCATCGCAATCCGCTGATCGAGTCCGCGCAGCAAGGCTCCGCCACCGGTAAGATAAATTCCTGTCCTGTAAATATCCGCTGATAATTCCGGTGGTGTCATTTCCAACGCTTTCAGAATAGCTTCTTCCACTTTTGAAATGGACTTATCCAGTGCATGAGCAATTTCAGAATACGATACGGTGATCTCTTTCGGGATGCCCGTCATCAGGTCGCGTCCATGAACGGCAAAATCAGGCGGAGCATTTTCCAGTTCCGGCAAGGCAGAACCCACTTCGATCTTGATGCGTTCAGCCGAACGTTCACCGATGAGGATGTTATGTTGACGGCGCATATAATCCCAGATGTCGTTGGTGAATCCATCACCTGCAACACGTATGGACTGGTCGCAGACGATGCCGCCGAGAGCGATCACGGCAATTTCACTGGTACCGCCGCCGATATCAATGATCATGTTTCCCATTGGTTCTTCCACGTCAATACCAATTCCGATTGCAGCAGCCATCGGCTCATGAATAAGATAAACTTCTTTCGCTCCTGCATGTTCTGCGGAATCACGCACGGCGCGTTTTTCCACTTCTGTAATTCCTGACGGGATGCAGATCACCATTTTCAGTGACGGCGTAAAAATGCTCCGGCCCGGGTTGATCATTTTGATCATCCCGCGGATCATGTGCTCTGCTGCATCGAAGTCGGCGATCACTCCGTCTTTCAGCGGACGAATGGTTTTGATGTTCTCATGTGTTTTGCCGTGCATCATCATCGCCTGCTTTCCGACGGCAATCACTTTGCCCGTCATCCGGTCGATGGCCACGATCGATGGTTCATCTACCACCACTTTATCATTGTGAATGATGAGTGTGTTGGCAGTGCCCAGATCAATGGCAATTTCCTGCGTTAAGAAATCAAATAGTCCCATGCGTGATCAGTTGTTCGTTAAGTTGTGAGTGAATTGACAAATCGTTCTTCAAAATTTATTTCTCCTTCAAGAATACAAAGATTATCGCTGCAGCAGGATTCATTTTGCAACTAAGAATCAACAGGTTTTCTAACAATGCATTCTTGTCTTTTCCGGTCAATGCGCGATGCGGAATCCGGCTGTTCAGTGCTTGAAATGCCTCGTACCGGTCATCACCATCGCCAGGTCATGCTGATTGCAATAATCAACAGAGTCCTGGTCTTTCACAGAGCCTCCGGGTTGAATGATGGCCCTGATGCCCGCCCTGTGAGCGATTTCCACGCAATCAGGGAAAGGGAAAAAAGCATCGCTGGCCATCACGGCTCCGTTGAGGTCGAAATGAAAATTCAATGCTTTGTGAATGGCCTGCTGAAGTGCGTCCACGCGGGAAGTCTGACCTGTACCGCTGGCAAGGAGCTGTTTGTTTTTCACCAGCACAATGGCATTTGATTTCGTATGCTTCACAATTTTATTGGCGAACTCCAGGTCGGCAAGCTGGACTTCAGACGGAATGCAGTTGGTAACCGTTTTCATTTCCGAAGAGGTCTCTGCTTTCACATCGCGGTCTTGTTCGACCACTCCGTTTAAAATACTCCTGAATTGTTTTGCAGAAACCACGTTGCTTTTTTGCCTGAGAAGAATCCGGTTTTTCTTTTGCTTCAGCACCGCCATTGCATCATCATCAAAAGCAGGAGCGACGAGGATTTCAAAAAACAAGTTGCCGATTTCTTCCGCTGTTTTTTTATTGATGGGCCGGTTGGCAATCAACACTCCGCCGAATGCTGACACAGGATCCGCTGCCAGCGCATCTTTCCAGGCATCGGTGAGATCGGTGCGTGAAGCGATACCGCAGGCGTTGTTGTGTTTCAGGATAGCGAAAGTGGTTTCATTGAAATCCGACAACAGCGAAACGGCCGCATCCATATCGAGCAGGTTGTTGTAGGAAATTTCTTTCCCATGCAGTTGCTCAAAGAAGTCTTCCGGGTTTCCATAAAAGGTTCCCTGCTGGTGCGGGTTCTCGCCGTAACGAAGGCTTCGTGCCTGCTGAATACTTTGCTTGAAAACTTTTACCTCACCCGAAGAATTAAAATACTGAAAGATGGCCGTATCGTAATGAGAGGAGATATTAAATGCGTGAGCAGCCATCAGCCTCCGGTCTTCCAGTGAAGAAGAACCATGTTGATTTTCGAGAATGTTCTGCAGAAACGAATAGTGATCACGGGAAGGAATGATCAACACATCACGGTGATTCTTGGCGGCGGCACGGATGAGAGAAATTCCGCCGATATCAATTTTCTCAATGATGCTTTGTTCATCTGCACCGGAAGCAACCGTTTCTTCAAAAGGGTAAAGATCCACGACCACCAGGTCGATGGCAGGAATGTGATGCTTTTTCATTTCAGCAACATCCTGTTCATTCGATCTCCTGTTTAAAATGCCGCCGAAGATTTTCGGATGAAGCGTTTTCACCCTCCCGCCAAAAATTTCAGGATATTCCGTGACACTGTCGACACTCACCACAGGAATTCCCAGCTTCTGAATAAACTCCTGCGTTCCGCCGGTAGTATAGAGGATTACTCCCAACTGGTGCAGCTTCCTGACAACCGGCTCCAAATGATCTTTATGGTAAACAGAAATCAGCGCGCTGCCGATTTTTTTTGATGAATTCATCTCTGAAAATTGAAGTGCAAGTTTAGGAAAAAGTGAGGGTGAGTTGACGGTGGGAATAAAATAAACCGGGGAAGGAGTTGGAGGTTGGCAATCCTAAGTTAAAAGATAAAAGATAAAAGTCAAAAGAAGGAGAATCAAGAGTAAAGAATATAGAATATAGACGAGAGAAATCCACTTTGCCAGCCCATTAACATCAATCAACTTTTAGATGAATCGTTGACGGTTAACGCCGACTGAAGTTAAAATCTGTTAACCATGGTGATTTATAAAAAGTAAAATATACATTTGTCATCCATGATGCAGGCACGATTCGGTTTATTCCTGAAACTCTTCCGCGAAAGTTTTTTATTTGCTTTCGAAGCGCTTCGCGTCAACAAACTGCGCACAACACTTTCTTTACTCGGAATCACGATCGGGATTTTTGCCATCATCTCCGTATTCACCGTGGTGGATGCGCTGGAAAACAAAGTGCGCACCGATGTTCAGTCGCTGGGAAACGATGTGATCTACATTCAGAAATGGCCGTGGGTTGCCGATGAAGGCGGCGATTATCCCTGGTGGAAATACCTCAACCGCCCGTTGCCTGGTTACAAGGAGATGTCGGACCTCGAACGGAAAGTGAATTCTGTGGATGCCGTTGCTTATGTGGCCAGTCTGGGCGGACAACTCATCAAATATAAAAACAACACAGTGGAAAATTCCGACATCCTCTGTGTGTCGCAGGATTACAACAAGATCAAAACATTTGAACTGAAAGACGGGCGCTACTTCACGGAGAGCGAATCGCAGAGCGGTAAACCGATTGCGCTGATCGGCGCCAGCATCGAAGAAGCGTTGTTTCCCAACGGCAATGCCATCGGACAAGTGCTTTCGGTAAGAGGAAGTAAATTCACCATCATCGGCGTGGTGAAAAAAGAAGGAAGCAGCCTGGTGGATATTTCCCTCGACAATGAAATGATGATTCCCGTAAACTATGCACGGAACCTGGTGAACCTGAGATCCGACAGGATCGATCCGTACTTCATGGTGAAAGCTAAAAGCAACATCGCCATGCCGGAAATGCGTGAAGATGTTAAAGGAGCCATGAGATCGGTGAGAAAACTGAAACCAAGACAGGAAGACGATTTTGCACTGAATGAAACGAGCCTGCTTTCCTCCGGTCTGAATGACATGTTTCACACGCTCGGTATTGCCGGTTGGATCATCGGCGGTTTTTCCATTTTGGTCGGCGGCTTCGGAATTGCGAACATCATGTTCGTATCGGTGAGGGAACGCACCAACATCATCGGCATCCAGAAATCATTGGGTTCGAAAAACTATTTCATCCTGCTCCAGTTCCTGGTGGAAGCCGTAGTGCTTTGCGTCATCGGCGGCAGCATCGGCCTGCTGATCGTTTATATTCTTTCCCTGTTGGCAAGCAGCCTCATCGATTTCAACTTCGCTCTCAGCGCCGGGAACATCACGATGGGCATCATCATCTCCGCCAGCATCGGCATCATCAGTGGTTTCATTCCGGCATTGCGCGCATCACAGATGAACCCGGTGGAAGCCATCCGCGCGAACTGAGGGATTGATGGAAGTGGATTGGGTGATTGAGTGTACTCTCGTGGTATCAGGAGTTTTCCACCCGGGAAGAATTCACGTGGTGTCTTAGAACGTAGAATTGTTTTTGATTTAATTAATTGTTCGCAGCGTAGTCACCCATCGCACCATCCTGCTCACCAGACTACCTTTAACATGGCATCGGTTATTTGCGCACGTGCTTTCACACAACACCCGCTGGCACCAAAATCAGATTAGCGTGGAATAGTAAATTGGAGATGGTTATTCAATCCTTACTTAATGCTCCCCACCATCTCCTCCGGCTTCACCCATTCATCGAATTGTTCGGAAGTAACGTAGCCAAGATCAATAGCAGTTTGCTTAAGCGTCTTGCCTTGCTTATGAGCCGTCTGTGCAATTTCGGCGGCTTTGTAATAACCGATTTTTGTGTTGAGGGAAGTCACGAGCATCAACGAATTGTGCAGGTGTTTGTTGATGTTCTCCTCAATCGGTTTGATGCCAACAGCACATTTATCATTGAAGGAAACGCATACATCACCGATGAGACGGGCGCTGTGAAGGAAGTTGTAAATCATCACAGGTTTAAAAACGTTCAGTTCGAAATGTCCTGTTGCTCCGCCGATGTTGATGGCCACATCGTTTCCCAATACCTGCGCGGCCACCATCGTCATCGCTTCGCATTGTGTAGGATTTACTTTCCCCGGCATGATGCTCGATCCCGGTTCGTTGTCGGGAATATAAAGTTCGCCGATGCCGCAGCGCGGGCCGGAAGCCAGCAACCGGATGTCGTTTGCAATTTTCATGAGTGAACAGGCAACCGTTTTCAATGCTCCGTGCGCTTCCACGATGGCATCGTGCGAAGCAAGGGCTTCAAATTTATTTTCAGCAGTCACGAACGGAAGACCGGTGAGCTCAGCAATTTTCTTTGCCACGTTCACATCATACTTCGGCGGCGTGTTGATTCCTGTTCCAACGGCCGTTCCGCCAAGAGCGAGTTCTGCAAGGTGTGGCAAGGAATTATTGATGGCGCGGATTCCATGATCGAGTTGAGAAACATATCCTGAAATTTCCTGGCCGAGTGTAAGAGGTGTGGCATCCATCAAATGTGTCCGGCCGATTTTCACAACGTGCATGAACTCTTTTGATTTCGCAGCGAGCGTATCTTTCAGTTTTTTAATTCCCGGAATCGTAAGCTCCACCAATATTTTATAGGCAGCAATGTGCATCGCTGTCGGGAACGTATCGTTCGACGATTGTGATTTGTTCACATCGTCATTCGGATGAATCACTTTTTTTTCGTCAGCCAGTTTTCCGCCGTTCATCACATGAGCGCGGTAAGCAACCACTTCGTTCACGTTCATGTTGCTCTGTGTACCGCTGCCTGTCTGCCACACAACCAATGGAAACTGGTCATGCAGCTTGCCTTCGAGGATTTCATCGCATACTTTCCCGATGAGGTCGCATTTGTCTTTCGGTAAAACACCTGCGTCAAGGTTGGTAAGTGCCGCGGCTTTTTTCAGGTAAGCGAAAGCACGGATTATTTCTGCAGGCATCTTGTTGATGTCCTGTGCGATTTTAAAATTGTCGATGGAGCGTTGTGTTTGGGCTCCCCAATAAACGTGGGCAGGTACTTCCACGATGCCCATCGTATCTTTTTCTTTTCTGAAATCCATGATTGAAAGGATATTGGTTTTATGTTTTGAAATGAAGGAACGAAGATACTGACTGGCAGGGGAAAATATTTCAATGAGGAAAAGTAAATTGAAAGAAAATACCAAAAAATATTATTGCCCTGGCTGTTCTTTTCTCTTCAGGCTGTCAGCCGGGTATTTTACTTTCATCGAATCTCGCATGGCCTCACACCAGTGTTCGATGACTTGTTTTTGATTTTCATCGAGGATGGCATTGCGGTGAATCAAGGTATAAGACCCGAGTGGCATTTCATCCTCTTTCACTTCTTCAGCAATTTTTTCGAACTTGTGATATTGCCTCCGTAAACGGTAAGAAGCATATTCATCAAAATTCAATTCTCCTTTTCCTTCTTCGATGTGGTCATTCATCCACCAGGCAACAGGCTGAATATTGAAATACCAGGGATAATGGCTGTTGTTGCTGTGGCAGTCGTTGCATGAAACATCAAAAATTTTCTGAACATCATCCGGAACAGGGAAAACTTTTGAAATATGATTGGGCGATGGAGTAGTGGAACTGTTTTTCTCTGGGTGAAAAAACTGTATGATGATGAAGGCGGCCAGTAAAATCCAGCGGACTTTTTTGAATATTTTTTTTATCATACCTGGAATAGTAGTTAGAGGATATCGAGAATTCTTTCCGGCGGCCTGCCGATGATTGCTTTTCCGTCTTTCACCACAATCGGCCGTTCAATCAGGATCGGGTTCTTCACCAGGATATTAATCCATTCTGATTCTGATATTTTTTTACCGTCATATTTTTCTTTGTAAAGAGATTCTTTTTTTCTCACCAGTTGTTCGGCTTTCATCCCAAGCATCTTCAGGATTTCTTTGATCTCTTTGGCAGAAGGTGTTTCCACGAGGTATTCGATGGTCTCAATCTTTTCATCCGTATGTTCTTTCATCAGCGAAAGCGCCGTACGGCAGGTGGAACAATTCGGTTTGAAATAAACTTTGAGCATGATGTCCGCTAATTAGATTTTGCAAACTCCATTAAATATCCTTTCATGAATTCATTGAGATCGCCATCCATCACGGCCGATACGTTGGAAGTTTCGACACCGGTACGAAGGTCTTTCACCATTTTATACGGATGGAAAACATAACTCCGGATTTGCGATCCCCATTCAATTCTCTTCTTGGTGGCTTCTGTCACGGCTTTCGCTTCATTCCGTTTTCTCAGTTCCAGTTCGTACAATTGCGACTTCAGCATTTTCATCGCACGTTCCCGGTTGGCACTTTGCGAACGTTCCACCTGGCACACGACCACAATCCCTGTTGGTACATGCGTAAGCTGAACTTTTGTTTCCACTTTGTTTACATTCTGTCCGCCGGCGCCGCCAGAGCGTGACGTCTGTAATTCGATATCGGCATCTTTGATTTCAATGTTGATCGTATCATCAATCACGGGATACGCATACACCGACGCAAAAGAAGTATGACGTTTTGCATTGGAGTCGAACGGTGAAATGCGCACGAGACGATGTACGCCGTTTTCAGCTTTCAGGTAACCGTAGGCAAAGTCGCCCTGGAATTCGAGTGTAGCGGATTTGATGCCCGCGCCATCGCCATATTGTTTGTCCACTTCAATTACCTTGTACCCGTTTTTTTCTCCCCACATGATGTACATGCGCATGAGCATTTCAGCCCAGTCCTGGCTTTCGGTTCCGCCGGCGCCTGAGTTGATGTTCAAGACAGCATCGAGCTGATCTTCTTCAGATCCAAGCATGCGCTTGAATTCAAGATCATCCAGCAATTGATTGGTTTCTTTGTAATGCGCATCCACTTCCACTTCCGTGGCATCGCCTGATTTGAAAAAATCAAACAGCACGCTTAAGTCGTCATACGATTTGGTTACGCGGTCGAAGGCGTCGGTCCAGTTTTTTTTCTGCTTGATGGACTTGAGGACTTTTTCAGCCGCCTTCGGATCGTTCCAGAAATCCGGTGCATGGGAAATCTCTTCTTCTTCCTTGATGGTTTTCAGTTTGCCATCGATGTCAAAGATGCCTCCTCAGGGCTTCGATACGCTCCTTAATCTCTTTTAGTTGTTCGTAGGTCATAGTTGCGCGAAGATAATTTGAAAAATTGAATAATGCATCAATGAAATATGGATCTGGAAAAGTAAGTCCAGGATCATTCCTGATTGATTATTTCCCACACCAGCTCCGGCTCAAAACCACGGCTGATGGCATATTGAGCAAGTTTGTATTTTCTCTTCAGCGGATTTTTTTCGGTTGTATTCTTTGATTTTTCATCCAGGATTTTAAGCAGCATCTTACGGTAATCCCGTTCATCAATCGCTTTGAGTGCCTGCCTGATGAGAATTTCGGAAACGTTCTTTTGCTTTAACGCCAACTTGATTTTTATTCTTCCCCATCCTTTCATCCTGAATTTGCCGCCGGCAAAAGCATGGGCGAACCGTTCTTCCTTTAAAAATCCCTGGAGAATCAACTCGGTCAGAATGTTTTCAACTTCTTTCCTGTGCAAGCCATACGAATACAGTTTGTCACGGACTTCCTGCTGGCTGCGTTCCTGGTAGGCACAGTATTTCTGCGCTTTCAAAAAAGCTTTCTGAGGATCGATGGGTTTTGTGATTTTTTTGTCTTCCATGTCGCTTCCATGCGAATGACAAAATTAGAAAAAGAATCCTGCTCAGATTTTTATTTCTTCTTCACTCTTGTTGAAGAAGTGATATTCCATGATGTGGTAATTGTTATTCGCAGTCACTGAAATTTTTGCCTTGAATTTTTTTCTCCATAGATCAGCAACGGATTTTTTAAAGAACCCGCCTTTGTTGAGAAAAGCTTCAAGGTAAGGATGTACGATCAGCGAAAGGATTTTTTCATTCTGTTCCTGTACGAAATAACGCAGGTTGTTTTCTATTTCATCCACCAAAAGAATGCTGGCTTTGATTTCCCCGGTGCCGTCGCAGGCAGGACATTTTTCTGCCGTTGTGATATTGGTAACCGGGCGAACACGCTGGCGGGTAATCTGTACCAGTCCGAATTTGCTTGGCGGAAGAATGGTATGCTTCGCACGGTCCTTCTTCATTTCAGACTTCATCTTGTCGTACAGCAATTTCCTGTTCTGTGTGGAATGAAGATCGATGAAGTCGATGACGATGATCCCGCCCATATCACGAAGCCGGAGCTGGCGTGCAATTTCTGTGGCGGCATCGAGGTTCACCTGGAGTGCATTCGCTTCCTGCGTGGCATCACCGGTTTTCACACGGCCGCCGCTGTTGACATCGATCACGTGAAGAGCTTCCGTATGTTCAACAATCAGGTAAGCACCGCTGGGCATGGTCACCGTTTTCCCGAAACTCAACTTGATCTGTTTGTCGATTCCGAAATTGTCGAAAATAGGAACCTTGCCTTTGTAGAGTTTTACAATTTCAGTTTGTTCCGGTGCGATGCCGCTGATGTAATTTTTTATTTCCTCGTAAAGTGTCGCATCGTTGACGTGGATGTTGTTGAAATTCGGATTCAGAAGATCCCGGAGAATGGTAGATGTCCGGTTGAGTTCTCCTAAAATGCGCTGCGGCGGCTTGGCTGTTTCCAGTTGTTCAAAACAACTTTTCCATTTGGAGACGAGTTCCTGGATGTCGCGGTCAAGTTCGGCTACTTTCTTACCATCGGCGACGGTACGCACAATCAACCCGAAGCCTTTGGGCTTAATGCTCATGGCCAGCCGTTTCAGGCGTTGACGTTCTTCGGCGCTTTTTATTTTCTGCGAAATGGAAACCGTGTCGGAGAAAGGAACCATCACCACGTATCTTCCGGCAAGGGAAATTTCAGAGGTGATTCGCGGGCCTTTGGATGATATCGGTTCTTTGGCAACCTGTACCAGTACCCATTGATTCACTGAAAGCACGGAAGCAATTTTTCCGCCTTTGTTGATGTCAGGTTCCGGCTGAAAATTAGTCAGCATCGAATCCGGCTTCTTTCCTGTTGTGGTAAGGCGGATCAGTTTCGCAAGCGACTGCACCTGCGGACCGAGGTCGAGGTAATGAAGGAATGCATCTTTCTCATGGCCGACATCCACAAATGCGGCATTCAGCCCGGGGATTAATTTCTTAACCCGGCCGAGATAAATATCTCCGACAGAGAATCGCTGGTCTCTTTTTTCGCTGTTTAATTCAACAACATTTTTGTCTTCGAGTAATGCGATGGTTACTTCGGAAGCGGTTGAATTAATTACAAGTTCGTTATTCAATAAAAAGTTTTTTTATGAACACTTCACTTTTGCCTGCGGTCAAATCAAGGCGTCATTCACAGAATAAACCATTGTAACCGGAAGGATGATACACGACTCATCGGGTATCAAAATAACAGAAAATTCAACGTGCTGAAGTGCACCCCGGTACAATGAAAAGGTCTGCCTGGGATTCCTGTTGTTTTTTTCCGTCCGCCGGTAGCGGGCAGTTCAGTTTTTTTCTCCGGATCAGATTCCGGTACATGACAACAACAGTACGTTCTCCAGGCAGGCCTGTCCGATACGTTTATTTTTTCTTATGTCTGTTTTTTCTAAGACGTTTCTTACGCTTATGCGTAGCCATTTTATGTCTTTTTCTTTTCTTACCGCTTGGCATAGCAAAATGTTTTAATGGTTAGTATTAATTTGATTTATTAAACTGTTTGTTTCTTCTATGAGTTGCACATCGGATGTTTCTTTTTTCAGTCGCTCCAGGTTCTCCAGGGCCTTTTGATTTTCGCCCATCATCCTGTATGTTTTCCCGATCAGATAGTACATCTCTTTTCTTGATGGATTGATTTCAAGAACTTTTTGAAACCGCTCAATCGCTTTTGGGTACTGCCCTGATTTTACGGAAAGGATGCCAAGGTTATACTGGGCATTTTCATGATTCGGATTTTTCTGAACCACTTCTCTCAGCAGCAGGATTCCTTTCATCGGTTCATTGGTGCCGTCGACATAACAGGCGCCGAGATCAGTTTTGGCATCCAGGTTTTCAGGATTATATGAAAGAACGTTGTTGTATGATGCAATCGCTTTGCTTACCATGCTGTTCCGGAGCGATGTATCCCCGGCAATTTTTGCAGCGTCGAAATACCTGTATGCTGCATTCAGCCATGTTTTTTCGCCGGGCTGCAAACCGGCAATCACTTCAAAGTAATGCGCCGAAATAATGGGCTGCTGTAACCGGTCCCATACTTTTCCGAGAGAATCAAGCAAAACCAAATTGCTTTTATCTTTTTCCAGCGTTGCTTCCAGTTTCTTAACCGGATCAAGTTCTTCCCGTTTCAGGCTTCCTTTTGCCGACTCAAGCAATGCATCAAATGAGAATGTTGATTTTTCCTGGTCAGTGACGGAGTCTTTATTAGTCAGCTTTTGTGGAAGAAAATAAAGAATGGCAGTCAGAGCAACAGCTCCCGTAATGACAAGAAATCGTGTTCTCGCAGCACTCCACATCAAGCAATCGCTTCTTTCTTCTTAGGCTTTGCATTCTTCACCTTGTTGGCAAATGTTTTTGCAGGCTTGAATGCAGGGATGTTATGTTCAGGAATGATGATGGTCGTATTTTTTGAAATGATGCGTCCCAGTTTTTGTGCTCTCCTCTTTACGATGAAACTTCCGAAACCGCGGAGGTAAACATTTTCTCCATCTGACATCGTGTTTTTAATCACCTTCATAGATGCTTCAACGGTTTGAAGTACGATGGTCTTCTCAATTCCGGTTTTGTTGGAAATCTCTGCTACTAATTCTGCTTTCGTCATTTTACTTGGATTAGTTAATTAATTAATAATAAGGGGCGCAAAGATAGTTTTTCATTTTGAATAGAGAAATCCGGGGTGGAAAATAATTCATACAAAAAGGCATTTTTTCACGATCCTGAAATTTCTGAGCCGCAAAATGACGGCTGAAAAATGAATTTGTAAAGATATACAGGGTAAATGGCGACCGGCCACTGAATATGGGCTTTGGCAGGCTATCCGGTGCTATTCTTCTTTCAACACAATTTGCGCAGTATGGCGGCTTCGCTGTTCGAGCAGGATCGTTTTGTCCTTGATGAGCATTTCGATGGTAGAAGGATAATAATGTCTCACGGTGATGAGTTTCAATCCTTCATTGTAAAGCACTTTGAAGTCAAGGTGTAATTCGGAAATGAGCCCGGGGATTTTAAACGTGTCGTTGTCGACACAGGCGGAAAAACTGACAGCCGAATTCTGCATCAGGTTTATTTTTACTTTATGTTTTGCAAACACGCCGAAGATCCTGCTCAGGCAGTCTTCCGCAATGAAAGAAAAATCTTTGGCTGAAATGGAAATGAGAATCTGGTTGGTTTTAAAAATGAAGGAGGGGACGAGTGGTTTGGTTTCATGATGATGCCAGATGCTCGTGCCTTTTTCTTTTGGCGATATGAAAGAACATACCCGTAACGGAATATTTTTATTTTCAAGAGGTTTGATGGTTTTCGGATGAATCACGGTGGCTCCGTAATACGTGAGTTCGATGGCATCGAGGTAGCTGATCTCCTGGAGTTTGACGGCATCTTCATAATATTTCGGATCGGCGCTCAGCACCCCGGGCACATCTTTCCACACAATCATTTCTTCCGCAGCAAGACAATAGGAAAGAATGGCGGCTGTATAATCGGAGCCTTCCCGTCCCAGCGTGGTCGTGAAATTTTCCGGTGTTGCCCCGATGAATCCCTGTGTGATTACCAGTTTCTCTTTTTTCAGCAGCGCCGGAATTTTCATCATCACGAGTTTCTCGGTGAGGTCCCAGTTTACTTTTCCTTCGCGGTACGTATCATCCGTAATCAGGCAATCACGGATGTCGAGCCATTCGTTGCCAAATTTATTTTCGTTAAGATAAGCGCTCACGATTTTTGTTGAAATCAATTCTCCCTGCGATACGATCTGGTCGTAAGCAAAAGCATATCCACGGGCAGGCTCTTCTTCCAGTATCCAGTCGATTTCAACCAGCATGTTGCTGAGTTCTTCGTACACCCTGTGATCCTTTTTGAAACCAAGGCCTTCAATAATTTCGAGGTGGTAATTTTTTACTTCTTCAATGTACTCGCCGAGTTTATCATCTTTATGAAAATAAGCATTCACCACCTGTTCCAGCGCATTGGTGGTTTTTCCCATAGCGGAAACAACGATCACCAATTCTTCGTCTTTGAACAGTGAAAGAACATTCGCTACGTTTTTTACCGATGTTGCATCTTTAACCGACGCTCCGCCGAATTTGAAGACTTTCATTTTTTAAAATTAGATGTTAGATAATAGAGCCAGGAATCAAGATAGGGGATCCATTAATATGATTCAGTTGTCTTAAATCTCATATCTTGATTCTCACCTCTTGACTCTTGCTTCTATCCTCCGTAACGCACAATCTGTTCTTCCGTCATTTTGCAATCCAGCCATTCAGCATCCACAGTTGATCCGAGTTTTTTGTAGAACTCAATGGCGGGAGTATTCCAGTCGAGAACCTGCCAGTGTACCTGTTTTGCCCCGATGGATTTTGCTTCAGACATAAATGCATCAAATAATTTTTGACCAGCACCTTTTCCACGATACGCCTCTGAAACGATGAGGTCATCAAGATACAATCCTTTTCCTTTCCAGGTTGAATACTTCACATAGTAAACGGCCAGCCCGATTATTTTTCCACCTGTTTCTGCAACATAAAAACCGAAAACCTGATTTTCTCCGAATCCATCCCGTTCCATTTCCTTCACCGTATTCGTGACTTCACCCGGAGCTTTTTCAAACAAAGCAAGTTCCCGTATAAGTGAAAGTACAGAAGGCAAATCGGATTTTATTCCTTTCCGGATGAGGAAATTCATTTTATAAATATTAATGGATAAGTAATAATGAACCAGAGTACATACTCCTTATTACTTTTGATTTTTGACTTTTAACTTTTGACTTAATAAAGATTCCTCACCCTGATCGTATGTTTCACTTTTCTCAGTTCATCGAGAACCGCAGGCGATGTGTTTTTATCAATATCAAGAACCACGTAGCCTACCTGGCTGTTCGTTTTCAGGTATTGTGCGAGGATGTTCACGTTCATCTTCGACATCAGCGTATTGATTTCACCCAGCACACCGGGGACATTTTCGTGAATGTGCAGCATCCGGTGTGTGTCGTCCTGCACCGGGAGATTCAGCGCTGGAATGGTAAGTGAGCCAACGGTGGATCCTGTTTCGAGATAACTGATCAGCTTCGAGGCGCCGTCTATTCCAATGTTCTCCTGTGCTTCAACAGTGGAGCCACCGATGTGCGGTGTTAAAAAAACATTTTCAAGATTTTGAAAGACCGTGGCGAAGGGTTCCTTGTTTGTTTTTGGTTCTGTGGCATACACATCCAGTCCGAGTCCTCCCAAATGTTTTTCCTGCAATGAATTTTTAACAGCCTCTTCTTCGATCAGGTCGCCGCGTCCGCAGTTGATCAGGATGGCTCCTTTTTTCATCTGCTTCAGCCGTTCTGCATTGATCATGTGTTTGGTGGATGCATGGCCGGGAGCGTGAAGAGTAACAACATCGGCTTGCTTTAACAACTCATCCAGATTTTTTGACTGTCGTGCATTTCCCAAAGCAAGTTTTGGTTCGACGTCATAAAAAATCACATTCATTCCCAAACTCTCCGCCATCACGCTTACCTGAGCGCCGATGTGTCCGTAGCCGATGATGCCGATTGTTTTTCCGCGTGCTTCGAGGCTTCCGCTGCTGCTCTTCGTCCAGTTGCCGTCATGCATCGCTTTGTTTTTATCCACCACTTTTCTCATCAGTAAAATAGCTTCTGCAATCACCAGTTCGGCTACCGAACGCGTATTGGAAAAAGGAGAATTGAAAACGGCCATGCCTTTTTCAGTAGCGATCTTCATGTCGATCTGGTTCGTGCCGATGCAAAAAGCACCGATCGCCATCAGCTTATCTGCATTGGCAAGAACCTTTGCAGAGACTTTTGTCTTGGACCGGATGCCAAGAATGTGTGCGCCTTTGATTTTCTCCGCCAGTTCATCTTCGTTTAAAGTACTGCCCGAATGTTCAATATCAGTATAACCGGCATCCTGGAACATCTCCAGCGCTCTTTTATGGACACCTTCAAGCAGCAATACTTTTATTTGATCTTTCGGATAGGAAGTTTTTTGTTTCATGAAATAAAAATTGTGGCGCAAACCTACACGTATTCTGTAGAATTTACAACGATCGTTCACTTTTAAATGAAAAACAGGAGTTAGACACCCAATTAACTTAATCAACTCAATCAACTTAATAAACAAGTAAATTAAGTTGATTGAGTTGATTCGGTAAATTGAGTCTGTGATTAGTCAGCCATTGTTTTCCTTTTTCAAAGGAATCATGTAAGTTTGTCAGGATTAATAACCATGTTTCCATGAACAAAGTAATCACACTCGGACAGTTCATCATCGAACGCCAATCAGATTTTCCTTATGCAAAAGGAGAGTTGTCGCGCCTGCTCAGGGACATAGGCATTGCCGCCAAAATTGTGAACCGGGAAGTCAACAAAGCCGGCTTAGTCGATATCCTCGGTGACCAGGGAACGATGAACATCCAGGGCGAAGGACAAAAAAAATTGGACGTGTATGCCAACGAACAATTTATTTCCGCGTTGAGTTCAGGAGGAGAAACGTGTGCAGTAGCTTCGGAAGAGAATGACGGACTGGTTCATATCAACAGCGAAGTTTCCAAGAATGCAAAGTATGTAGTATGTGTTGATCCGCTGGATGGTTCTTCCAACATCGATGTGAATGTTTCCATCGGAACTATTTTTTCGATTTACAGGCGGGCTTCTTTCGGCGGTCTTGTAGAAGAAAAAGATTACCTGCAGCGCGGCACCGAACAAATTGCCGCCGGTTATGTCATCTATGGTTCTTCAACCATGTTGGTGTATACTACGGGAAAAGGAGTGAACGGGTTCACGCTCGATCCGAGCATCGGTGAATTTTGTCTTTCCAATCCCGACATGAAATGTCCGAAGTCAGGAACCATTTATTCGATCAACGAAGGAAACTATGTTCACTTTCCGGATGGCGTAAAACAATTTATCAAATACTGCCAGGTGGAAGACGGAAAAACAAGCCGTCCGTATTCATCGCGTTACATTGGTTCACTCGTGGCCGACTTTCACCGGAATTTACTGAAGGGCGGAGTTTTTATTTATCCATCCACGTTGAAATCACCGAAAGGAAAATTGCGGTTGTTGTATGAATGCAACCCGCTCTCTTTTATCATCGAACAGGCCGGCGGGAAGGCGTCGGATGGTTTCAGGAGGATTCTCGATCTCCAGCCATTCTCCTTGCACCAGCGTACTCCTCTTTTCATTGGC
>JAPLDA010000038.1 GCA_026391945.1 Bacteroidota bacterium | reverse complement strand
ATCATCACCAATGGTTTCATGGAAGTTCAGTACATCAAACTGGATTCTGCAGGGCTTTCAAAATATTTTGATGAAATCATTGTTTCAGAACAAACCGGTTTCAAAAAGCCGGATGTGAATATTTTTTATCATTCGATGGAAAAGGCAGGCGCCAATGCCGGAGAATGTTTGATGATCGGCGACGGGCTTGAAGTGGATATCATAGGAGCGCGGAATGCAGGATGGGACACCGTTTATTTTAACCCGGCAAAAATTCCTCATTCAGAAAATGTAACGTACGAGATCGCTTCGCTGGAAGAACTGAAAAATATTCTTTGAAGAAAAGGGAAAGAGAATCAACTACATGATCTTCATTTTAAATTCCCAAAATTCCTGGAATTAAAATGAAGATTTTTTCAGAAGAAAATTCTTTACATAATCATCCACGCCATCTTCGAGTGAAGTAAAAGATTCCATGTACCCGGTTGATTTCAGTTTTTCCATTCTGGCCTCGGTAAAATACTGGTACTTGTCGCGGATGTCAGCCGGAGTATCAATGAACTCAATCACTTCGGGCTTGTTCATCGCTTTAAATGTTTGGCGAACGAGGTCGAGAAATGTCCTTGCTTTTCCGGAACCAAGATTATAGATGCCGGAATTTTTCCGGTGATGCATCAGCCAATAACACACATTCACCACGTCTTTTACATACACGAAGTCACGCAGTTGTTCGCCGTCTTTGAAATCAGGATGGTGTGAACGGAACAATTTCATCTTCCCGGTTTCGGAAATCTGTTTGAACGAATGAAAAATGACAGAGGCCATTCTTCCTTTGTGGTATTCATTCGGTCCGTACACGTTGAAAAATTTCAGTCCATGCCAGGAATAAGGTTTTCTTTCCTGTTGCAAAACCCACTTGTCGAAATCATTTTTTGATGCTCCGTAAGGATTAAGAGGTTTTAGTTTTTCTATGATGGTATGATCATCGGAATATCCATGTTCGCCGTTTCCATACGTGGCAGCAGATGAAGCATACAGGAGAGGCAGGCCGAATTCCACGCAGGCCTTCCACACTTCTTTTGAATACTGAAGGTTGAGTTGATCGAAAATGGTACGGTTGAATTCCGTCGTATCGGTGCGGGCTCCGAGGTGAAATACAAATTGAACAAGCCGGTGATTTTGTTTCAGCCATTCAGCGAACTGTTCCCGTTCCACGTTGGCCGTAAATTTTTTTTCTTCCAGGTTTTTATCTTTTTCATGTTTGGAAAAGTCATCGACTAAAATCAAATCATAAAAACCTTCGTCATTCAGTTTTCGCACCAAACAACTGCCAATGAAACCTGCCGCTCCCGTTACAATAATCATAAACAAAAGATTGAATTAGAATCAGCAAGATACCAAAGCCGATGGAATGGATGTACGTTATTTTTTTTATTCATTTGAAAAATGCGGAACATGGTTAATGAAAACTGAATTCTCTACGGATGAAATAAGCCCTGCATCCTTCGCTTTTGAAAATAAAGTCTCGATGGCATGCCTTCCTTTTTCACCAAGGTCAACGGAATATGGATTGACGTACAGGGCAATGTGTTTTTTTCGCACCGCTTCATCCATTTCCTGTGCATATTTTTTTACATACTCATCGCTGGAAGATGGATAAGCAAAAGCAAATTCAACACTTCGTCTCAGGATGCGGTTTATTTTTTCTTTCAGATCATCCGGAAGATTCCTCTTCACTGCAATTCCTCCGAGCGGAATCGGCTCGCCGGTTTCTTTCTCCCACAGTTCGCCAAGGTCACAGATTTTTTTCAGTCCCTTTTGTTCGTACGTGAAGCGGTTTTCATGGATGATGACGCCGGCAGTTGCTTTGCCTGATATTACAGCCTCTTCAATGTCAGAAAAAACCATTTCAGTTTTATTCTTTGATGCCGGAAAAAAAATGCCGAATAAAAAATTGGCTGTCGTATTTTTTCCCGGGATGGCAACAGACAGATCTGCGGATTTTTCACGGAAATATTTTTCTAAATTTTCATGTTGGTTTTCAGTTGCAAAGTTCGCGTTGCAAACCACCAGGGGCCCGACACCGCTGCCCAAAGCACTTCCGGAATGAAGGAGCTGGTAATGATTCACCGTATTCATGAAAGTGGCAAAACTCAGTTTGGAAACATCGAGTTCATTTCTCAGCGCACGTTGATTTAAAGTTTCAACATCTTCAATGAACAAATCAAATTCAATTCCTTCCGTATCAATTTTTCCGTTCACCAGCGCATCGAAGATGAACGTGTCGTTCGGGCACGGACTAAATCCGAGGCTCAGCTTTTGCATTTTATTTTCTTTTTTCAAATCCATTGGAATGTGACGGATGTTTTCAGGTTTTTATCAATTCATGAATGAAAGCTGACACCACCCCATCAAGGTTGTTCAAGGCAAGTTCGATGTTCCATGCTTCACGATTTCTTCGTTCAACACGGTTGGAAATAGCTCTTACCTGGATGCATGGAATTTTTTCCATCATGCACACATAATAAAAGGCCGCTCCTTCCATGCTCTCAATGTCTGCATGAAATTTATTGACGGTATTCCGTATGCTGATTTCATTTCCATGGACTTTATTGACCGTAATGGCCTTCACCTGTTTTAGAGAACGGAGGTGAACATGCTTCTGTGCTTCTTCACTTTTTAATTTACCGTTCCAGAATGGAAAGTGATCCTTGTCCATGAAGCCCATCTGGCTCAGCGAAAGAAACTCATCTCCGTCTTCCGCGCCAAGATCGCCAAACTGATCGGTCACCACGTTCACCACTTCACCGATTCCGATTTCATCCCTGAAACTTCCCGCCAGCCCAATGTTCACAGCAAGATCGTATTTCTTTTTTGAAATTTTTTTCGTCAGTGAATAGGTGGTGGCGACCATTCCTACTCCGGTAAAAAGAAAATCAACCACGGAAGATCCATGCTGTTTCATGAAAGTTCTTTCGAGTTTTTCTGCTTCTTTTTCTGTTGCCGCAACCAGGAGTACCTGCATGAGGCAAAAGTAGCTTTTGCAGGATGATTCTGAAAGGATAAAATAATGCAAAATCCCGGTGATCATCATGAATCAAAACCGGGAAACTTAACGAAGATCAGTTATCTTTGCCACCATCATGATTTACATCACAAGGAGAGAAACATTCAGCGCCGCACATAAACTCAGCCGGCCGGATTGGAGTGCAGAACAAAATTCCGAAACGTTTGGAAAGTGCGCCAACCCGAACTGGCACGGACACAATTACAATCTTTCCGTGACGGTGAAAGGAGAGATCAACCCGGAGACGGGTTTTGTAGCCAACCTGTCCGACATCGGAAAAATTCTTCACACCAAAGTAATCGATAAAGTAGATCATAAAAACCTGAACCTCGATGTGGATTTTATGAAAGATAAACTTCCTTCAACGGAAGTGCTGGCAGTCGAAATCTGGAAGCAGATCGAATCACCGATCAATGCTTTGGGTTGCAGGTTACATTCCGTAAAAATCCAGGAGACCGGAAAAAATTTCGTCGAATATTTTGGAAATTAAATCTGATGAAATCCGTTCATGATCGATTGAGCCTTGTGTAACCTGGTATTGGAAGTCAACGCAATAATTCACAAATTCGTAAATTCGTATTTCATTCGTAATTCGAAACAAAGATGTCGATAGATAAAAAAATGATTGAAGAAAATGAGATGGATGGGTATGCCAAGATTGATCAGTACAATCCGGAACTCGTCAAAAGGATTTCGAATTATTATTCCGGAATTCTCCGGGATATCGGCGAAGACGAAAAACGGGAAGGACTGCTGAAGACGCCGGAACGCGCGGCGAAGGCCATGCAATTCCTGATGCACGGATACGATACCGATCCGGCAGCCATTTTAAAATCGGCTTTGTTCCATGATGATTACCGGCAGATGGTGATTGTGAAGGACATCGAAATTTATTCCATGTGCGAACATCACCTGCTTCCGTTTTTCGGGAAGGCGCATGTGGCGTATATTCCGAATGGTTGCATCGTCGGGTTGAGTAAAATTCCGCGCGTGGTGGATGCCTTTGCAAGACGGCTCCAGGTGCAGGAAAAACTCACCACTCAAATCCGTGACTGCATCCAGGAAACGCTGAACCCATTGGGTGTTGCCGTGGTCATCGAAGCGAAACATTTGTGCATGCTGATGAGAGGAATCCAGAAACAAAATTCGGTGGCCACCACTTCTGCCTTCACAGGCGAGTTCGAAAAGGAAACCACGCGGGGAGAATTCATCCGGCTCATTTCTGCCAATCTTTCATAATGTTTACCTTTGGCACGGAATTCGAAAATCGCGCGCTCCATTAATCTCTAAATCTTAAATCAAACCATGGATAACAATCAGAGTTGGAATTTTAACCCGGCCAGCCAGCCCGGGCTTGCCCAGAAACCCATTGCCAAAACATTTATCGCCAGCGTGTTTTCATGGATGGGAATTGCTCTTGCCATTTCAGCCGTTACGGCTTATGTATTTGGAAACGATCCGTCCTACATGCAGTATTTAATGAATGCGGAAGGACGCGGATTATCAGGTCTCGGTTACATCGTCATGTTTGCACCTCTTGGTTTGGTGTTGCTGATGAGTTTCGGAATCAACAAACTTTCATCCACTGCACTTACGGCCGTGTTCCTGGTTTATTCGGTGCTGATGGGAATGAGCCTGAGTTTTATTTTCATGGCTTATACGGCTTCTTCCATTTACGGAATTTTTATTTCAACGGCAGCCATGTTCGGAACGATGGCGCTGGTAGGTTATACCACGAAAACAGACCTCACCAAATTGGGAAGCTTGCTTTTCATGGCGCTGATCGGAATTATTGTCGCTGCATTGATCAACATGTTTTTACGCAGCAGCGGGTTGAGCTACATGATCAGTTTCATCACCGTCATTGTTTTCACCGGGCTTACGGCCTATGATGTTCAGAAACTGAAAGAGATCGGAGCGCAAACAGAAGGAGGAACGGAGGCAACAGCTAAGATGAGCATCCTCGGTGTGCTCACGTTGTACCTCGATTTCATTAACCTGTTCTTGGCTTTGCTGAGGTTATTCGGAAGCAGGAAATAAAAATGCCGAGATCATCAAAAATTTTTCACCCCGGAATTTCACCGGGGTTTTTTATTTTGTATCTTTCACTCACCTTGTTATCGGTGGCTTCGACAAGGTTATCGGTGGCTTCGACAAGCTCAGCCGCCGATAACAAGGGGTTTGGCAAAGTCCACAAGTTAACTTCAGACATCAATGCTGCTAAATTTATTTATTTTTAAAAAATGAATAGCACCACGTCGTAAACACTCTCAACGAAAAATATTTTATGAGCAAAGCCTATTTATT
>JAPLDA010000065.1 GCA_026391945.1 Bacteroidota bacterium | reverse complement strand
GCTTCACCGCGCCGGCAACAGCTACTGAAGGAGATGGGAATTGATTTTGAGGTGTTGTTAAGAGATGTGGATGAATCGTTCCCTCCTGACTTGAAAGCTGAAAAAGTTGCTGTGTTTCTCGCTGAAAAAAAGGCCCATGCTTTTCTTTCGGAGATAAGTCCGGAAAAAATTTACATCACTGCTGATACCATCGTCTGGCTCGATGATGAAGTCCTGGGGAAACCTGCTGATGGGATGGAAGCTTACCTCATGCTGAAGAAACTTTCAGGGAAGGTACACCAGGTATATACCGGAGTTTGTATTTTCTCCTGCCGGGAAAAAAAATCGTTTGTCGTTAAGAGCGATGTTCAGTTCAGGAAACTCACGAATGAGGAAGTAACGTTCTATGTCGAACAGTACAAACCGTTTGATAAAGCCGGCTCTTACGGAGCACAGGAATGCCTTCCACCCGGAATGAATCCCTGTTCAGAAAAGGAAAGAACATTTTTATCTTTTATCGCAAAGGAAAACTTAGTTGAAAAAACAACTGCCGGGGAGAAAGAACACATGCCAATCATTGCGAATATCGACGGAAGTTATTTTAATGTGATGGGACTCCCCATTGTTGAACTGTACGAAGAACTGAAAATGTTTACCGGTACCTCCGTTTAAACCGACCAGGAAAAAAAATCATGCGATCAGCCTACATAAAAATGCATACGGCCATTTTCCTCTGGGGATTTACCGGCTTGTTCGGGAAACTGATTGACCTGAATGAAGGATTATTGGTCTGGTACCGTTTGCTGATCAGCAGCGCCGCTATTTTTGTGATTCTCATTTACAGGAAGGCGATTCCAAAGCTGAAGCGAAAAGAGCTGATCAAAATCAGCGGCATCGGAATCATCGTCATGCTGCATTGGGTTACCTTTTATGCATCGATCAAATTGTCGAGTATTTCGGTGGCTATGATTTGCCTTTCAGCCATTGCTTTGTTTGCTTCCATCATCGAACCGATCGTGAACAAAACCAAATTTGATTACATGGAAATTGTTTTCAGCGCCGTGGCCATGATCGGCATCACCACCATTTATTCATCCGATACGACTGCTTCTCTCGGAATCATCATTGGCATCATCAGCGCTTTTTTAAGTGCGACTTTTTCAACCATCAACAGAACGATTGCTGCGAAGTACGAAACGCTTACCATCAGCCTCGTTGAACTCACCAGTGGAATGATCTTCCTCACACTTTTGTTTCCTCTTTATTTCCGGATTCAACCGACTACCAAATTTATTCCTGATTTACATGATTCGTTTTACCTGGTTATTTTATCACTTGTCTGTACCGTGCTCACCTGGATCCTGTCGCTGCAGGCGTTGAGAAAAGTTTCCGCCTACACGATGGGACTGGCGCTGAACCTCGAACCCATTTACGGAATCATTCTCGCTGTGTTGTTTGCAGGTGAAGGAAAAATTCTCAATAAAGGTTTTATCAGCGGAGCGATGATCATTCTCATCACCGTCACCGTTCACACGTTTTATAAATTTTACCGGTTCAGGAAAAGTAAAATATAGGCAATAAAAAAGCTGGTCCCGGAAACCAGAACCAGCTTTTTTTTTCTTTTCTCAATCATCCTGCAAAACAATACCTGCAGCCGTGTTCCTGCGCTCTTCCGACAGCCCACACACCGGATGGAACCACTTGTATTCCCGGGAGCAGGCTCGCCATCCAGTCTTTCTTTATTTCAGCAGGTTCCATTTTCATCTTCTCTGCAACCACGTTGCTGTACACGGTCATGGCTGCATCGCACACGCAGAACATCACGCCGCTTGCCTGCAATTCATTGATCCCGATTTCCACATTTCCGAAACCCGGAATTTTGAAATCTCCCGGCTTCGGTTTCCAGAAAGGATTTCTGATGGAAGGAGTTTTGGTTGCAGGATCATCTGCTTTAAAAATTTCCCCGAACTTATACTTTTCCCATGCCCGGCTGTCGAATGCATAACAAATGGCATCGTGGCGGAGAACAACGACGACGCTGCAATCTTTTTCAGGAGTTCCGGTTGCCTTGTTGGTAAGAAGGAAAACTTTCGGCCATGCAAACGGCATGAGTTCGTGCGGGCGTGTGGCATCAAAAACCATCCTGTGTTTTCCTTTGATCTTGTTGAACCATTCATCGGCAGGACTCGCTGGTGCGGAAGCAGCCGGTGTCTTCTGCGCCTGTGCCTGGAGTTTGAATGGAGAAGCGAGTGCAGCCATACCTAATGCAGCGGCACTGCCGGCGAGGATTCCGATGAATCCCCGTCTTGGTGTGGATTGATTCAAATCATTTTGTTTCATGGCGTTTTTGTTTTAAGGGTGAATACTGATTAAAAGTTATTTGAATTTATTCTGATCATCATTTTATTTTTTTTGAAGTTTGAATTTCCGCATAGGGTCCGTATTTGTGTTTGGTTTCGGTGTATGAATCAGCATAAGGACCGAAAGGATAATCAAATGGTTTCTTCGAGATGTCGGGCCAGTCGGCACTTAAATTTTTCTCCGGACGCTGCATGCTGTTCACGTAGGCGGCGATGTCCCATGCATCTTCATTGGTAAGCGGCGGATTTTCCGGAGTAACGATAAAAGGCATGTTGGCTTTGATGAATCCTGCAAACCGCGAGAGCCGGAATAATCCCGCACCGACGTTGTAACTGTTGGGTCCCCACAACGGCGGATACTGATAGGACTTTTGATCGGCGAATAATTTTCCTTGGCCGTCTTCACCATGGCATGAAATACATTTTCTTTCGAAAGCTGATTTTCCTTTTCCGGGATCTGCCGGCCTGATCATAAATGGAAGAGCCAGGATGCCGGCGCCTTCGGGAGTCTCGTCTTTTTTTACATCATGACCGAGCCATTTCATATACGCTACGATTGCTTTCATTTCCTCGCCTGATGTTTCCAATGGCTTCCCGTTTAAACTTCTTTCCAGGCAATCGTTCACACGTTTCGCGATCGACTCAACGGTGCCTGATCGTGCACGAAATTTTGGATACGTGGAAGCCACGGCGCTGAAATTATTTCCGTAGGGTTTGGTGCCTGCGCTGAGGTGGCAGTTCTGGCAATTCATGCCGTTGGTTGAATGGCTGATGCTTCCATGCGGCCCGAAGTATTCTGAGGTATGGGAGATCAATGTTCGCCCGTATAAAATCAGTTTTCCTGAATCGCTTTCAGGAATCAATAATGTATCGGGAGCTTTCCAGGTTTGCCGATAGCGGAAAAGATCAGAAACATTTTTTGAAGAAGTATCCGTTCCTGAATTTTGCTGTGCAGACTGATTCGGTGTGCAACAGGAGAAAATAATTGCAGCGAAAAGGAAACAGGTTCTTGTAAGATAAATTCTCATGGCGAAGAATTTTTCCGGTTGTGAAGAAATTCAAATGTAAACAAATAACATTCATCCTGTACAGGAGGTTAAAATACTGCAAGTATCGCCTGATATCTGGTGGCGTGAATCCGCCTGGGATAAAAAAAGGAACCCGTCCGACGACAGGTTCCTTTGCACCATCAATGGATGAATTATTAAACGTGCCCCTGGGCAATCATGGCATCCGCTACTTTAACGAAGCCACCGATGTTGGCTCCTTTTACGTAGTTGATGTATCCTTTTTCGGTTCCGTATTGCTGGCAGGTAGCATGAATGCTCTTCATGATTCCATGTAAACGTTGATCCACTTCCTCGCGTGTCCATGACAGGCGAAGAGAGTTCTGACTCATTTCCAGTCCGCTTACGGCAACACCACCGGCATTGGAAGCTTTACCCGGAGCGAAGAGAATTTTTTCTTTGAGGAATACTTCAACGGCTTCCGGAGTGGAAGGCATGTTGGCACCTTCTGCAACGGCAATGCAACCGTTTTTCACAAGCGCTTTGGCATCATCTCCATTCAGTTCGTTCTGGGTTGCGCAAGGAAGAGCCACGTCGCACTTCACATTCCATGGAGTTTTTCCAGCAACAAATTCCGCTTTGAATTTTTTCACATATTCCTTAATGCGTCCGCGTTTTTCGTTTTTCAGATCCATGATAAACTCCAGTTTCTTCAGGTCGATACCGGCTTTATCATAAATGTATCCGTCGGAATCACTTAGTGTAAGCACTTTTCCTCCGAGCTGAATCACTTTTTCAGCAGCATATTGAGCGACATTTCCTGATCCGCTGATGACGACGGATTTTCCTTTCAGGGTTTGTTTTTTTGTTTCCAGCATTTCCTGTGTAAAGTAAACACAGCCATAACCGGTAGCTTCCGGGCGGATCAAACTTCCGCCAAACTGAATTCCTTTACCGGTAAGAACACCGGAGAACTGCGTACTTAAACGTTTGTATTGTCCGAACAGGAATCCGACTTCTCTTCCGCCAACGCCGATATCACCGGCGGGAACATCTGTAAATGCTCCGATATGACGGTACAATTCAGTCATGAAACTCTGGCAGAATTTCATCACTTCATTATCTGATTTTCCTTTTGGATCAAAATCACTTCCGCCTTTTCCACCGCCCATCGGCAGGGAAGTCAGCGAGTTTTTAAACACCTGCTCAAAGGCAAGGAATTTTAAAATACCCAAATACACGGAAGGATGAAAACGCAAGCCGCCTTTGTAAGGCCCGATGGCGCTGTTCATCTGGATACGGAAACCACGGTTTACCTGGAATTCGCCTTTGTCATCCAGCCACGGAACACGGAACATGAGTACACGTTCAGGTTCAACAATGCGTTCAAGAATTTTAGTTTTTTTGTATTTCGGATTTTCATCCATAAATGGAATCACTGATTCCGCTACCTCATGTACGGCCTGGTGAAATTCTTTTTCTCCCGGGTTCCTTGTTTTTACCCGTTGCATGAAAGCGTCGATCTCTGCTTGATGTTTGTTCATAGAATTAGGTTTATATTGAGGGTGGCGAATGTAGAAAAATATCAGTTTACAAAAAAAGGACGAAAGTCAGGTGTTTTTCTTTAAAGCGGGCGCGGCTTATCACTTGCAATAATGGTATTAAATCATGTACTTCGGACCGGTAAGCGGTTTCTTATGATTTCAGGTGTCCGGCATGATTTGATTTTTGTTATCACGTTTTTCCTTATTCACCTGTATCCGGTTCCCGTTCCTGCTCAAAGTTTTAAGTACCGCCACTATAACTTTAAGTGGAATGAAAGGCGGCCGCCCCCGATCGCTGTTGATGAAAGATTTAAGAACGAAGACGCCGTCATTCTCGAAGAAGAAAATGTGATTGGTCTTTCCGGCTATTCCTGTAAAAAACATATTCGTATAAAATTTCTGACGCCAAAAGGAATAGAAAGGTATGCACGTTTTGTTGTCCCGGACAGCTATGATCCTGTTGGTGATTTATATGGTGTTGATATAAGGAGAAGGGATACCATCTTCCGGCCGAAAGGCGAATTTGAATGTGTCCGGTATTTCGCGGCAAGGATCATTAAACCAAATGGAGATGTTGTGGATGCCGAGTTGGATGAAACCACTCAAAAGGAAGAATTTACCTGGAATAATATCGACCAGGAATTTTTCACATGGATTTTTAAAATTAAAAATATACAAGTAGGTGATGAAGTTGAAGCTGAATACGCTTTCGAAAAAGTCTTTAACAGCCAACCTTCCAATAAATTTTTTTTCAATGGTGTGTTGGCGAAACAAAATTTCCGGTTGAGCATCAAACATTCTTCGAGGGATATTTTTATTTTCAGCTATCACAATGGTGCCGAGCCAACTGATTCTGTCGCGGTTTCTGAAACCACTCCGCACTTTTCCGAAATGATTTTTAAACGAACGAACCTTGCCGGCGGGATCAATGAGGCGGGTTACCGTCCTTGTGAAGAACTGCCCTACGTCACCTTTTACCAGCATAACAATGATTACGGAGAGCTTGATCGTAAAACCGAGTTTGTAAAAACAGCCCATCCCTATCCATGGACGCTCGTTTATGAGAGCTCGGTGAAGTATATGATGGATAACCTGGATCTGTATCTTTCCAAGAAGGATAAATCAACTCTTGCACTCAATCATTTTTTTTCTGAACAAAAAGAAATGGTGAAGGATACCAACCCGGCAGCTGTATTTTCCCACATGCACCATGTCATTTGTAATGAATTCGGGTACCAGGACGATGTTTCCTATTTTGAAAAAGGTGACCAGGGGCTTGAAAAATTAGGGAAGTTCATAGAAGAAAAAAAACTCCGCTTCATCAGCCGCTATCACCTGTACGATCAGTTGTTGCTTCGCCTTAACAGGGATTGTTTCCTGGCGCCGCTGTTCGACAAGCGAATAGAAGTCATGAACATCGATCGTTACGAGCCGATGGTTTCAGAAAGATTTTTTTATGGAATTCCTGTCAACGGGAATATTATTTACTACTACCCTAAAACGGACCGGTTCGGTTATGAATCAAATGAATTTCCTTTTTATTATGAAGATGTCAATACGATACTCATTCCTCAGCATGCTCCGGCATCAGAAGAAACTTCGTATGGCCAGGCCTGGCGTGCGCCTCATGTGAATTATTTTTTTGCAAAAACACCTTTCAGTACCCTGAAGGACAATGCCCGTTCAACGAATGTGTTGGTAACCGTGCAACTTGATTCCATGAGGTTGTCATTTGAAGGGAAAGTAAAATTATCCGGACAATTCTCAACGCTTACGAGAGGTTATTACCTGTATGGATGCATCGATACAACCATCAACCCGAGTTATTTCCGTAAGGCCTGCGACATTGGCCAGGATGTAATAGTGGAAAGTGTGCAGGTCAATTCTGTCAGCCAGCAGTTTCCTTTTGTTGCTGATGTGAAACTCAAATACCATTCGGATTCAAAATTGAAAAAGCTGGATGAGCGGAATTATTCGATTGGCTTAAGCCGGTTATTTAACAATGTCACGGATGATGCCTTCTCTGCTTCCGGCAGGAGGCATACGTATTATCCCGATTTCCAGTCGCAGGATGTGCACAAGTATTTTTTTAAATTCGACAGGGAAGTAGAAGCAGAGAATGCTGCTGATCTTATGAAAGAAATCGAAAACCATTTTGCCAATTATTCCGTTCGTGTGTATCAGCCGGATACCCGCAGCATCATCCTGGAAACAGTTTATGTGGTGAAAGCAACTTCTGTTCCTGCAACAAATGCCGCTGATGTGGAAACGGTGTTTTCGGAAATTAAAAAACTGAATTCTTCTTTCTTAAAAGTCAGGCTGAAATAAAAAAGGGAACCTGCCGGTTCCCTTTCTCATTTTGTATGATTTCAGATTTACTTTTTCTCGTCCTTCACTTCTTCGAAGTCAACATCGGTTACATTTCCGTCCGCATTCGGTTGTCCGTTGCCGGGAGCATTGGCATCAGCAGTTGTTGACTGTTGTGCATTTTGCGTGGCTTTGTACATTTCTTCAGAAGCCGCCTGCCATGCAGCATTCAAAGCAGCGAGGCTGGTTTCGATGGTCTCCATATTCCTGTTCTTGTGAGCATCTTTCAGATCGGACAATGCTTTTTGAATGGCTTCTTTTTTATCCGTTGAAAGTTTGTCGCCGTAATCTTTGAGTTGTTTTTCAGTCTGGAAAATCATGGCATCGGCCTGGTTCACTTTTTCCACCTCTTCTTTTGCTTTACGGTCGGCATCGGCATTTGCTTCCGCTTCTTCTTTCATCTTTTTGATTTCCGCTTCACTCAAACCGGACGATGCTTCAATGCGGATGTTCTGTGATTTACCTGTTGCCTTGTCTTTGGCCGTCACGTGCAGGATTCCGTTAGCATCGATGTCGAAGGTCACTTCAATCTGCGGAACTCCTCTTGGAGCAGGAGGGATGCCATCAAGATGGAACCGTCCGATCGTCCTGTTGTCTTTTGCCATCGGGCGTTCTCCCTGGAGAATATGGATCTCCACAGAAGGCTGGCTGTCGCTGGCTGTCGAAAACGTTTCGCTCTTCTTAGTTGGGATGGTGGTATTGGATTCGATCATTTTTGTGAACACACCGCCCATGGTTTCAATACCCATTGAAAGAGGAGTGACATCGAGCAGCAGCACATCTTTCACTTCTCCTGTAAGAACAGCTCCCTGGATGGCGGCGCCAACGGCAACCACTTCATCCGGGTTCACTCCTTTGTGAGGAGTTTTGCCGAAGAATTTTTCTACCAATGCCTGGATTGCCGGGATACGCGTGGAACCGCCGACTAATATCACCTCATCAATCTGGCCGGGTTGCATTCCCGCGTCACTCAACGCTTTTTTACATGGTTCGAGTGTACGCTGAATCAGGTCATCACAAAGCTGTTCGAATTTCGCACGACTCAGTTTCTTTACTAAGTGTTTTGGAACTCCATCCACCGGCATAATATAAGGAAGGTTGATTTCAGTTTCCGTGGAGCTGGACAATTCAATTTTTGCTTTCTCAGCAGCTTCTTTCAGGCGTTGTAAAGCCATCGGGTCTTTTTTCAGGTCGAGGCCTTCGTCTTTTTTAAATTCATCGGCCAGCCAGTCAATTATTTTCTGATCAAAGTCATCACCGCCTAAATGGGTATCTCCGTTGGTCGACTTCACTTCAAATACACCATCACCCAATTCGAGAACAGAAATATCAAACGTTCCGCCACCCAAATCGAACACAGCAATTTTTTCATCTTTATGTTTTTTGTCGAGTCCGTAGGCAAGTGATGCAGCCGTAGGTTCATTGATGATGCGGAGTACTTTCAGTCCGGCGATTTCACCGGCTTCCTTGGTGGCCTGGCGTTGCGAATCATTGAAGTAAGCCGGAACGGTAATCACGGCTTCCAGCACCTCATGCCCGAGATAATCTTCAGCAGTTTTTTTCATCTTCTGAAGAATGATGGCGGAAATTTCCTGCGGCGTATAATTCCTGTCGCCGATCTGTACACGCGATGTGTTGTTATCTCCTTTTACCACCGTGTATGGCACTCTTTCTTTTTCTTTCAGAGTTCGTTCAAAAGTTTCGCCCATGAATCGCTTGATGGAGGAAATGGTATTTCTCGGGTTCGTAATGGCTTGTCTTTTTGCCGGGTCACCGACTTTGCGTTCCCCGTTATCCAGGAATGCGACGATGGATGGTGTGGTTCTGCGACCTTCGCTGTTTGGGATCACAACAGGTTCGTTGCCTTCCATCACTGCAACGCATGAATTGGTGGTTCCAAGGTCAATGCCTATAACTTTTCTCATTGGTTTAGTTTTTAATTGTTGAATAATTTTTGTGCGGCTCCCGAAAGTCAATCATTATGCCACTGACAGGACAGAAGTAAATTTGTCAGGTATGGTAATCGAAGGGAATTTTAGTTCATTTCGGGTGACAATCAGGCATTTTTTCAGCAAACATTTTTCAATAGAAATGGATGTTGCGCGTGTACCTGCTGGTGTCGAAAGCAGCGCGTGAATTAACGTCCATATTCCTGAAATATGATTTCATATTCCTGCTGGTAAAGAGGCCGATGCCATTTGTGATGTTGGTGAATAGCGGTCTTTCCTGAACCAGCCCGGAAGAAGGCTGAACCAATTGCTGGTAGGTATAAAGATTTTCACTGGCAGAGGTATAAATCAACTCGATCGGAGAAGGATCAATGATTCTTCTCACCAGGTTTGTATCGGCCGGTGTAACAGCGCTGCCGATGATCCTGTATAGATCCGGTCTGTAAATATGGTCGTATGTGATTGTATTCGGAGCGTTATTCCCGATCACCTGGTCGCCGAAGTTCCAGTCAATGTATTTTGCCGTAGTGTCGTTCGTGGCGACCACCACTTCCTTGTAATGAAACCGCATCGTAAAATTGTACACCCAGCCATTCCTCGTAGCCGGGCTCATGTCGATGCTGTAATAAATTTTAGAAATAAAATTCATGGCAGGAGGGATGAACCCGATCGAAAAATCTCCGACCACATCGGTCGTTGATGTTACCGTAAGTCCCGTTTCATTATTATGAACAATGAGCCGGTAGGTGCTGCCGTCGGTAAGCACGGCGCCTGAAGTTTTATACACCACCTGGTACGGGTAGCAAAAAAGCCCGCTGTTTTTTTCGATGGACGTGTCGCGTTGCAGCGAATACGTTTGCGTAGCAACTCCGTTCACCAGCCGTTCCATTTTTACATCGAGTACGTTTGCATAATTGATGGAATCTTTTTGCTGCGCCATCACCATCGAATTTCCTTCACCGAGAAACGCCTTGCTGATCCGGATGTACTGCCCGGAAGGATCGGAAGGATTCAGCAATCCATACACCACCATGGTTTCTTTATACGGAGCAACCGTATTGAAGTCCGTGGAGCATGAGGATAGCAACAGGGAAAACGTACTGAAGAAAGTGACGACAATTTTATTCATAGCATTCAAAGGGAAGAGTAACGATCGGATCGGTCTGACAGGATTAATGGCTTCAAAACTATGACTTTTAATTGGATCAACGAACTATTTTGTAGTTTTGAGCGTCATCAGCGAATACGAATAGTTACGGATGTACGAATGGCTATCTTACGAACCACTATTTATGGTTTCTAAGAATATCCAAAGCAGCAAACCAACCCTTGTAAACCTTAACCTGTAAACCGGATACCAATATGTCGACTGCCAAAAACGAAGAGAAGAAAATCACCACACACACGCTTCAGGAAATGAAAAAGCGTGGAGAAAAAATCAGCATGTTAACGGCGTATGATTTTTCATTAGCAAAAATATTGGACGATGCCGGCATTGATGTATTGCTTGTCGGCGATTCCGCTTCCAATGTCATGGCCGGACATGAAACCACGTTGCCGATTACGCTCGACCAGATGATTTACCATGCATCATCGGTGGTGAGAGCCGTTAAGCGAGCTTTAGTAGTGGTGGATCTTCCGTTCGGTTCTTACCAGGGCAACAGTAAGGAAGCGTTGAATTCTTCGATCAGGATCATGAAGGAATCCGGCGCTCATGCTGTAAAGCTGGAAGGCGGGAAAGAAGTGAAAGATTCCATTGAACGGATTCTTTCTGCCGGTGTACCTGTGATGGGACATTTGGGTTTGACTCCGCAGTCGATTTATAAATTCGGAACGTATGTCGTGCGTGCGAAGGAAGAGGATGAAGCGCAGAAATTAATTGCCGATGCGCACATCCTTGAAGAGGCCGGATGTTTTGCCATCGTGCTCGAAAAAATTCCGGCCAGTCTCGCCAGTCGCGTTGCCGGCGAACTTCACATTCCGATCATCGGCATTGGTGCCGGCGGTGGTGTGGACGGACAGGTTCTTGTTCTTCATGACATGCTCGGCATCACGCATGAATTTAATCCGCGTTTTTTAAGAAGGTACATGACGTTGTATGACGACATGAAAAAAGCGGTCGGTCATTACATCGACGATGTGAAGAAGAAAGATTTTCCGAATGATAAGGAGCAGTACTGAAAAATGGTTCTGGAGTTTTGAAGTTCTTTAGTTTAGTAGTTAGCGGCAAGGCAAAGATATAGTGTATGAATATGCAATCATTAGATAAAATACAGGCAACGCTTAAAACTGGTCATGAGCAATTGTTATTTAATGAAAAACCAACCGGCATCTCATTAATAGATTTTTGGCGTTGGAATGTTTCGGATATTCTTAGTAACGCAACAAGAGGAATATTAGCAGAATTTATCGTTGCAACAGCAGCAAATATTAACATTAAAATACCAAGAGAAGAATGGAATTCTTATGACCTTGAAACGCCAGACGGAATAAAGATTGAAGTTAAATCAGGCGCTTACGTTCAGTCTTGGTTTCAGCGTGAGTTATCCAAGATAACTTGCAATACAAAAGCAACCTTAAAGTGGAATAGCCAAACGAATGAGACCTCTAACGTGCCAACACGCATTGCGGATGTATATGTTTTTTGCTTACTTCATCATGATAATAAGCAAACAGTTGATCCGTTAAATTTTAATCATTGGGAATTTTATGTTCTTGCGACAAAACAATTGAATGATTACACAAGAAGTCAATATTCGATCACGCTAAAGTCACTGCAAAAATTGACGTCCGCAATTAGTTATGACCAACTGAATGCTGAGATAAAAACGAAAAATTTATTGAATGTTATATAATGCAGCCCAACCGCTATTAAAATTGTCGCTATTTATTTTTGTTGGGCAACGGATATGCAAATGAAAAATCGTAGCTGACTTTTGTTCTTGCCAATGCATTAATGCTACGAGATGGGTGTATGATCGTTGCAATTATTTTGGCGACTTTTCCTACGTTTTAACCCACCCGAAAACAATAGCAATTCATGATGATTTCTCTCCTTAGCCATGGAAATAAGATTTACGTTATATTTGCATAATGACACAGTTTGAATCCATATTCTCCACGATCCAAAAACTCAAACCCGAACTTATCAGAAAGTACGGGGTGAGTTCAATTGGTCTTTTCGGTTCAATTGTCCGGGACGATTTCTCACCTGGCAAAAGTGATATTGATATCATTGTTGATTTCTCAAAACCGATAGGAATTGAATTTATCGACCTCGCAGAATTTCTTGAAACAACCTTTAGGAGAAAAATTGACCTAGTTTCGAAAAACGGTATTAAGAACAAATATTTTCAAGAGATTGAAAAGGAAATTGTCTATGTCTAAACGACAACCACTCCTTCTTGTAGAAGACATCATTGAAAGCGGAGAAAAAATTCTACTTTATACTTCTGATTATTCTTTTGAGCAATTCGCTTCTGACGGCAAAACAGTTGATGCCGTCATTCGAAATTTTGAAATTATCGGTGAGGCAGCCGGAAGACTCCCTGAAAAATTCAAGGATCAACACACCGGTATTGATTGGCATCGTTTGCGAGGTTTCCGAAATCGGATTGTTCATGACTATTTTGGAATCGACCTCAACATAGTTTGGCAAATCAAGGAAACTTCTCTTCCTGAGTTGATTGAAAAATTGAAGCTCATTTAATAACCGCCAAAGTTCACGACATTCAAAGACACTTTTTTAGTGATCCTCAATAACGACAATAGATTTTTAATTAAATTATTTTTTATTCCATTCATTCGTATTTCGCTGCCATGAATCCTTCAGATAATTTACAAGTGCTTTATGAAGACAATCATCTTCTCGCCATTAATAAAAGGGCAGGCGATATTGTGCAGGGTGATAAAACCGGTGATAAACCATTAAGTGAATTGGTAAAGGATTACCTGAAGGAAAAATACAACAAGCCGGGTGCTGCTTTTATCGGTGTCGTTCACCGCATCGACAGGCCGGTAACCGGCATCGTTTTGTTTGCCAGGACCAGCAAAGCCCTTGAAAGGATTAACGAATTGTTCCGTGAACAAAAGGTAAAGAAGACGTATTGGGCAATTGTAAAAAACAAGCCGCAGGATGAAAACGGTACGTTGATTCATTACCTGAAAAAGGACGAAGCAAAAAACAAAAGCAAGGCTTATGACAAAGAGGTACCCGGTGCCTTGCGTGCATGGCTCGATTACAAGGTTATCGGGAAATCAGATAATTATTATTTACTGGAGATCAATCCGAAAACAGGAAGACATCACCAGATCCGGGTTCAGTTGGCTACGATGGGCTGCCCGATTAAAGGAGATGTGAAGTATGGTTTCGACCGAACCAATGAGGATGCTTCCATTCATCTGCACGCGCGAAAAATTTCTTTCATCCACCCGGTGAAAAAAGAAGAAATCACCATCGTAGCTCCGGTGCCGGATGAGAAGCTGTGGAAGTATTTTGAAGAAATGGGAAGTTAGATGTTCGTGTTAAGTTAAAAATAAAAAGTCAAAAGTTAAAGCCGGGTACCGTTTAATATTTAACATCCGACTTCACTTCCCGAGCTTCGTTTTCACTTCGTCGAACGTCGGGAAATCATTGAAGTGCCAGATGGCTGCCACCGTTCCTTTGTTCAGCAGCATCAGTCCGGGGTTTGAACGGATCATGGTTTTCAAAGCAGTCTCATCGCAACGGTAATATTCGAACATCGAATTGTGTTCGTGGCGGAAAGCATCCACATCTTTCGGCGCAGAACCGGTTAAGCCAATGAACTCAACTCCGGCTTTCTGGCAGAGGGCAACGAAGTCGTTCACCTTGTTCTGAATTTTCGTATCAGAAGTTTTGATGTCGTAAGCAACGAGGAGAAAGACATGTTCCATTGAGAGAACATCTTCCGTCACGTCTGTTCCGTCAACCGAAACAATAGAGAAATCATGAATGGCAGGATGCTCGCCTTCACGAACCAGTTTGTCTTTCCGGTCAATGAATTTGTACGTGCTGTCGATGGTCCTGATCTGGTCGGGAGTCATTTCTTTTTGTATGCCGTCTTTTTCATAAATGAAAACCATCACCACGCTGTCTTTTACAGCATCCGGAGGAAGCTGCATTCCCTGTTTGATATTTTTTCCAACGGCATACGGGCGGAAATCAATCACCGGGAGATGGCGCACACAATACACCGAAAAAGAAAACGAAGCGATGAAGCCGGCATAGGAAAGTACGGTGGCAAAACGGTCGCTGAACAAAGGAGATATTTCTTTTCGTTTGATGAAGATGAAAAGAATGAAGATGAACAGCACAATGTCTTTCATGAACGACTGGAACGGTTTCAGGTGCAGCGCATCGCCGAAACATCCGCAGTCGGTTACTTTGTTGAAGTACCAGGAATAGAAAGTGAGCCAGGTAAAAAACACGATCATGATCATCATCGACCAGGAAGTGAATTTCATTTTTGCCCCGAGCAGCAAGGCCACACCCAACCCGATCTCGGCAGCGCAAATCACGATGGCACACCAGAGGGCAAGCGGCCCCAGCCATGGCATGTGGAACACTTCAAAATACTCTTTGAGTTTGTAGGAAAAACCAACAGGATCGTTGGCTTTGATGAATCCTGAGATGATAAACAATACACCAACAAAAACGCGGGAAATCTGGGCGAGAAGTTTCATAAATTTTTTAGGAATTAGAATTGCTTTTTATGTTTTGATTGTCGCTTGTAATATTCCGGAACCGGGATGAACAGTGAGTGATTCATCCTTTCATCATACAGTTTTAATTTTCTTCTGTCATTTTAATCAGTGCAAATACGGCGTAGTTGATAATGTCGTGGTAATTGGCTTCAATGCCTTCACTGATCAGTGTTTCACCTTTGTTATCTTCGATCTGTTTGATGCGGAGAAGTTTCATCAGGATGAGGTCCGTCATGGAACTCACGCGCATGTCGCGCCAGGCTTCACCGTAATCATGATTCTTATTTTGCATGAGCCGTTTCGTTTCCGCCACATGATGTTCAAAATGTTTAACCACATGGTCTTCATCCATCACGAGGTTGGCCTGCCATTCGGCGAGGTTCGTTGCCGGCGGGTTCAGCTCGTCACCGATCTCCAGCTGGATCAGCCCGATGAGGCAGTAATTGATAATACCGATGAACTCATCATCAATTCCGTCTTTCACCCATTGCGTACCTTTTTCTTCAATGCTGCGGATGCGTTGTGCCTTGATGAAAATCTGGTCGGTGATCGAACTTACACGAAGGATTCTCCATGCCGTTCCATAATCTTTCATTTTTTTCAGAAAGATATCTTTGCACCGGGTAATCACGGAATCAAATTGTATGGAAGTCTGGTTTACCATTGGTTCCGTTTTTTCCGCCATGGGCGGACGAGGAGGTTTCGTTTACTTCCCGCAACTTTTGCAGGAAAAAAAATCTTAATTTGTTCCGGGGTTAAAATCATTTTATTCAGGAATCATATAAATTGAATATTTTGCAACCTGTTTTGCTCAATGAAAATCGCTGCCGAAGATACATTTTTTAAGAAGAAAAAATTCATGAGGATGAATGGAAAGCTGGTGGATTTTTCAACACCCGGTGTGATGGGAATTCTGAACATCACCCCCGATTCTTTCTTCGATGGAAACCGATACACCACCGAAAAGGATGCATTGAAACAGGCCGGCCGGATGCTGGAAGAAGGCGCTTCCATCCTTGATATCGGCGCCCAGTCAACAAGACCCGGCTCTGAATTGCTTTCAGCAGAGGAGGAGTGGAACAGGTTAGCATCACCCCTTGATTCAATCCGCAAGGAATTTCCTTCAGCGATCTTATCCATCGACACATTTTACAGTGAGGTTGCGGAGAAATCAATCAGTCACGGGGCGAACCTCATCAATGATATTTCCGGCGGAACCATGGATCCTGAAATGTTTACCGTCATCAGCAGACTGAAAGTACCTTACATCGTGATGCATATGCAGGGAACTCCGCAGAACATGCAAACGAATCCGCTGTATGAAAATGTGGTAAAGGAAGTGATGCGTTATTTTGCTGAACGGATTCAGATACTGGTTTCGCTCGGAGTGAATGACATCATCATCGATCCCGGTTTCGGTTTTGGAAAAACGACTGACCATAATTATGAATTGTTGAAACATCTTGATCTCTTCAGCATATTGGAAAGGCCTGTCATGGTTGGGTTATCAAGAAAGTCGATGATACAGAAAGTTCTTCATGTCCCGTCGGAAGATGCGTTAAACGGAACAACGGTACTCCACACCATTGCGTTGATGAAGGGTGCCGACATCCTTCGTGTACATGATGTGAAGGAAGCAATGGAAGCCATAAAACTTGTAACTTGCGTTTGAAATATTAGACGGTAACCACAACAAACGGAATGGATATTTTTCACATCGGTTTTCTTACGGTCAGGTTCATCGACCTCGTGGACATAGCCATCGTGACTTTTCTTCTTTACAAATTGTACAACCTGTTGCGCGGCGGCGTGGCCATCAATATTTTCATCGGGCTACTTACGGTGTATGCACTTTACTGGGTATGCGTGAAAATCCTGAACATGCAGTTGCTCGGCACCATTCTCGGACAGTTTATCAGTCTTGGTTTCATCGCTCTCATCATCGTGTTTCAGCAGGAAGTCAGGCGGTTCCTGATTGTCCTCGGGACGAACAGTTTCATTGCCAGGAATCCGTTCACGAAACAGATTCTTCCATGGAACTGGAAGTCCGAAAAAAAATCACCGCTGAACATCACCGCTATCGTAAAAGCCTGCCGGCAGATGTCAAAAGAAAAAACAGGAGCGATCATCATACTGGCGAAATCTTCCGAGTTAAAATATTATTCGAACACCGGCGACATCATGGATGCGGAGATTTCGCAGCGTCTCATCGAGAATATTTTTTTTAAGAACAGCCCGCTTCACGATGGAGCCATCATCATCGTGAATAACAAGATCATGGCGGCGCGCTGTGTTCTTCCTGTAACCGAGAACGTGGAACTCCCGGCTCACCTTGGCATGCGGCATCGTGCTGCGATTGGCATCACCGAACAAAGCGATGCCATGGCATTGGTGGTATCAGAAGAAACAGGAGAAATTTCTGTGGCGCAGGAAGGACAGATCAAAGTCGGTATTTCGCTGGATGAACTGGAGAAAAAGCTGGCGGAAGAATTCAGGGTGTGATTACTTCCCCGCATTCGCCAGGCTGTCCTGCCTTGCCTGGAATAGTTTGATCATCTGATCATTCGTCAGCCCCATGTTCAGTTGTTCGAGCGAGGCTTTGGCAGAAGGAGCCAGTTCATGGTTTGGGTACTTCTGTATAAAATCGGAGTAGAGCATTTTTGCTTTCTCCACATCACGGAGTTTGTCGTCGCTGATGAAAGCCTGCAGGAACAGGCACACGGCGGCTTTCCGGTGATCCGGGTATTTTTTTACAAGCTGGCTGAAGAGATCAATGGCCTCCTGGTATTTTTTTAAACCGTTGGCGATGTCACCGGCTTTGAACAGGTAATGTGCCGACATGGTATCATCCGGATATTTTTCAGCATACTCTTTACAGGATTTAATAAATTCTTCTGCCACCGATGCATTGAGCAACTTCGTTGAATCGTTGAGCAGTTTTGATTCTGCTGTTGCAATCGAGGAAGCCAGTTTGTCTTTTCCAGGCTGGCAGGAAATAAACAGGATGACAGCAAAGCTGAGCGCCAGGAGAGAAGAGGTATTTTTGTTCATCTGGTGTTTTGTTTTTTTTTCGTTGAGAGAAATTATTTTTTCAACAGGGGAAATTTCATTTTGTAATCCACGTCTACGTCGCCTCTTGAAATATCCATCAGCCTGTTTTTGATCAGTCTTTTACGGAGCGGAGAGATGCGGTCGACAAATAAAATTCCTTCGATGTGATCGTATTCATGCTGGATGATTCGCGCGGCAAGGCCTGAATACGATTCTTTTTTTAGTTTCCAATCCTGGTCGTAATATTCGATGTACAGTTCTTCTTTTCGCCGAACATCTTCACGGACATTCGGAATGCTGAGGCATCCTTCATTGAATTTCCAGAGGTCGCCGCTTTCTTCTTTAATCACCGGGTTGATGAACACCTGTTTGAATCCTTTCACTTCTTCTTCTTCGAAAGGAGTTCCGTCGGCGATAAACAAACGAATGGACAAACCGATTTGAGGAGCCGCCAGCCCGACGCCTTTGCTTGCATACATGGTCTCGTACATGTCGGCAATAATTTCATTCAGCTTCGGATAATTTTTTACAATCTCAGAAGCCCGTTTTTTCAGGATCGGGTCGCCGTATGCGATGATGGGTAATTTCATAGTGTAATCAACACTCAGCTGTATTTATTTTTTACTTTCCATATACGACTGCAAAATAATAATTGCACTCGTCATGTCAACCAATTCTTTGTTTCGCCTGTCTTTTTTACTTGCTCCGCTCATCAGCAAGGCCTGTGAAGCCATCTTCGAGGTAAACCGTTCGTCAAACCGTTCAACCGGAATGTCCGGAAATGTTTTCTTCAATGCCCTGATGAACCTGTCGATTTCATTTTTTACCTGAGAATCGGAGGCATCCATTTGTTTTGGCTCACCAACAACAAAACACGCTACTTCTTCCTGTGATGCATACTTTTTCAGGAAGGAGATCACATCCTTTGCGTGTACAGTATCGAGGCCGGATGCAATGATCCGGTTGGTATCCGTAACCGCCAGCCCGACCCGTTTGGTTCCATAATCAATGGCAAGAATTCTCGACATGGCGCAAATATAATTTAGTTTAAGGTTTAAAGTTTAAGGTTTAAAGTTTTTCTTTGCTGAATAAATCAAACCGATGAAAGAAATCATTGAATCTGCCTGGAACAGCCGTGAGTTATTGAAAGAGGCGGGTACACAATCCGCTATCCGTGAGGTGATCGAACAACTCGATAAAGGAAAACTGCGGGTGGCGGAGCCTGGTGCGGAAGGATGGAAGGTGAATGAATGGATCAAGAAAGCCGTGATACTTTATTTTCCTATTCAGTCCATGGAAACACTGCAGGCAGGCCCGATGGAATTTCACGATAAGATGAAACTGAAAACCAATTATGCTGTCCTGGGTGTTCGTGTGGTTCCGCATGGAATCGCCCGTTACGGAAGTTATCTCGCCAAAGGAGTCATCCTCATGCCGTCGTATGTGAACATCGGCGCCTATGTGGATGAAGGAACCATGGTGGATACATGGGCAACGGTGGGTTCCTGTGCGCAGATCGGCAAACATGTCCACCTGAGCGGTGGTGTGGGTATCGGTGGTGTATTGGAGCCGGTCCAGGCGGCACCGGTCATCATTGAAGACAATTGTTTCATCGGTTCGCGTTGCATTGTGGTAGAAGGCGTGAGAGTGGAGAAGGAAGCTGTTCTCGGAGCCAATGTTGTTTTAACGATGTCAACGAAAATCATTGATGTGACCGGAAAGGAACCGAAGGAATATAAAGGCGTTGTTCCTTCGCGATCCGTTGTGATTCCTGGATCGTACACAAAAAAATTCCCTGCCGGCGATTACCAGGTTCCGTGTGCGCTGATTATCGGTGAAAGAAAACAAAGTACCGATCTGAAAACCTCCCTGAACGATGCTTTGAGAGAATACAACGTGTCTGCTTAACCCGTTCAACTGTTTCGTGAAAAAAATCCTTGTCATACAAACCGCTTTTATCGGCGATGTCATCCTGGCCACATCGGTTGTTGAAAAATTACATGTTTGTTTTCCTGCTTCTCAAATTGATTTTCTTTTGCGGAAGGGAAACGAAGGGTTACTGATCCATCATCCTTTTTTAAATGAAGTGATGATATGGGACAAGAAGAAGGATAAGTTTTTGAACCTGGTGAAAACCGGTTTAACCATCAGGAATAAAAAATACGATGAAGTCATCAACCTTCACCGCTTTGCCAGTTCGGGGTTGATTACCTTCCTGTCGGGAGCGAAAGAGAAAATCGGTTTCGATAAGAATCCGTTTTCATTTTCCTATACAAAAAAAATCAGGCATGAGATCGGAAACGGAAAACATGAAATCCTTCGCAACCATGAGCTGATCAGGAGTTTCACCGATGATGTTCCGGAAAAGCCACGACTTTATCCTTCAAAGGATGATGTTGAAGCTGTCAGCCAGTGGAAAACGAAAAGCTATGTGACGGTTTCACCGGCTTCTGTCTGGTTTACGAAACAATTTCCAAAAGAGAAGTGGATGGAACTCATCGGCAAATTACCGGATCAGTTTCCTGTTTACTTATTGGGATCACCGGCAGATGTTTCTTTGTGCGGGGAAATAAAATCTCATTTTAAGGACCCGTCATCAAAGATTGTTGTTAATCTTGCCGGCAAACTTTCTTTCCTCGAATCTGCAGCTTTGATGAAAGATGCGAAAATGAATTATACGAACGATTCGGCTCCGCTTCATCTCGCCGGCGCCATGAATGCTCCTGTCACGACTGTATTCTGTTCCACCATTCCCGGTTTTGGTTTCGGTCCTCTGAGTGATGTTTCACGAGTGATCGAAACAAAAGAAAAACTGGATTGCCGCCCGTGTGGTTTGCATGGTTTCAAAGCCTGTCCGCAGGGACATTTCAAATGTGCTTTCACGATTGACGTGAACGATTTATTACTGAATGAAGCTAAATAATTTTTTGTGCAGATGAACAGTGAGATACATGATGAAATAAAAAAATGCCTTGAGGTGCTGAACCGCGGCGGTATCATCCTGTATCCTACCGATACGGTATGGGGAATCGGCTGTGATGCTTCCAATGAAAAAGCCATCTCGAAAATTTACGATCTGAAAAAACGCGATGATTCAAAAAGTATGATCATTCTTTTAGACCAGGAAGCAAGACTGCAATCGTATGTGGAGGAAGTGCCTTCTGTTGCCTGGGACCTGATCGAATGTGCTGATAAACCAATCACCATCATTTATGACAAAGCAAAGAATGTGGCGCAGAACCTGATCGCAGAAGATGGTTCTCTCGGAATCCGGGTTACCAAAGATGAATTCTGTAAAATGCTGATTCATAAATTCAGGAAACCCGTTGTTTCAACGTCTGCCAACATCTCTGGAAATAAGCCGCCGGCAAGCTTTTCGGAAATTGATGAAGCCATTATCAACGGAGTGGATTATGTGGTAAATTTGCGACAGAATGAACGGATGAAATCTTCTCCGTCAACCATCATTAAGCTGGGGAGGAACGGAGAGTTTAAAATGATCAGGAAGTAAGTGAGTTGATTGGTTGACTGAGAAATTGAGTTGATTGAGTAAATTGAGTTGATTGAGTAAGTTGTTGACTAAGTAAATTGAGTTGATCATTCGGTTGGATGTAATTATTCCGGTGAAAAAAAATATAAAGAATATGATGGTGAAACAGTCATTGCTCATTTGAATGTGGTTGGTTTACTAAAACTAATTAACACAATAAACTTAATCAACTCAATCAACCATCCCCTCCAGTGAAGAAGCACCTCCAGCAACCTATTTTTTCGATCATCGCACAGGAAGCGGCTGCCATGAATGCAGAAGCTTTTGTGGTGGGAGGATATGTGCGTGACATTTTCCTGAAGCGTGAATCCAAAGACATTGATGTGGTGGTACTGGGCAGCGGCATTGAACTCGCAAAAAATATTGCCCATCATCTTGGAGATGGTGTTCATGTAAATTATTTTAAAAATTTCGGAACGGCCATGATCAAATACCACGATCTCGAAATTGAATTTGTCGGCGCGCGCAAAGAATCCTACCGGAGAGATTCCCGCAAGCCGATCGTGGAAAGCGGTTCACTGGAAGACGATCAGAAGCGGAGGGATTTTACCATCAACGCCATGGCGATTCATTTAACAGAAAAAAATTTCGGTGAACTGGTGGATCCGTTTAACGGAGTCGGTGATCTCCAGGATAAGCTGATCCGCACTCCGCAGGATCCTGACATCACTTTCTCCGACGACCCGCTGCGTATGATGCGCGCCATCCGTTTTGCTGCCCAGTTTCATTTCAGCATTGATGGACGTGCATGGGAGGCCATCATGAAAAACAAAGAACGCATGTCGATTGTTTCCGTGGAACGCATCACCGATGAACTCAACAAAATAATGTTGTCGCCGAAACCTTCGGTCGGTTTTAATTTATTATTTGATTCGGGATTGCTGCCAATCATTTTTCCCCAGTTGTGTTTGCTGCATGGAGTGGATGTCGTAAACGGGCAGGGGCATAAAGATAATTTCTACCACACGCTGCAGGTGCTCGACAATGTTGCCAGGGTTACGGATGATCTGTGGCTCCGCTGGGCGGCACTGTTGCATGATATCGCCAAACCGCAGACGAAGCGTTACGATGCACAGAGCGGCTGGACGTTTCACGGCCATGAAGACAAAGGAGCGAGGATGGTGAAACATATTTTCAGGCATTTTAAATTGCCCATGAATGAGAAAATGAAATTCGTGGAGAAGATGGTTCAGCTGCATCTCCGGCCGATTGTGCTGGCCATGGATCATGTCACGGATTCAGCCATCCGCCGGTTGTTGTTTGATGCCGGTGATGACATTGATTTCCTCATGGTACTCTGCCATGCCGATGTGACCACCAAAAACGAATACAAAATAAAAAAGTACAAAGAGAATTTTGAAGTTGTAAAAAGCAAGCTGAAGGAAGTAGAAGAAAAAGACAAGGTCAGGAACTGGCAGCCGCCGGTGTCGGGCGAAGACATCATGACTGTTTTCCGGATCAAACCGGGAAGGGAAGTGGGGGAAATCAAGAGTGCCATCCGCGAAGCCATTCTGGAAGGAGAGATCGGGAATGATTTCCTGTCGGCATACGAATTCATGATCCGAAAGGGAGCCGAACTTGGGCTGACTGAAAAACACAAGTTAGGTACAAGTACCCAAACTAAAAAACAATAATTTGTTTTCGGGTTTCCATTCAAAATAAAATATTTCTACTTTTGGTCGCAAATAGAAAAAGAAGTTCATGGCAGTTTACCGTTTCAGAATAACATTTGAAGATTTCGATGATATTCATCGCGACATAGAAATACGATCCACCCAGTCGTTTGAAGATTTGCATTTGGCCATACATGGCGCCATTGGCTTTGATCCGGCCAAGCCGTCCTCTTTTTACATGAGCGATGATTACTGGAAAAAGGGAAAGGAAATCACCACCCGCGATTTAAAAGACGGAGAAAAAGGCGTGGTGCTGATCATGAAAAAAACCAGGCTGTGTGATTGCATTGCCGATCCTCACCAGAAAATTTATTACATCTTTGATTTTTCTTCCATGTGGACTTTCCATATTGAACTGATTAAAATCCTGGTGAATGAAGACCCGGGCGCCGTGTATCCGCGCTGCATAAAAGTAACAGGTGAAGCGCCGAAACAATATGGAGTAACCAACCTCGGTGCTGTTCCTGATCCGGAAGATTTTGATGATAACCAGTCGCTGATCGATATGGAAGAAGAGCTTCCGGAAGGTACGGAAGGTGATGAAGCGATTGTTGCTGCTGATGAAACAGGAATCGTTGCAGGCGACGATCTCGAAACTGCCGACGATGAACTCATCGATGAAGAAGGTGCTACTGAAGGGGAAGAGTTTTAAGTTCGATTCATTGAATCCGGATTTTTTTTTCGGTATCAGCCGGTTGGTCCGGAAGAAAATGTTACTGGTTAAACCCTCTGCGTCCCCTGCTTCTCAGCGTTCCCTGCGTGAAATACTTTTCCAGGAGTAATTTCAGACTTCATCTTACTAATCCTTTCTGCTAACTTTGCTTTGTGAAGAAAACGCTGATCGTCATCGTTGGCCCGACAGCCATTGGCAAAACGTCATTGGCGATCCATCTTGCCGAATATTTTCGTACGGAAATTCTTTCCGCCGATTCGCGCCAGTTTTATAAAGAGATGAATGTCGGCACTGCCAAGCCAACGGAAGCAGAACGAAAAAAAATCATTCATCATTTCATCGACTCTCTTTCCATACACGATTCTTACAATGTCGGACAGTATGAAACGGATGCTCTTGTTTGTCTTCGGAAAATTTTTGATAAACAGGATACTGCTGTATTGGTAGGCGGTTCCGGTTTGTTTGTGAATGTCGTGTGCAACGGAATGGATCAACTGCCTGAAAGCAATCCTGAATTAAGAAACGAACTGCGCCTATCATGGAATGAACAGGGGATTGAATTCCTCCAAAAAAAACTGTTGGAACTTGATCCGGAATATTATGAAACGGTGGATCGATCCAATCCTCACCGGTTGATCCGTGCGATTGAAGTATGCCTTCAGACCGGTTTGAAATACTCTGAACTCCGCAAGAGAGAAAAGAAGGAGAGGGATTTCAACATCATAAAAATCGGCCTCGACGATGATCGTGACATAGTCTATGAACGAATCAACAACCGCGTGGAGGAGATGATGAAGAACGGGCTGCTGAAAGAAGCGCAGCAACTTTTCCAGCTACGGACATTGAATGCTTTGCAGACCGTCGGTTACCGTGAGTTGTTTGATTACATGGAAAAGAAGACAGCGCTGGAAGAAGCCGTCGCCCTCATCAGGCAGAATACACGGAGGTATTCCAAGCGGCAGCTCACCTGGTTCAGGAAGGAAGAAGACATCGCCTGGTTCAGGCCAAACCAGGAAAAAGAAATCCTTGAATTCATCAATGCTGAGTTGAAAAGGTGAGCATTCATGCGATCTCAATCTCAAAAATAAATTTTTCAACAGCGGTAGCAGCTAATTAAATATTTACCATATTTGGTAACGACGCATTTGGTTGTATTACAATCATCGTTTTTTTAATCTTTTAATTCATACGTTCTATTTTATCATCTAAAATTCAAAACCATGTCCACACAAGAAGCAAAAGAAACATCGAAAGAAAAACTCAAAGCCTTACAACTCACCATTGATAAGCTTGAAAAAAATTACGGCAAAGGAACCATTATGAAACTGGGCGACCAGGCGATTGAGCAGATTGAAGCGATCTCAACCGGTTCCATTTCTCTTGATAATGCGATTGGAATCGGCGGCCTGCCAAAAGGAAGAGTGATTGAAATCTACGGACCAGAATCTTCCGGTAAAACCACGCTGGCCATTCATGCCATTGCCAATGCGCAACGCAACGGCGGCATCGCTGCTTTCATTGATGCCGAGCATGCCTTCGATCGTTTCTATGCTCAGAAACTTGGCTGTGACACGGAGAATCTACTGATCTCTCAGCCTGACAATGGTGAACAGGGATTGGAAATTGCCGAAAACCTGATTCGTTCCGGAGCCATCGACATCATCGTCATCGACTCCGTAGCCGCACTCACTCCAAGAAGTGAAATTGAAGGTGAAATGGGCGACAGCAAAATGGGATTGCATGCAAGGCTGATGTCACAGGCGTTGCGCAAACTCACCGGAACCATTTCCCGCACCGGATGCTGTTGTATTTTCATCAACCAGCTTCGTGAAAAAATCGGGGTGATGTTCGGAAACCCGGAAACCACGACTGGTGGAAATGCATTGAAGTTCTATGCTTCCCTTCGCCTGGACATTCGCAGAATCGGGCAGATCAAAGACGGGGAAAGCGTGGTGGGTAACCGTACGAAAGTGAAAATCGTGAAGAACAAAGTGGCGCCTCCATTCAGGACGGCCGAATTCGACATCATGTACGGTGAAGGTATTTCCAAAGTAGGAGAGATCGTGGATCTGGGCGTGGAGAAGAACATCATCAAAAAATCCGGTTCATGGTTCAGTTACAACGACACCAAACTCGGACAAGGCCGTGATTCGGTGAAACAGTTGTTGCTGGATAATCCTGAACTTTCTGATGAGTTGGAAGCAAAAATACGTGAAGCTCTGAAAGAAGCGGAAACTGCTTAAGAGAAGTTTTTAGTCCGTAAGGATTGTTATGTAAGACGTCCGGGTTGATGGAAAATGAATTTTCCGCCGACCGGACGTCTTTGTTATTTTGTATGCAATTAATTTTATAACATTGCCGGTGATGAAAAAGAAAACCTGGCCCGGAATCATGTTACTTCTCATTTTAGCTGTTCAGCTTTCATGTAATCCGAACAGGAATGAAGAGAAAAAGAATACTTCCGTACAAAAGACGGATGTGGCAGCATCCGAATATGAAAAGCTGAATCAGCGGCTTGCTGCCAATCCCAACGATGCTGATGCTTTGTACCAGCGGGCGAAAATCTATGTCGGCGAGAAAAAATTTAAACTCGCCGCAACCGATATCAACCAGGCGGTTTTACTCGATTCAACGAAAGCGGATTATTTCATGATCCAGGCTGATGTTTTGTTTGCAAACCTGCAGGTTCCGTTTGCCATCCAGGCCTTTCAGAAATGTATTGCTCTTGATCCGAACAACATCGACGCTTACCTGAAGATGGCGGAACTGCATTTGTACATCAAGAAATACAAGGAGTCGATTCAGTATGCCAACGAGGCGTTGAAAATCGACAAGCACAAAGCGAAAGCGTATTTCATCAAAGGATTTGTGTACAAGGAATCGGGAGATACTGTGAAAGCCATTTCCAGTTTCCAGACTTGCGTCGAACAGGAGCCTGAAAATTACGATGCCTACATGCAGCTGGGAATTCTTTTCCAGTCGAAGCGAAATAAACTGGCTGTTCAGTATTACAACAATGCATTGCATTTGGATCCGAAGAGCACGGAAGCGCTGTACGACCGTGGCATGTATTACCAGGAGAACAGGGAGTTTAACAATGCGATTGAAGACTATACTTCCATTCTCCGGATCGACCCGAATCATAAGGATGCTCATTACAACCTCGGTTACATTCATTTGGTTTACCTGAAGGTGTACGACCAGGCCATCAAACATTTCAGTGATGCCATCCGTTGCGATCCCAATTTTGTACAGGCATATTACAACCGCGGACTCAGTTATGAAAGCGTGGGCGATGTGGCTGCTGCGGCTGCCGATTACAAGCAGGCTCTTTCTTTGTTCCCGACTTACAAGCTGGCAAAGGACGGGTTGAAAAGAGTTAAAGGGTAGGTTTTATTTTTTCCGTACGCCGGGTTCCAGGTTGAAATAATTTTTCAGGTGCTGGTTTTGTGATGCGGAAGAGTCGGCGGAAATTTCCGAAGAGAACAACATTCCCGGTGGCGGCAAAGGTTCAAGAACAATGATGCTTTGATCAGTTCGGTTTTTCATTTGAACAAGAACATTGATTCTCTTGTCAACAGCAGTTGAATATTCCGAAGTGATTTCCTTTTGCTGAATGATGTGAATGGTGGTGAGCAGGATGAGCACCATCATCGAAACACTGAAAAAGCGTAGAAGCAGTTTGTCGTTCCAGTCTGCTTTGTAGCCGAGGTAAAACCCGGTAGCGCTGCACAGGATGGTGAGGTAAAGAGAAATCAAAATCCAGGTCCTGAACGGACCGGTTTCACCAAGGAGGAAGGAAGAAGGAATGAAACTGAGGAAAGACAACATCACAAATGCGGCGAAGAACTTTACTAATTGAAAAAATATTTTTTCCAATCCTTCATTTTCATTTTTTGAGAAATGTCTGCCCAATACCATCCACGGAACAGAAAGGAAAATGAACCAATGAATTTTTAGTGGCAGTTGAAACAACAACAGTTTTCCCAGTGATTTTATGTTGATATAAAGACCGTTCAGAATTCCGGTGTGCGGCAATGCTGACTGGCGCAACATTCGTCCTTCGCCTGAATAGCTGATCCATAAAGAGAAAATCAAGGCTGACGCGGCAAGGAGAACCATTTTATTTCCTTCTTCATTCCAAAACATTTTGAAGGAGAATTTGTTTTTGTAAAACTGGTAACCCAGCAGGATTACTGCAAGGATCAGGATGTTGATAGAAACTGATTCGGCTGCACCGCCGATGAAAAGGAAGCAGCCGATGATAACAGGAATGTTCCGCCATTTTATTTCTTTCTGCAACATCATGGAAAATCCGAATATGAAAAAAATGACGCTCCATAAATACATCGCTGTGGAGGTAATCCAGAAAAATGTTTCGCCGGTACTGAAGGAGAAAAAGAAGAACGAGGCGAAAAATAAAACGGAGTAGAGAAGAAGCGTAGCAGATGAAATTTTGACGGATGAAAATTTTTGAAGGATGGCTTTTGAAAAATTCATCAATGCAAACAGGAAGATAAGAATGGTAAAAAGATGATAGGGCAGAAGCGAATGAAAACCGGAAGAGACAGGAAGGATTCCATTGAGAAAAAGGATAGCCGCCCAGCGTGTCACCCAGCTATGCATGGAAACGATCATTCCATCCCACATTCCATTGTTGACGGCCAGTTTTAGAAAATAATAATCATCGGCGGCGACGCGATTGTTGGCTGAAAGGATACCATACAACACAAGGAATGCAATACAAAAAAAAGCAAGCAAAGGTTTTTTCAAAATCCCGGATGTTGGTTGCTGGTTCATCAGGATGCAAAGTAAAAATTAATTGGGAAACGGTGGGTGTCGGGTAAGGTGGCTTTCCTTTCATCATTAAAAAGTTGATTGGGTTGATTGAGTTAGGTGGGATGTTTCACCTTCAGTACAAAAAAGTTTTTGATTGCTTCAAACACTCGACGGCACGAACATCCGCAATCACCAATCCGCAATGGTTTAGTCAGAGATGAAAGAAAATAAAAAAAGGAATCCCGTTTCCGGAATTCCCTTGAGATTGATTCGCTAAAAACTATGGCGTAGTTATTTAATAGAATCAACTATCGCTTTGAATGCATCAGGATGATTCATGGCAAGATCAGCCAACGTTTTACGGTTGATGCCGAGGTTCTTCGCATGAATCTTTCCCATCATTTCAGAATAGCTCATTCCATGTTCGCGCGCGCCTGCGTTGATACGCTGGATCCACAACGAACGGAAATTTCTTTTTTTGGTTTTACGGTCGCGGTAAGCATAGCCGAGACCTTTTTCTACGGTGTTCTTGGCAACGGTTAATACGTTACCTCTCGCGCCCCAGTAACCTTTGGCGAGCTTGAACATTTTTTTTCTGCGTGCCCTGGAGGCGACAGCATTGACTGAACGAGGCATGTTGGATTCGGTTTTTTGACGGAAGCGTTCCGAAGTGATTCGGAATCTTAGTTGCTTTTTGTCTGGTTAGTGAATTGGACTGTTAACTGTGTACTGATTTGATAATTAAGTTTCGCCTATTTATTTCAGGTGAATGATTGAAATGACCACAGACTATTTCAACACAAGCATTTTTTCAACCCTGTTCATATCGGCGGTAGAAACAATTCCGGAATGAGTAAGGTTGCGTTTCTGCTTGGTTGTTTTCTTAGTCAGGATATGGCTTTTGTAAGCATGTTTTCTTTTCACTTTTCCTGTTCCTGTTACTTTGAATCTCTTCTTGGCGCTGGAGTGTGTTTTCGTCTTTGGCATGGGATATATGGTATTTCTTGTTTTGTTTTTTATTTTCTTAATCTACTTAGTCAACATAATTTACTTAGTCAAATGAGTTGATTCGGTTATTGAGCAGGCTGTTATCCCTATTCTTGATTCTCACATCTCCAATCAATGTTTTTTCTTCGGCAGGGGAGCGAGGTGTAAGAACATCCGGTTCCCTTCTAACTTCGGCATCAGTTCCACTTTTCCGTATTCGGCTAATTCCTGTGCAAATTTCAGGAGGATGATTTCTCCTTTTTCTTTGTAAGCAATTGAACGACCTTTGAAATGAACGAATGCTTTTACTTTGTTTCCGTCTTCGAGGAAGTTCATGGCATGTTTCACTTTAAAGTTGAAGTCATGCTCATCGGTATGCGGACCGAAACGAATTTCCTTGATGACCTGTTTTCCCTGTTTGGATTTCAGCTCTTTTTCTTTCTTCTTTTTCTCGTACAGAAACTTCTGGTAATCGATTACTTTGCAAACCGGCGGATCAGCAGTCGGAACAATTTCGACGAGATCAACACCGATTTCCGCCGCAATCCTGAGCGCTTCTTCGAGCGGGTAAACGTCAGACTGAATGTTTTCGCCAACCAACCTGACTTTCGGAGCGCGGATCTTATCATTGATCTTATGCTCGTCTTCTTTTTTAATGAACCTCGGATTGCGGTAATTCGGGTTATAAGGTCGTGGCCTCGAAGAAAATGTGGTGGAAGAAGTTTTTTTTCTAAAAGTAGCTATGTGGTCCTCCTTTTTACTGGTTAATTATTACTTGGATTGAGTATTGTATCTATCTCCTTTTGAATAAGTTCAGTGAATTCTTTTAAACTCAAAGTTCCTATATCTCCGCTGCCGTGTTTTCTTACTGAGACTTTGTTTTCCGCCTGCTCTTTTTCCCCGATAATCAGCATGTAAGGAATCTTTTTTAACTCAGCATCGCGGATCTTCTTGCCTATCTTTTCGTCCCTGTCGTCAACGAGGCCGCGAATATCGGAATTAATTAATAATTGTAAAAGTTTTTTTGAAAACTCATTGTACTTCTCGCTGATGGGTAAAATGGCCACCTGTTTCGGCGCCATCCAGATCGGGAAGTTCCCGGCAAAATGTTCAATTAAGAAACCGATGAACCTTTCATGGGTTCCGAGCGGAGCACGGTGAATACAAATCGGTGTTTCCAATTCATTTTTTGCATTCCTGAAAGTCAGGCCGAAGCGTGCCGGTATGGCAAAGTCGACCTGGTTGGTGGCCAGTGTAAACTCACGCCCGATGGCGCTCCAGACCTGAACATCGATCTTAGGTCCGTAGAAGGCCCCTTCATCAGGAACTTCCACATAAGGAATGTTCGAATCAATAAGGACATTCCTGACCATGTCTTCAGTCTGCAGCCACAATTCAGAATTGTCAACATATTTCTTCCCGAGTTTTTTCGGATCATGAGTCGAAAACCGCATGACGTATTTATCAATACCGAATATTTTAAAATACTTCAGGTACATATCATTCACCGCCCTGAACTCATCAGCAAACTGTTCGCGTGTACAATAAATATGAGCATCGTTCATTTGCAACTGCCGCACGCGCATCAGTCCGAATAATTCTCCCGACTGTTCGTAGCGGTAACAGGTTCCATATTCAGCGAGGCGAACAGGAAGATCCTTGTAACTTGGATTCAGTTCTTTGAAAATTTTGTGGTGATGCGGACAGTTCATCGCCTTGAGGTAATATTTCTCACCATCAAATTCCATCGGCGGAAACATGCTTTCCTTGTAATAAGGCAGATGTCCGCTGGTGAGGTACATCGATTCTTTTGCAATGTGCGGAGTGCGCACACGAACGTATCCTGCCGCCTGTTCCGTTTTCTTGGCAAGCCGTTCCAGTTCTTCAATCAACACCGCTCCGTTTGGTAACCACAGTGGAAGCCCGGGACCCACATCGTCATCGAAGGTAAAGATCTCCAGTTCCTTTCCGATTTTCCGGTGATCACGTTTCTTCGCTTCCTCGAGCATAACGAGGTATTCATCCAGCTGGGATTTTTTCGGGAAGGTGATTCCGTAAATACGGGTGAGCTGTTTGTTCTTTTCATCGCCGCGCCAGTAAGCCCCGGCAATGTTCATCAGTTTGATGGCTTTGATGAAACCGGTATCAGGAATGTGCGGACCGCGGCAGAGATCGGTAAAATTTCCCTGCTGGTAAAAAGTGATGGTGCCGTCTTCCAGGTCCTGCAAAAGATCCAGTTTATACTGATCATTTTTCTCAGTGAAGAATTCGATGGCTTCTTTCTTCGGAACTTCCTTTCTGATGTACTTGTTGCTCTTCCTGGCAAGTTCGAGCATTTTGTCTTCAATCTTTTTGAAGTCTTCTGAAGAAATGGTGTTGTCGCCCAGGTCCACATCGTAATAAAATCCATGATCCACCGGCGGGCCGATGCCGAATTTCACTCCCGGGTAAAAGAACTCAAGAGCTTCAGCCATCAGGTGAGCAGAACTGTGCCACATGGTTGATTTGCCTTCGGTAGTATCCCAGGTGAGTAATTCAATGGCAGCATCTTTCAGAATGGGACGTGTTGCATCCCACACTTCACCGTTGATTTTTGCCGAGAGAACATTTCTTGCCAGTCCTTCGCTGATGCTTTTGGCAATTTCAAGAGCAGTGGTTCCTTCAGGATATTCCCTGACATTTTTATCCGGAAAAGTAATCTTCATTGGTTGGTTAGTTATTGAGTGGGAAAGTGTTTAAGTGAGTAAGTGTTTAAGTGTCTGAGTGCGTAAGTGTTTAAGTGCGTAAGTGTTTGAGAGAACAGGTGATTGGGATCGTGACTTTTTGAATTTTAGTTATTTTTCTCAATTCTCAATTCTCAATTCTTAATTCTTAATTCTTAATTCTTAATTCTTAATTCTTAATTCGTAATTCGTAATTCGTAATTCGTAATTCGTAATTCGTAATTTACAAAACGCCGGCTAAGATAATTAATAAGAGCGATTGCGTTGCCGGGATTTCTTGTTACTTATGAAAAAAGATATCGGGATGAAATCCTCGTTGATGATTTTTTTTCTTTTGAAGGAGAATCTTAAGAACACCAAACCCTGTTTAAACAGGATTGCTTTTTAGGAATAATTTTTCATCAGGGTTGCTTCACTTTCCCTGATTAATGACCAGGTTTAAGAGAACGTTATGAAAGGCGGACAAATGGCGGATTTGGTAAGGATGTACTATCCGGATTGTCATTCCAAAAATGTTTAAATGGCTGCTCCTTTTATCAACCCGAAGGGACTTCGGTTTTTTCAGTCATTATTCATACGGAGAACAAAATAAATTCTTATCTTCGGCTTGTATTCCCTTGATTTATTAACGACGGATTAACCAATCCAAACAAAAACTTAAGTCAGAAAGACTTTTATTATGATGGTATTTACCAAAAAAAAATCAGTTGTATTCCGGGTATTCAGATTGTTGCTTCCTGCAATACTGTTTCTGTTGTTGCATTCACTTCCGGCATCTGCTCAGAATTGGACCTGGGCGAAACGTGCCGGCGGAACCACCAACGACCAGGGCAACAATGTTGCTACGGATGCTGCTGGAAATGTATATGTGACAGGATATTTTCAGAGCGACAGTATTAAATTCGGAAGCATCACGTTATTCAATGATACATCGGATAATTCACCGGATATTTTTATCGTAAAATATAATTCCGCAGGAAGTGTCATCTGGGCCAAACGTGCAGGAGGAACGGATTATGATTATTCATACGGGATAACAGTTGATTCCAGGTATAATGTATTCATCACAGGAAGCTACATGAGCCGGGTAGCGACGTTTGGCGCTTTCACCCTGAACAGCGGAGGAAACCTGGACGTTTTCGTTGCAAAATATGATTCCGCCGGTACGGTAAAGTGGGTGAGAAAGGCGGGCAGTTCAGTGACTAACGAAGAGGCGTATGATATTGCAACGGATGCTTCAAGTAATATTTTTATCACAGGATATTTTGATGGTGCAACCACTATTTTTGGAGCCACCACCTTGACGAACTCAGGTTTGAATGATGTTTTTATAGCGAAGTATGATTCTTCCGGAAATGTGTTGTGGGCAAAAAGAGCCGGCGGCAACAGCTATGATTACAGCAATGGAATTTCAACCGATGCCAGCGGAAATGCTTACATGACGGGAAGTTTCCTGAGCGATTCAATCATGTTTGGTGCTACCACACTTTATAACAAAGGAATGTATATCGCCAAGTATGATCCTTCAGGAAATGTGTTGTGGGCAAAAAGTGCCACCAGCGGTTTTGGATATGCTTATGGTATTACCACCGACGGTGCAGGTCATGAATACGTGACCGGCAGTTTTTCCGGTGCTTCCATCACGTTCGGAAGTACAACCTTGAATAACCAGGGAGTCTTTCTCGTTAAATTTGATGCGCTTGGAAACATACAGTGGGCCAAAGGTGCAGTGGATGGTTACGGTTATGGTTATGATGTTTCTTATGATACTGACCGGAGTGTATACGTAACGGGGAATTTTATGACCGACTCGATTACCTTCGATAATGTGGTTCTCCACAATGCAGGCATGTACGATATTTTTGTTGCAAAATTTGATTCAAGCGGTACGCTTTCGTTTGGGAAAAGTGCGGGCGGAACCGATCTGGATGGAGGACAGGGAATCAATGTTGATGCTTTCGGAAATGTTTATGTAACCGGTTACTTCGCCAGCAGCAGCATCACCTTTGGAACGACCACTTTCGGAACCGGCGGATCAAACGATGTGTTTGTTGCAAAATTAGGTCAGTGTATACTTGCCAAGCCGACTATAACAGCAGGAGGCAGCACCGCATTGTGCCCGGGAGGAAGTGTAACACTGACATCAAGCGCAGCGACCAGTTATTTATGGTCGACTGGAGCAACTACCCAGGCGATCTCCGTTTCAACAGCGGGAAGTTACACCGTAGCGGTAACCAATTCCGGTGGATGTTCAGCCACTTCATTACCTACAACCGTCACCATGAATGCCAATCCGGCTACGCCAACCATCACGGCAGGTGGAAGCACCACGTTTTGCCAGGGCGGAAGCGTGACACTGACATCGAGTGTTGCGACAAGTTATTTATGGTCGAACGGCGCAACCACGCAAGCCATTGCGGTTTCTGCTTCCGGAAATTATACGGTGACTGTTTCCAATGCATCAGGCTGTACAGCCACCTCTTTACCGACCACCGTAACTGTAAATTCAAATCCTTCAATACCGGTTATTACACCAGGCGGGAGCACTACTCTTTGCCAGGGCGGAAGTGTGACGCTGACTTCAAGTGTTGCGACAAGTTATTTATGGTCGACCGGAGCCACTACGCAGGCCATCACAGTTTCGACAGCAGGAAGTTATTCAGTAACGGTGACGAATGCATCAGGCTGTTCGGCAACATCAGCAACCACAACAGTAACAGTGAATGCTAATCCGGCAACTCCAACGATCACAGCCGGTGGAAGCACAACATTCTGTCAGGGTGGAAGTGTGACTTTGACTTCAAGTGTTGCGACGAGTTATTTATGGTCGACCGGAGCGACGACACAGGCGATTACTGCATCAACTGCAGGAAGTTATTCAGTGACGGTATCGAATGCATCAGGATGTTCAGCCACATCGACAACAACAACAGTTACAGTGAATGCTAATCCGGCAACACCAATTATCACAGCAGGAGGAAGCACTTCGCTCTGTCAGGGAGGAAGTGTATCATTGACATCGAGTGCAGCAACGAGTTATTTATGGTCGACCGGAGCAACTACTCAGGCGATTACTGTATCGACAGCAGGAAGTTATTCAGTGACTGTAACGAATGCATCGGGATGTTCAGCGACATCGGCGTCAACTACAGTTGCGGTGAATGCCAATCCATCAACCCCAACGATTACAGCGGGAGGAAGCACTACTTTTTGTCAAGGAGGAAGTGTAACATTGACATCGAGTGCAGCAACGAGTTATTTATGGTCGACCGGAGCAACCACACAGGCGATCACTGTATCAACTGCGGGAAGTTATTCAGTAACGGTAACCAATGCTGCGGGATGTTCAGCGACATCGGCATCAACGACCGTTACAGTAAATTCTAATCCTGCAACACCAACGATTACAGCAGGAGGAAGCACTACTTTTTGTCAAGGAGGAAGTGTAACACTGACTTCAAGTGCTGCGACCAGTTATTTATGGTCGACCGGAGCGACCACCCAGGCGATCACTGTGTCAACTGCGGGAAGTTATTCAGTGACTGTAACAAATGCCGCAGGATGTTCATCCACATCGGCATCAACGACCGTTACAGTAAATGCAAACCCGGCAACACCAACCATTACAGCCGGCGGCAGTACATCCCTTTGCCAGGGCGGAAGTGTTACGTTGACTTCCAGTGCTGCGACCAGCTATTTATGGTCGACGGGTGCGACAACACAAGCTATCACGGTATCATCAGCGGGGAGTTATTCAGTGACAGTGACGAATGCTGCGGGATGTTCAGCCACTTCAGCAACAACAACCGTTACGGTGAATGCCAATCCTTCAACACCAACGATCACCGCTGGCGGAAGCACAACTTTCTGCCAGGGCGGAAGTGTGACGCTGACTTCAAGTGCTGCTACGAGTTATTCATGGTCGACCGGTGCTACTACCCAGTCCATTTCTGCAACAACAACAGGAAGTTATACTGTAACGGTATCGAATGCATCAGGGTGTACAGCCATATCAGCAGCCACCATAGTTACTGTGAATGCAAATCCAGCAACGCCGATAATTTCGACCAGCGGCAGTACGTCGATATGTACCGGTAACAGCGTAACACTTACCTCAAACGTAGCGACAAGTTATCTTTGGTCGACTGGTGCAACCACACAGGCAATTACAGTATCGACAGCGGGAAGTTATTCAGTAACGGTAACGAATGCATCAGGTTGTTCAGCAACATCGGCAGTGACAACAGTTACCGTAAATGCCAATCCTCCAACACCTGTTATTACACCAAGCGGAAGTACATCAATTTGCCAGGGAGGAAGTGTGACATTGACATCGAGTTCAGCGAACAGTTATTTATGGTCGACTGGCGCAACCGCACAGGCAATTACGGTTTCAACGGCAGGAAATTATTC
>JAPLDA010000060.1 GCA_026391945.1 Bacteroidota bacterium | reverse complement strand
GGACAGGAATTCAATCATCGGCATCATTCTGATCGGCTTTCTCATAATTGCCTACAGCCTTTATACTCAACCAAGCGCTGAAGAGCAACTGGTCATGAAGCACAGGCAGGACTCCATCACTGCCGTGATGAAAGCAGAAGAAAAACAAAAGGAAATCGCGCAACAGCAAAAGAGTGTTGTTACCAAAGACACCTCCCTTATTGTGGCAGCTGATATCAATGATTCTGCAAAGCAGGAAATACGCAAACAACAGTTCGGTGATTTTGCATCAGCAGCAGACGGTACAGAAAAATTCTTCACGCTTGAGAACAGTCGTCTCAAAATCACCATCTCTAATAAAGGCGGCAGAATCACCAACGCTGAACTGAAAAATTACAAAACATTTGATGGCAAACCGGTCGCGCTGATGAATTCTGATTCTGCCGATTTCGGTTTATCGCTATCTGCGCAAAACAGGATCATCCGCACCAATACACTTTTCTTCGCGGAAGCCGGCGACGTTTCACCCAACCATGTGACTCTTCGCGTGAGTGCCGGGAACAACAGGTACATTGAATACAGTTATGCCCTCGACAGCATGGACTACATGGTGAAGTTTAAAATTGATGTCGTCGGCATGAGTGACCTGGTTGCAGCCAGTTACCTTTCATTGGACTGGAAGCAACCGATTACCAAACAGGAAAAGACGATGCAGAGTGAACGCATGGCCACCACTGTTTATTACAGGTTCTCCGGCGAAGACGAAGATGTGGATTATATTTCCGAGAGCAAGGATGAACAGCAGTCGCTGAAGACAAAGGTGAAATGGATTGCTTTCAAACAACAATATTTTACTTCTGTTCTGATCGCTGACAATTCATTCGATTCTCCTACCGTTGAAAGCAGGACGGATAAAAATTCTGAAAAATATGTGAAAACACTTTCCACTTCCATTGCCTTGCCTTTTGAACACAAGGCCAGTGAGAGTTACGGAATGCGTTTTTATATCGGCCCGAACCATTACCAGACGCTGAAAAAAACGGGCGACCTGAAACTTGAAAAGCAAATTCCGCTCGGTTGGGGAATCTTCGGATGGGTAAACCGTTTTTTAGTGATCCCGACTTTTAATTTCCTCAATGGCTTCCACCTGAATTTCGGAATCATCATCCTGATCTTAACCATCCTGATCAGGATTGTGTTGCTGCCGCTTACTTACGGATCGTTCAAGTCGCAGGCGAAGATGAAAGTGCTGCAACCTGAAATTGCAGAGATCACGGCCAAGTTCCCTGATGACGCGATGAAGAAGCAGCAGGAAACGATGAGCCTCTACAGGAAAGCCGGTGTGAACCCGCTGGGAGGCTGTATCCCTGGCCTGTTACAGATGCCTATCCTCATCGCGATGTTCCGTTTCTTCCCGTCCTCCATTGAGTTGAGAGGAGAACATTTCCTGTGGGCAAAAGATCTCTCGACTTACGATTCCATTCTTGATCTCCCGTTCAAAATTCCTTTTTACGGTGATCACGTTTCGCTCTTTACTTTGCTGATGACCGTTTCCACTTTATTGTATACACGGATGAACATGCAGATGACCAGCGCTGCCAACCCGCAAATGAAATGGATGATGTATCTGATGCCCATCATGTTCCTCGGTGTATTCAATAACTATTCAGCCGGGTTGAGTTATTATTATTTCCTCAGCAACATTTTCGGATTCGGACAGCAGTATCTCTTCAAAGCATTTATTGATGAAGATGCCATCCATCGCCAGATCCAGGAAAATAAGAAACGTCCGAAAATCCAGAAAAAATCTTCCTTCCAGGAAAGGCTCGAAAAAATGGCGAAGGAAAGAGGTTACCAGCCAAAGAAAAAGTAATACCGATAGAGTAGCTGTATAACCGGAAAACTATCGTAGACGTTGCCCTGATCCCGCTTTAACGGATTTGATTATTCCTGACTTTATTAAGATATTTGCGTCTTCCCACACTCATGGGAAACATGTATTCGATACGCCATTCAATCATAAATTTAATACCATGTCACAAGACTTTCTTCCGTTAAACGGAACTGATCACGTTGAATTCTGGGTTGGCAATGCCAAGCAGTCGGCCTATTACTACCAGGTTGCCTGGGGTTATGAACTCATCGCCTACGCCGGCCCGGAAACCGGTGTCCGCGACCGTGCATCGTATGTTTTGCAGCAGGGAAAAATCAGGATCATCCTTACCTCTTCGCTGCAGCCTGAAAGTGAAATCACCCAGCATCATGTAAAGCATGGTGATGGAGTAAAAGTCCTGGCGTTATGGGTGGATGATGCTGAAAAATCTTTTTACGAAACCATGTCGCGCGGCGCGAAAGCACATACGCAGCCTACGGTATTGAGCGATGAAAACGGCGAAGTAAAAATTGCTTCGATTCATACCTACGGCGACACGATTCACAAATTCGTGGAAAGAAAAAATTACAAAGGAGTTTTTCTCCCGGGATATAAGCCTGCCAAAAGTTCCCTCACAGTCAAACCCGTTGGGTTGAAAGTGGTGGATCATTGTGTCGGGAACGTGGAACTCGGAGCCATGAACCAGTGGGTGAAATTTTACGAAGATGTGATGGGCTTCAAACTCCTGCTCACCTTCGATGACAAGGATATCAGCACCGAATATTCGGCGTTGATGAGCAAAGTGGTTTCCAATGGAAACGGGTACGTGAAGTTCCCGATCAATGAGCCGGCGAGCGGAAAGAAAAAATCGCAGATTGAAGAGTACATCGAATTTTATCATGGTGCAGGAGTTCAGCACATCGCTGTTCTCACGGACGACATCGAACACACGGTTACGGAACTTCGCAGCCGCGGAGTCGATTTTCTCTATGTTCCGGAAAATTATTATGTCGATTTAATTGAGCGTGTCGGAAAAATTGATGAAGACATCGAAACGCTGAAACGCCTGAACATCCTCGTTGACCGTGATGAAGAAGGGTACCTGCTCCAGTTGTTTACGAAACCAGTCCAGGACAGGCCAACTGTTTTTTTTGAAATCATCCAGCGGAAAGGAGCCAAATCATTCGGTAAGGGAAATTTCAAAGCCCTGTTTGAATCCATTGAGAGGGAACAGGCATTGAGAGGGAATTTGTAATTTTCAAAAATTTCGTGATTGGAATCTGCAAGGAACAGATTCTGATTAAGCCCCGGAATTTATGATTCCTTCATGCAGGCTATCCATAGGATTTTACCTTTGCGAAACCATTACTTGCTACATAAAGTTTAACGGATGAAATTGAAGCTTATGAAAAAAATGAGTTTTCCTGTATGGACCGGACTATGTTTGATGCTTGCTTTTGTATTTGTATTTTCTTCTGACGTAAGACCAGCGGGTCATGAAATCAAGGTTCACATCAACGGGTTGAAAGACACGATTTGTTACCTCGGTTATCACTTTGGGGAAAAGCAATTCATCAAAGACACCACGAGGATCAACAAAGACGGTTGGGGAACTTTCAGCGGGAAGGATTCGTTGCCCGGCGGAATCTACCTCGTGATCATGCCCAGTAAAACGTATTTTGAAATTCTTGTTGATGAACAAAAATTCACGATCGAATCCGACACCATCGATTTTATCAGCAACTTTAAATGCAGCGGAACACAGGAAAACAAACTCTTCAGTGAGCATCAGAAATTTATCGTTGAGAAATCCAAACAATCTTCTTCACTGAAGAACAGGCTGGATGCAAACAAAGACAATAAAGATTCCACCAAAGCGATTCGCGGGGAAGTGACTGCTCTTGACAAAGAAGTAAAAGCTTACCGTATTAAAATGATGAACGATTACCCGAAATCGTTCATGGCAAAAATTTTCAAGACCATGTCGGAACCGGAAGTTCCAGAGCCGCCGAAAGATGAAAAAGGAAACATCGATTCCACTTTTCAATTCCGCTATTTCAAACTTCATTTCTGGGACAACGTAGACTTCAGCGATGCACGGATGCTTCGCACGCCGATTTTTGAAGGCAAGGTAAAGATGTATACCACACAACTCACGGCACAGATTCCGGATTCGCTGATTGCTTCACTGGACACCATCATCGAAAAAGCAAAAGCGAACAAGGAAGTCTTTAAATATTGCGTAGCCACTTTCACCAACACGTATGAGAATTCCAAGATCATGGGATTCGATAAAATTTTTGTTCACCTGGCGGAAAAATATTATTTATCCGATCTCGCTTACTGGGCCGACTCCACGCTGAAAGCGAAAATTCATGAGCGTGTCGAAAAGATAAAACCAAATATTCTCTTCACTCCCGCACATGACCTGGCCATGCCGGATACGGCTTTCGTCATGCATACCTTGTATGGATTGAAAACAAAATACACCGTACTGGTATTCTGGGACCCTACCTGCAGCCATTGTAAAATTGAAATTCCAAAACTCCTGCACTATTACGACAGCGTCAAAACAAAAATCAGTATTGAAGTTTTTGCAGTCGGAATAGAATCCGACATGGAAGTGTGGAAGAAATACATTCGCGATAACAAACTCGACTGGCTGAATGTTTCTGATTTATACAACCAGACGAACTTCAGGAACTACTATGATATTTATTCCACGCCGGTGATTTACCTCCTCGACGACAGGAAACGAATCATTGCCAAACGCCTCGATACTGAAAAGGTCAGTGGATTTATCAGCGACCTGGAATCAGGAAAATTCAAATTGCCAAAGTAATTCGATCCCGATCAGGAACTTTATCCTTTACTTAACAATTGACACGATTTAATTTTCTTATTTTTGATTGAATGTATTCAGCTAAACAAAACAACATAAGAAAATGGATAGCCTGGTTTCTCCTGGCTGCCGTTTCCTTTTTTGTGACGCCCACTGAACTTATTCATCAACTTACCGATCACGATGACACGTTTGACTTAATTGCACATTCCGAAACATCCACGCATGTCGAAGCCCTGCATCAGCATTGCGACATGCTGCAGTTTTCAGTTCCGCCGATGTTTCATGAGGCAAACATTTTCACTTTGCATACTTCTGTTATTCCGGTTTCTGTTTCAACAGGAACATCATGTGATTATTTTTATTCATCTTCTCCTTTTTTATTTTTCAGGGGACCTCCGGTTGTATAATGCATTGATCAGTTTAAAGCTGACCCTTTAAAAACTGATGCTATGAAAGCAAGTGCTTTCATATTACTTCCTTTTCATACTGCATGATAAAACCATTCCATGATAAAAATAATTGGTGCAATCACTTTCTCCATCCTGCTGATTTCTCCCGTGTATGCTCAGACTGACAGCACGACTCCGGACTCCCTGTTGTTACAGGAGATACAGAAACAACTGACGCAGGAAAACAATGCTGTAACGAATGCTCCCGCTCCGAGATCAGCGCCATCGGCCAACCCGGACATCAGCGTGATCGGTGATTTCAGGGGAAGTTACCAAAGTAACCACAGCCGTAATTTTGACGCCAACCTTCACGAAACGGAGATATCGCTTCAGTCGACTGTGGATCCGTATGCCAAAGCAGATTTTTTTATTTCCATTACACGCGACCCCGTAACGGGGGAATTCAAAAGCGAAATTGAAGAAGGATATTTAACCACGCTTTCGCTTCCCGCTCACCTGCAGCTCAAAGCCGGGAAATTCAAACAGGCACTCGGCAGAATAAATCCCGTACATCCTCATGCGCTTGCCTTCGTGGATATGCCGAATGCTTTCGTCAGATTTTTTGGAGAGGAAGGAATGAATGATGAGGGACTTCAACTCAGCTGGCTGCTTCCGAACCAGGCATTTTTCCAGGAACTGACGGTGGAAGTGACTGACGGACCGCGTGACAGCCCGGGGTTTGCGAGGAGTTCAAAAAACAATTATCTCAAACTTGCCCACCTGAAAAATTTCTGGGACCTGACTGCAAATGCGACTCTTGAACTCGGACTCACCGGAATTTCAGGAGCGAATTTTACAGATCACCAAACGAATGTCGGCGCCGCCGATCTCACCTACAAATGGAAGCCTGTAAAATACAACACCTACAAATCATTCACCTTTCAGAATGAAATCTATTTCAGTCATGCGCAGTTCGACAGCCTCACGGTAAACTCCATCGGTTTGTATTCGCTCATGAACCTGCAAGTATCAAAACGCTGGTTTGTGACAGCGCGCTATGACTATACGAACAAGCCTTCTTCGGTACAGTTCGTGGAGCAGGCTGCATCCACAACATTCGGATGGTACGCGACTGAATTTCAAAAAATAGAATTGCAGGGCAAAGCCACGTTTGCCAACCAACCGGATGCATTGAACAATTATGAAAAAAACTTTACTCAGATTTTTCTCCGGTGGATCTTCGTGATCGGCACACATGGAGCACACCAGTATTAATGGAACCGTTATCATTCTTACGCATACTTAAACAAAAGGAAAATGAAAAACATTCAAAAAATAGTTGTCATCGTTCTCATCATCATCTCCGGTCGCGCACAGGCGGGAAACATCCACGTGGTGACGACCACCCAGGACACCAAAAGCATCACCGAAATCATCGGCGGCAACAAGGTGGAGGTCTTTGCCATTGCAACAGGTTACCAGAACCCGCACTTCGTGGATCCTAAACCAAGTTACATCATCAAACTCTCCAATGCAGATCTCTTTGTAACACTTGGCCTGGACCTTGAAACGGGATGGTCGCCTTCACTGCTATCCAGTTCAAGAAATCAGAAAATTCAGAAAGGAAGTCCGGGTTATGTGGATGCTTCTTTTGGCGTTCCGCTGATGCAGGTTCCTTCCAGCATCAACCGGGCAGAAGGCGACATTCACATCTTCGGAAACCCGCACTATTGGCTGGATCCGTTGAACGGTAAATTCATCGCAAGGAATATCTGCAACGGGCTTGAAAAAATATCGCCGGAAAACAAAAATTATTTTGAAGCGAACCTGAAAGTATTCAACGAAACCATCGACCAGAAACTGAAAGCATGGAATTCAGTCATGGCAAAATACAAAGGCATGAAAGTGATCGCCTACCACAACGAGTGGTGTTATTTTGAAAACCGTTTTGGTTTGCAGATCGTCGATTTCCTGGAACCGAAACCTGGCATTCCGCCAACGCCTTCACAACTTGTAAAAATCATCGGCGAGGTAAAAAACAATTCCATCAAAGTAATCATCTCCTCTCCCTATTTCACCAATTCATCTTCTGACGTGGTGGCCAAACAAACCGGCGCTAAAGTGCTGACGCTGGCCACGTCGGTCGGGGCTTTCGATGGAATTAAAAATTATTACGATCTCTTTGATTACAACATCAACCAGCTGGTTTCGGTGATGAAATAATTTCGCTTCTTAAGTCAATCCAAAATCAATTTCAATAGTATAAAAAAAACCACCATGTTTGAAATGTTTAAACTCGATTTCATTGTACAGGCATTTACCATCAGCGCCATCGTCGGCATCCTTCTCTCCTACCTCGGCGTACACGTGGTTGGAAGAGGAATTGTATTTGTTGATCTTGCACTCGGTCAGATTTCATCGCTGGGTGTCGCCTTTTCTGATTACATCGGGAAAGGAAAAACATTCATCCCCATACTTTTTGCAATTGTCGGTGCATTCCTGATGTCGCTGATCAACATCCGCGACAAGAGGCTGAAACTGGAAGCCATCATCGGGATTCTGTATGCCATTGCTTCTGCGGTAACAGTCATGCTTATTTCAAAAACCCCGCACGGCGATTCCGACATCCAGGAAGTTTTATTCGGAAACATTTTATCAGTAAGCTGGGACCAGATCAAAATGACGGGTATTGTTTTCGGATGCCTCGCTTTGCTTCACATCATTTTTTTTAGAAAATTCTTTTCCCTCACTCAACGATTTGAAAACAATGAAGGACATTCCATCGGCATTTTCAATCCATGGAATTTTCTTTTTTACATTTCCATCGGGCTGAGCATTGTATTCGCTGTTCGCATCAGCGGAGTGATTCCTGTATTTTCTTTCCTGATCATTCCTGCCGTGGGAGCCATCATGCTGGCGAGGAAAAATGCAGCAGTTGTGATCATAGCCATCGTGCTTAGCATCTCCGGTGCATTCTTCGGTTTGCATGTATCCTACAAATTCGATTTCCCGGCGGGCTCTTCCATCGTAGCCATGCTCGGTGCCATCTTCCTGGCTGTCTCTGCTTTTTATATCGTCAAAACTTTTTTGCTCAAAAAGAAAACACCAGCGAAAACAAACTGATCATTAACGGGTTCTGACTATTTTTTTTGTGACCGTGCCGAGATCAGTTTTTACATTCAACAGGTAAACACCGGCTTCTATTCCGGAAACATCAAGTTCGTAAGGAAGCATGGACGGCTGGAGAATGTATTGCATGACCAGGTTTCCCAGCACATCATACATGGTTGCTTCCTCCAACCGGGCAGAAGAAGAACTGTAAATTTTAATAACTGTTTCTGCTGGTACCGGATACACATACAACTGTGATGACAGCGGATCCGGGTTGCCTGGACTGAAAACCGGGTTATACGTTATCATATTGTGCGCCGCCAAAATCCATTGCTGCGGATCGAAAGAAATGGTGTCGACATGAAACGGAATGTCCAGGGAAAACAACTGGCCGGAATACGTATGATTCAACACAAGGATAGTATCATGGCCTTCACCACGGAGTTCAACAGGCACGGGCATTTCAAAAAACGAAACAGACGGATGCGACTGGCGCTGTTCTATTTTCAGATAAAAATGATTCGCCTGTTGGTTCCATGTCAGGTGATACATCGGGTAACCCTGACCGGCATACCACTGGTTAAAAAAATGAGAGAGATTTTGATTGCTTACCTGTTCGAGGTGATGCTGAAGATCCGGCGTAGAGGCATAATGAAAGGCAAGTTGCGGATCGCTGAGATAATTCCGTAGGCTTAGAAAAAAAAGTGAATCCCCCAGTTGCCAGCGAAGCATGTGAAGTAAAAAAGCTCCCTTATTATAGGAAAGCCGGCCGCTGAAAATCCGGGAAACACTGGTGGTATCATCACAAAACACCGAACCATCCTGCTGCGCGGTGACCAGGTTCATCGTGTTTGTTTTCCAGGGATGCCAGGATTCCGGAAAAAGAATTTCTTCAGTTATAGCAGCAAAGTATGTTGCGAATCCTTCGTTGAGCCATATATCCTTCCAACTGGCCGGTGTGATCAAATCACCGAACCATTGATGTGCACATTCATGAGCAATTAAATTATGACCGAAGCCCCCGACAAAACTCATCGTCTGGTGCTCCATTCCTCCGCCCCAGCCGAATTCAGCGTGACCGTATTTTTCCCTGTGATAAGGATAGTCAATCAGTAAACTATCATAGATCCTGATGATCGCCTTGATGTCAGGCAAATAATATTGTGCATCGCTTAAACTTTCCGGGTAAACGTAATTGAGAATGGGCAGTGAGTCGCCGGAATTCAACGTGACATAATCCGTATAATACACATAGTTGGTGACAGCAATGGCAACAAGGTAAGCCGCCACCGGGTAATGAGTTTGCCAGTGATATGTTTTTGAAAAATCAGGATTGGATATTTCTGAAACAAGCAACCCGTTACTGGCTGCCCGGTAAGCCTGTGGAGTGGTGACAAGGATATCAAGAGAATCAATTTTGTCACTGAGTTCCTGCTTGCACGGCCACCAGTCTTTTGCACCGTATGGTTCCGACAATGTCCAGATGATGGGAACACCGGAATGATAATCCTGTGCAAACGATCCGAAACCTGTTGCACCGGGAGTACCATGATAATAAACTGTTACTGAATCCAGGTTACCCTGTGAAATGACTGAGGGAAATGTAATCCGCAGCAGGTCTCCTGTTGAATGGAGAAATGAAATGGGAACAGAATGATAAGATGTCGAATCGACTGACATGTTATCGGCCAGTTCAAAATCTATTTCAGAAAAATTAGCATCCACTACCTGGAAATAAGAAGTGATGGCACCTGAAATAAAATTCACATTGGGATCCACATGCCAATCAAGACGGTGGTATTTCAAATCATAGCGATCCAGTGAAGAAGAAGCAACATGCTCACTACAAAAATTTCTCATGGCAGCCTTCCCTTCTGATTCGGAAATATCCATGGAGTTAACGAATCGCTGTCCCTGTGCAAACGATTGCAGGGCAAGAAAGCTAAACAACCATACGATTCTTTTTTTCACGGGGAATGACAATCGAATTGAATCATAAAGATACATTTTTCTGATGCAACTTTTTTCGAATCCGGCTGAATCCATTCTACAGGTCATGGAATTTCAGAGGTGTGACAAAAAAAATGCTCATCATCCGGATGAGCATTCACAAATCGTTTTATTTTTTCTTTCGTCGCTGCTGCCGCTTCGCGTTATTGTTTTTGACATGTTGCTGCTGCTGCAGTTGTTTCTTCTGGGCATTCATGGCGAGGATCTGCGCGGTGTGGTTGAGTCTCACCTCTTCATGCAATTTCACCTGGCCGTCGGATAATTCTTCGAGATGACCGAGAATGGTGGAATCATCCACAGAATCTTTATTCCATGTGAGGTACGACATCTTCATGAAGTTCGCGAGGTTCTGGGCAATCTGGTTTTTGCGCTCTCCTTCTTCCAGTTCACCGATCTTACGGATCATCTGCTCCATGGCCTTGCCATAATACTTATAGCGGATATTGCTTTCGGGATATTTGATGCGTTGCGGTTTCACCTTCAGCGTTTCACGTGGTGGAATCGGGTAAGGAGAATCCACATCCAGTTTGAAATCGGAAATCAAAAACAGGTGATCCCACAGTTTATGTTTGAAATCCACGATGTCACGGATCTGCGGGTTGAGAAAACCCATCACAGTTACAATGGCTTTAGCGGCCCGGTTTCGCTCCTCACGGTCTTCTATGGTCATTGCATATTCAATCATCTTCTGAATGTTGCGCCCGTATTCGGGAATCACCATCTGATTGCGGCTGGAATTGTATTCCATGATCTTTGGCCTCGGAATTTTTGTACTCATATCAGTTTTAAAAAAGTAAACGAAGATAAGAAATTAATCGGAAGTACCATTGATGATTTTCAGCCTGGCGAATTTCAGCAACAGTTGTTTCTGACCGATTCCATGAAAAAAAATGGTGGCTTTCAGGTCAGGGAATTTTCCTTCCACCAGCAGCACTTTGCCGGTTCCAAAACGCTGGTGTTCCACTTCCATCCCGGTTTGTATGTTGCTCGTATCATCACCGGTGAAATTCTGAACTTCTGAAGAGTTCACTTTTTTCAGGTGCGAAGGAACGTTTTTGAAAACGGCAGCTTGTTTGGATGGCAAGGGTTTCGTACTCCACCGGTCCAAAGATTTTTCACCGAAAACAAAACCACTGTCCTGCTTTTTCCTGATTCCGGATTCTTCCACATATTCGGCATTGATCTCTTCCAAAAAACGGCTGGGCTCACAGTTCACCAGGTTGCCCCAACGGTAGCGGCTGGAGGCATACGATATGGTGAGTTTATGTTCGGCCCTGGTGATGGCCACATAAAACAGTCGCCGCTCTTCTTCAAGATCTTCACGGGAGTTCACCGAAAGTTGCGAAGGGAACAGATTCTCCTCGAGCCCGACAACAAATACGGCCGGGAACTCAAGTCCTTTGGCTGCATGGATGGTCATCAAAGAAACCGTATCGTCATCCTGTTTTTTTTCATCATCAGCATCGGTGAGCAATGCGATGTCCTGCATGAACATATCGAGTGTTCTGAAATCGTCCTGTTCCCTGAAAATATCTTCATCGCCTTTGGGTGTGATGCTTCTTCCTGTTTCCGTAAACTCTTTCACTCCATTGAGCAATTCCTGGACGTTCTCATAACGGCTCAACCCTTCAGGTGTTTTATCAGCATACAATTCCCTCAGCAAACCTGTGGATGTGGCGATGTGGCTGGAAAGTTCATACGCATTATCCGCTTTCAATTTCACCGAAAAACTTTTTATCATCGTCACGAAATCATGAATACGCGCAAGAGTTCCGTTGTTAAACCCGGCCGGGTTCGTAGAAGAATTTTCGATGACATCCCAGATGCTTTGGTCGTTTTCTGCGGCAGTGACGGTGAGTTTTTCAATGGTGGTTTTCCCGATTCCTCTTGCCGGAACATTGATCACACGTTTCAGCGCTTCTTCGTCATGCGGATTGATGGTAAGCCGGAAATAAGCGATGAGGTCTTTTATTTCTTTGCGTTTATAGAACGACAAGCCTCCGTAAATCCGGTAACTGATGTTCAGTTTACGCAACGCCTCTTCCATCGCCCGCGATTGCGCATTGGTACGGTAGAGGATGGCAAATGATTTATTGTGCCATTGTTTATTCACCTTGGTTTCAAAGATGGATTGCGCAACCATGTTGCCTTCTTCGTTGTCGCTCAGCGCACGCATCAATTGAATTTTTTCACCAGGATCATTGTGCGTCCAGACATCTTTTTTCAACTGGTGTTTGTTGTGTACAATGATGCTGTTGGCGGCGAGTACGATATTTTTGGTGGAACGGTAGTTCTGTTCCAATTTAAAAACTTTCAGGTCAGGGTAATCTTTTTCGAAGTTGAGGATGTTCCGGATATTGGCTCCGCGGAATGCATAAATGGATTGTGCATCATCGCCCACCACGCAGATATTTTCATGCACCGCAGAAAGTTTTTTCAGGATCATGTACTGCGCATAATTCGTATCCTGGAATTCATCAACAAGAATGTATTTGAATTTATGCTGGTACTTATGCAATGTTTCCGGATGCCGGTTGATGAGCACATACATGTTATACAGAAGGTCATCGAAATCCATTCCTGATGCTTTGAAGCATCGCTTTACGTAAAGCTCAAACAGCAGGCCCAGCTTAGGTTTCCCGCTGGCATGATCGTCATTTACGAATTCCGTATTTTCCTGGTACTCCTGCCATGAGTAGAGATTATTTTTTGCCGCTGAAATCCGGTTGAGCACGACCTCGGGTTTATAGATTTTATCATCCAGTCCCTGTTCGCGGAGAATATCCCGCATGAGGCTTTTGGCATCATCGGTATCATAGATGGCAAAGTTCGATGGGAACCCCAGCTTTTCAGATTCGATCCGGAGAATTTTTGCAAACACGGCATGGAATGTTCCCATCCATAAATTGAGTGCTTCGCTGCCGGTAAGTTTTTCTATCCGCGCACGCATTTCACGCGCCGCTTTATTGGTAAATGTAAGTGCGAGGATGTTGAAGGCATCCACCCCGTTGTGCAGCAGGTGAGCAATCCGGTACGTAAGAACCCTTGTCTTTCCTGATCCTGCACCGGCAATAATCATCACCGGGCCTTCGGTATGCAGGACAGCCTGTTGCTGCGCGTCGTTGAGTTTATTCAAATAATCAGGAGTCATACTTTATGTTTTCAGGCGAACAGGAATACCGGTATTCAAAAGTCAAAAATAAGATTTTGAAGTGAGATGGAATGCCCGGCGAGCGAATAATCTTATTTGCAAATGGAAGCCCGGATACAGGAAAACATTTTTTAACTTGCCGCTAAAATCAATACCGAACACCTATCATCATGAAAAGAATCCTCGTCATCATCCTTTCAGTTTCAGCGATCCTGGTCACCTCAGTTTCCGCACAGACAAAATCAAAAAGCTCTGTTGTTCCGCCATCGAAAAACACAGCCATAACAAAAGATCCGGATATTGATCTGTACAACCGCGCCATTCAATATGGTGATTATGATGTAGCCAAACATGCTTTGTATACGCTCATGATCCGTAACCCTGACCGTACCGGTTACCTGGATTCGCTGGTTGCCTTGTATTACAACCTCAATGCTTATCCCCAATGTGTGCTGACAGGGAATGCGTATCTTGAAAAAGACACATCCAACCTCGATGTCATGGAGATGGTCGCCATTTCGAATGTTGCCATGAAAAGAAACAAAGAAGCACTTGCCTTGTATGAAAAAATGTACCTGAAGACCGGCAAGATTTACTATGCATACCACCTGGCGGTGCAGCAGTATGTTTTAAAGCGGATCGGTGAATGCAACCAAATGATCGACATCGTCCTGAATGATCCGCAATCAGCAAAAGAAAACATACCGATTTCTTCGGAAGACGGTCGTCAAAATGTTCCGTTAAAAGCTGCCGCTTTAAACCTGCGCGGAATTATTTTCAATGAGATCAACCAGAAAGAAAAAGCAAAAGAATACTTTGAAGCTGCCCTTCAGGTTTTTCCTGATTTTTCACTCGCCAAAAAGAACCTGGATACGCTGGCCGGCAGCAAGGAAACAGAAACTAAAAAAGAAAAGTAACGGTTATTGTTCGACTTCCACTTTACTCATGCATTCGATGAAATCATCGAACAGGTAAGTGCTGTCGTGAGGGCCGGGAGCCGATTCGGGGTGATACTGAACGGAGAACGCCACTTTATCCTTTACCCGGATACCTTCGATGGTGCCGTCGTTCAGGTTGATGTGCGTCACCTCCACTTTACTGGATTTTTTCACATCCTCTTCCACCACGGAGAAGCCATGATTCTGGGAAGTGACTTCGCATTTTCCGCTGATGACATTCTTCACAGGGTGATTGATTCCACGATGACCGTGATGCATTTTGTACGTCCTGATTCCACAGGCTTCGGCAAGCAACTGGTGTCCTAAGCAAATTCCAAAAACCGGAGTATTCACATTCAGAATTTCTTTCACCGTTTGCACGACGTCGGCCATGGCAGCCGGATCGCCCGGACCGTTGCTGAGGAAGACACCATCAGGATTCCATTTTTTTATAGATGCGAAAGAAGAATCGGAAGGGAAGACCTGTACGAGGCAATCCCGTTTTATGAAATTACGCAAGATGTTTTTCTTGATTCCCAAATCCAATGCCGCCACTTTGTAGCGGGCATTCGGGTTGCCGATGAAATAAGGCTGCTTGGTCGTTACACGGGATGAAAGTTCCAGTCCTTCCATGGAAGGAACTTTATCCAGGCGTTCGCGAAGTGTTTTCAGATCCGTTGTCTCCGATGAGATGATTCCATTCATAGCACCTTTGCTGCGGATATGCCTGACAAGCGCCCGGGTATCCACATCACAGATGGCAACGATGTTCTGTGAAACAAAATAATCTTCGATAGAGGATACAGCAGATTTCCTCGAATACAATTCATTGAATGACCGGCAAATTAATCCTGAAATTTTAATGGAATCACTTTCCACTTCCTCCTGGTGGATTCCGTAATTCCCGATATGAACATGGGTTGAAACGAGCAGTTGTCCGAAATAAGACGGATCGGTAAAGATCTCCTGGTATCCGGTCATCCCGGTGTTGAAACAGATTTCCCCGGTTATGGTACCAATAGCGCCTGCTGCTTTACCATGAAAAACAGTTCCATCTTCAAGAAGAAGGATGGCCGGCTTTTTTGATGTATATTTCATACGGAATGAATGATGAATGATCAAAGATAATTTATTTTCTGATTAACAGGCATAAAAAAAGGATAAACCTGGTGGTTTATCCTTTTCTTAAATATCAATCTCAGCGAATCATTATTCTTCTGTTTTATCATTGGAATCAGATGCCTTCTTACTTCCGCGTTTCTTAGGCGTCTCCTCCGTTTTGGTATCCGTTGCAGAGGAAGCATGTTCAGATCCTTCTGCAGCCGAATCAGTTTTCTTTTTACCGCCTCTTCTGCGCGTTGTTTTTGTTTTCTTCGAATCTTTCGCAGAGAGCATGCTTTCATTGAAGTCCACAAGTTCCATCATGCACATTTCGGCATTGTCACCCAAACGGTTTCCGGTTTTCAGGATCCGAGTGTATCCACCCGGGCGTTCCCCGATCTTTGGTGCCACTTCCCTGAACAACTCGGTAACGGCGTCTTTGCTCTGAAGGTAACTGAACACCAGGCGGCGTGAATGTGTACTGTCGTCTTTTGAACGTGTAAGGATCGGCTCTACATACTTACGAAGAGCTTTTGCTTTTGCCACCGTGGTATTGATGCGCTTATGCATGATCAGGGACGTTGCCATGTTCGACAACATAGCAGCACGATGACTGTGCGTTCTTCCTAAGTGATTTACTTTTTTTCCGTGTCTCATTGTGTATTGATTACTTTATATTGAAAACTGAATCGTGTTTCATCAAACCTGTATGTTCAATCTTCAATTTTCAACCATTTAATTTTTTTCCATTTTATATTTTGTGATGTTCATTCCAAACGTCAGGTTTTTGGATCGCACAAGTTCTTCCAGTTCCGTCAGTGATTTTTTACCGAAGTTGCGGAACTTCAGCAGGTCGGATTTGTTGTAAGAAACCAGGTCGCCAAGTGTTTCCACGTCTGCTGCTTTGAGGCAGTTGAGAGCGCGAACGGAAAGATCCATGTCCACGAGTTTCGTACCAAGCAACTGGCGCATGTGAAGCGTATTTTCATCCAGCTCTTCTGTTGGAGTTTTTTCTTTCGTCTCCAACGTAATTTTTTCATCCGAGAACAGCATGAAGTGGTGAATCAGGATTTCAGCAGCTTCTTTCAAAGCTTCCTTCGGATGAATGGATCCGTCGGTAGTAATGTCCATGATCAGTTTTTCATAATCTGTTTTTTGTTCCACGCGGTAGTTTTCCACTGAATACTTTACGTTACGGATAGGAGTGAAAATCGAATCAACGAAAATGGTTCCGATCGGTGCGCTGCTCGATTTATTTTCTTCTGATGGTACATAACCACGTCCTTTGTCGATCTGTACATCCATGCTGATTTTCACATTCGACTCCATGTTGCAGATCACCAGTTCAGGATTCAATACCTGGAAAGCGGTAGTGAATTTGCTGATATCCCCGGCGGTAAACTGGCTCTTCCCGGAAACATTCACGGTTACTTTTTCCGTATCGGTTCCTTCAATTTGTTTTTTGAAACGAACCTGCTTGAGGTTGAGAATCATTTCCGTTACATCTTCCACCACTCCTTTGATGGTTGAGAACTCATGATCGACACCGGAGATTTTCACGGATACGATTGCATGACCTTCCAACGATGAAAGCAGAATCCTGCGAAGGGCGTTGCCAACAGTAATTCCGTAACCCGGCTCAAGTGGACGAAACTCAAACTGACCTTGCCTGTCGGTTGAGCTGATCATGATCACTTTGTCCGGTCTCTGAAATGCTAAGATTGCCATTTGTATATGTTATTTGTTATAGTTATTGTTATTTGTTCTGATGATATAAACAGTGATGAAAAACCCGTGATCCGGTAACCATTCACTTTTATTTAGAATACAACTCGACAATCAGCTGCTCACGGATATTTTCAGGAATCTGGTCGCGCGACGGAAGGCTGATGATTTTTCCTGTCATCGTTGATTTGTCGAAATCAAGCCATGGGTATTTATTCACCCGGCCCACTACTGAATGCGTGATGACTTCCAGTGTTTTTGATTTTTCTCTTACAGCAACCACATCACCGGCTTTGCAGTTGTAAGAAGGAATGTTCACCACTTTTCCGTTCACGGTAATGTGGCGATGCGAAACCAGCTGTCTTCCCGAAGTGCGTGAAGGAGCAATGCCCATGCGGTACACGATATTATCCAGGCGCGACTCGACGAGCTTCAGCAGGTTTTCACCGGTGATTCCCTGCATGCGGGAAGCACGATCGAATGTTTTAGCAAACTGGCGCTCCAGGATTCCGTACATGTACTTCACCTTTTGCTTTTCCATCAGCTGTGTAGCATATTCAGATTGCTTGTTTCTTTTTTTTGTCAGCCCGTGTTGTCCGGGAGGATAATTTTTCTTCTCGAACGATTTATCAGGACCGAAGATGGGCTCTCTGAATTTTCTTGCTATCCTTGATTTTGGACCGGTATATCTTGCCATTGTCTAATTATGAGATTTGAGATTTGAATTGGAGATTTTGCGGCCTCACTTCAAAAATCAAATTTGTGTTTAATTAATATTTCTTAATTTATGATTGACCACTTCTGTTACACTCTTCTCTTTCCGGGAGGGCGGCATCCGTTGTGAGGAATCGGAGTTCCGTCAACAATTTCGCTCACTTCAATTCCATTCTGGTGAAGAGTACGGATGGCAGATTCACGACCTGCACCCGGCCCTTTCACGTATACTTTCACCTTGCGTAAACCCAGGTCGTGAGCGACTTTTGCACAGTCGGTCGCGGCCATCTGGGCTGCATACGGAGTATTTTTCTTGGATCCTTTGAAACCCATTTTACCTGCCGAGCTCCAGGAGATCACCTGTCCTGCTTCGTTGGTCAGCGAAATGATGATGTTGTTGAATGTAGCATTGATGTGTGCTTCACCAACGGCATCCACGCGCACCACTCTTTTTTTCGATACCTTCTTGGCAGTTGTTGTTGTTGTTGCTTGAGTAGCCATGTTTATTAATTATACTTTGGTTGCTTTTTTCTTGTTCGCAACGGTTTTACGTTTTCCTTTTCTTGTACGGCAGTTGGTCTTCGTGCGCTGCCCGCGAACCGGTAACCCGCTGCGATGGCGAATGCCGCGATAACAGTTGATGTCGACCAGGCGTTTGATGTTCAGCTGAACTTCAGAGCGGAGCGCTCCTTCCACCTTCATTTCATTGATGACAGAACGGATTTTATTCAGTTCGTCATCGTTCCACTCCTCCACTTTTTTATTGAAGTCAATACCGGCTTCGGTAAGGATCCTTTGTGACTGAGCCCGGCCAACCCCATAAATATAGGTGAGTCCGATTTCTCCTCTTTTGTGTTTTGGTAAATCAATACCAGCTATACGAGCCATTTTTTATTTCGGATTTCGGATTTCGGATTTCGGATTTTCCAACCCAAGTCGTCCATCACATTATTTTTTAATTAATTATGAATTCTAAATTTCATTATTCAATTTTCAAATTGAATTATCCTTGTCTCTGTTTAAAGCGCGGATTTTTTTTGTTGATCACATACAATCTTCCCTTCCTGCGTACAATCTTGCAGTCAACACTTCTTTTTTTGATCGATGGTTTTACTTTCATTCTATTTGAGATTTAAGATTTGATGTTTGATGTTTGAGATTTTCTCTCATGACTCATTTCTCACATCTAATGTCTATTTATACCTGTATGTTATTCTTCCTTTTGTTAAATCGTATGGCGACATTTCCACTTTCACTTTATCGCCGGGCAATATTTTGATGTAATTCATTCTCATCTTTCCTGAAATGTGAGCAATGATTTCATGTCCGTTCTCCAACTCTACCCTGAACATGGCATTGGACAAAGCCTCTGTAATGGTTCCATCCTGTTCTATGCTTGCCTGTTTTGCCACGTTTTCAGTTAATGACTTTTATTTTATTTTCTTTCAATGCTTCTTCAATGTAATCGAACGTAGAGAGAATATCTGCCTTGTTCTTCCTGATCGCAACCGTATGCTCGAAGTGAGCGGAAGGTTTGTTATCAGCGGTTCTTACCGTCCATCCATCATGCTCATGAATCACTGCCTTTCCTCCCAGGTTGATCATCGGTTCAATGGCGATCACCAATCCTTCCTTCAGCACCATTCCCGAACCACGTTTCCCGTAATTCGGAACTTCAGGTTTTTCATGCAGGTTTCTCCCGATTCCATGTCCGACCAGTTCCCTCACTACCGAGTACCCATTCGATTCTGCATGTTGCTGGATGGCTGCACTCACATCTCCCAGCCTGCTTCCTGCCACTGCCTTCTCGATTCCTTTGTAAAGGCTTTCCTTCGTTATCTCCAGCAGCCGCAGCGTTTCATTCTTTACCTCCCCGATTGGAAATGTAAAGGCTGAATCACCGTAGAAGCCATTTTTCAGGACTCCGCAATCCACGGAACAAATGTCGCCATCTTTCAGTTCGGCATCATTTGGAATTCCATGAACCACCTGCGAATTCACCGATACACACAACGAATTCGGAAACCCGTTGTAATCCAGGAATGCCGGCACTCCGCCATGATCCCTGATGAATTCTTCAGCCAGTTTATCCAGGTAAAGAGTGGTAATTCCCACCCGGATGTGTTTGGCCACTTCGGCCAGTGTTTTTGAAACAAGTAAAGAACTTTCTCTGATCAGCTCAATTTCTTCCTGCGTCTTGTAATACAACATCTTTGTTTACGGTTTACTGTTTACTGTTTGCGGTTGATGTAAACCGTAAACTGTAAACGCTATAAACTAATTATACTGCCGATGCAACCTGTGTACTCCGTCCTTTGATCCGGCCGGATTTCATCAGTCCATCGTAATGGCGCATCAACAGGTGACTTTCAATTTGCTGAAGCGTATCTAAAACCACACCCACTAAAATCAGGAGCGACGTGCCTCCGTAGAAGTGAGCGAAGTTGTTATTCACATTGGCTAAGATGGCAAAGGTCGGCATGATGGCTACAGCAGCCAGGAAGAATGAACCCGGCAGTGTAATGCGCGACATGACATCATCAATAAAATCGGCGGTTTGTCTTCCCGGCTTCACACCCGGAATAAAACCATTGTTTCTCTTCATGTCTTCAGCCATTTGCGTTGGATTCACAGCGATGGCAGTATAGAAATACGTGAAGAGTATAATCAGGGTGGCAAAAACAAAGTTGTACCAGAACGATGTATAGTTACCAAATGTTGTCAGGATTCCCTGTGATGCATTCGACTCCGGGAAAAACTGGGCGATGGTGGCCGGGATAAACATGATGGCCTGCGCGAAGATGATCGGCATTACACCGGCAGCGTTTACTTTCAATGGAATGTACTGGCGTACCCCACCGTATTGTTTGTTGCCTACAATTTTCTTGGCAAAGTTCACCGGTATCCTTCGTGTTCCCTGTACGAGTAGTATGACAAAGGCGATGACGGCGGCCAATGCGACCAACTCAAGCAGGAACACCACCAGTCCTCCGCCCTGGTTTAAACGTGACAGCAATTCATCACGCAATGAAATTGGAAGACGCGCCATGATACCTACCATGATGATGAGGGAAATACCATTGCCGATTCCCTTGTCAGTGATTCGTTCACCGAGCCACATGACGAAAATGGTTCCTGCCACGAGGATTAAAATGGATGTGAACCAGAACTGGAAAGGAGAAACAATATTCGGATTGGTGACGGAGATGATCGCAGCCGGAACCTGTGACCTCAGGTTCACGATGTAACCGGGTGCCTGGAACATAGTGATGATCACGGTGAGCCAGCGTGTAATCTGGTTGATTCTTTTTCTTCCGCTTTCACCTTCTTTCTGCAACTTCTGAAAATAAGGTATGGCAATGCTTAACAGCTGAACGACGATGGACGCCGAGATGTAAGGCATGATTCCCAATGCGAAAATCGAAGAATGAGAGAAGGCTCCTCCAGAGAACATATCGAGCAAACCCAGAACACCGCGCGAAGTCTGGTTCTGGAGGTTGGCCAGTTGTTCCGGATCAACGCCCGGAAGCACGATGTGTGTACCAAGGCGGTAGATCACAAGAAAGAAGAGCGTGTTGAGAATACGGATTCTCAGGTCTTCGATCTTGAAAATGTTTCTTAATGTCTGAATGAAGTTCTTCATACTATGAAATACGAATCATTACTAATTTACGAATTACAAATAGAAATTTATTTTTGTTTTTCATTACTTCCCGCCGCTGGCTGTTGATTGCCTATGACTTCAACCGTTCCGCCTTGTGCTTCAATAGCTGCTTTTGCCGATGCTGAAAATGCATGAACTTTCACATCGAGCTTTGTTTTCAACTCACCTCTTCCGAGTATTTTCACTTTGTCTTTCTTTGCGGCAAGCCCGTTTTCCACCAGTGTGTTCACATCAATGGAAGTGATTTTTTTTGTTTCAGCAAGCGCCTGCAACGTATCGAGGTTGATGCCATGAAACTCTTTGCGGAAATGGTTGACGAAACCGAATTTCGGAACACGCCTCTGCAACGGCATCTGGCCACCTTCAAAACCACGTTTGCTGCTGTAGCCTGAGCGGGACTGTGCACCTTTATGGCCACGCGTGGATGTACCGCCACGGCCGGAGCCGGTTCCGCGTCCCAGGCGTTTATTTTTTCTGACTGAACCTTCTGCAGGTTTTAGATTACTTAAGTTCATTTTTTATGTATTTGAAAATTTGTTGACTTGAGAATTTGAGAATGGTGCTTTTGATTTTTATCTTCTTCTGACCGCACACTTTCAAATCATCAAATTACTTCCGTTACTTCTACCAGGTGACTCACCTTTACCAGCATGCCTTTTATCTGGGGAGTGCTTTCATGTTCAACAGTATGATGCAACTTCCGCAAACCCAATGCCGACAGTGTTCTTTTCTGACGCTCGGACCTGTCAATTCCGCTTTTCACTAATTTAATTCTGAGCTTTCCCATTTTCTTTAATTTGATACTTTGACAACTTAATAATTTGATCAGTCATTTGGACATTCTCAAATTTTCAAATTGATTTATCCGTTAAACACCCTTGCCATTTTAATTCCCCTGTGCTGGGCAATCGTTGCAGGATCGCGCATCTGCGCAAGAGCATCAATCGTTGCCTTCACCACGTTATGAGGATTTGAACTCCCTTTTGATTTTGCCAACACATCATGAACACCCACGCTGTCGAGTACGGCGCGCATCGCACCACCGGCGATAACACCGGTACCGGCTGCTGCCGGCTTCAGCAACACATAAGCTCCGCCGTATTTTCCGTACTGCTCATGGGGAACGGTACCTTTCATGATCGGAACTTTCACCAGGTTCTTTTTTGCATCGTCAATCCCTTTTGCAACAGCATCGGTTACTTCTTTTGCTTTTCCCAGTCCATATCCGACCACACCATTTTCATCGCCTACTACAACAATAGCGGAGAATGTAAAGGCACGGCCTCCCTTTGTCACTTTCGTAACACGCTTTACGGCCACCAGACGGTCTTTCAGTTCGATCTCGCTGGTCTTTACTCTTTTTATGTTTGCTTCTGACATTTTTTTTCAGTTAATGATTATGATTAAAATTGAAGTCCGCCTTCACGTGCTCCTTCAGCCAATGATTTGATGCGCCCGTGATACAGGTAACCTCCGCGATCGAAGACCACTGATTTAATTCCTGACTGGGTTGCCTTTTCGGCAATGGCTTTACCGACAGCTTTGGCGATCTCCACTTTATTTCCCTTCACTCCTTCAAAATCTTTGGATGCTGATGAAGCAGCAGCGATCGTCAATCCCGCGATATCATCAATGATCTGAACATAGATTTGTTTGTTGCTTCTGAAAACAGAGAGACGCGGGCGTTCCGCAGTTCCTTTGATCGCTTTACGGATTCGTTCGCGAATGCTGTTTCTTCTTAACTGTTTCTTTAACATTTTTTTTTCAGATTGGAGATGATAGATGTGAGATTTTTAATTTTTCTCTTTTGTATCTTTCATCTTGATTCTTAATTCTTGATTCTTATTTTTTATTTCTTAGCTGCTGACTTACCGGCTTTCCTTCTCAGCACTTCACCGGTAAACTTGATACCTTTTCCTTTGTAAGGTTCAGGAGTACGGAACGAACGGATCTTTGCAGAAACAGCTCCGAGTAATTGCTTATCCGCGCTTTCAAGGATGATGGTCGGGTTGCTTCCTTTTTCAGTTTTGGTGGTCACTTTTACTTCAACAGGAATTTCAAAAATGAAATGGTGGGAATAACCGAGTACCATATCGAGCATCTGCCCCTGGTTAGAGGCTTTATATCCGACACCGACCAGCTCCTGTTGTTTGGTGAATCCCTGTGATACACCGATCACCATGTTGTTGATAAGAGCGCGATACAACCCGTGTAAAGCACGATGGCGTTTTTGCTCGGTAGCACGTTCCAGGGTGATGGTATTTCCATCGACCTTCACCTGCACGCCGTCTTCCATCTTTTGCGACAATTCACCCTTAGGTCCTTTTACATGAACCGTGTTGCCGCTGACCTTTACCTCCACCTTGGCGGGAATCGTGATTGGTAATTTTCCTATTCGTGACATTTAAAATCAGATTTGAGATTTGAGAATTGAGATGATAGATTTTAGAAATCTTCAATCAGCCATCTATATTTTTATCCTAATACTATATACTTCACCAATTAATAAACGTAGCACAGCACTTCTCCGCCGATCTTTTGGTCCTTCGCTTCCTTGTTCGACATCACTCCTTTTGAAGTGGAAAGAATGGCGATACCCAAACCATTCAATACGCGCGGCATCCTGTTCGTACCGGCATACCTTCTTAAACCGGGTTTGCTGATTCTTGAAATGTTATGAATCGCCGGAGCCTTGGTAACCGGGTGGTATTTCAATGCAATCTTAATGACTCCCTGGATGGCATTGTCTTCAAATTTATAATCGAGTATATATCCCTTCTCTTTGAGAATTTTGGTCATTTCCCTTTTCAGGTTTGAAGAAGGAATTTCCACGATGCGGTGATTTGCTCTTACGGCATTTCTGATTCTCGTGAGGAAGTCTGCGATTGGATCTGTCATGGTAGTTTCGTTAATCGTTTATTGAATTTCGTTTATCGTACCTGGTTTCTTATTACCAGCTTGCTTTTGTTACTCCCGGGATTTTTCCTTCCAAAGCCATTTTGCGGAACATGTTTCTCGACAAACCGAAGGTGCGCATGTAACCACGCGGGCGGCCGGTGAGTTTGCAGCGATTGTGTTGGCGGACAGGAGAAGCGTTGCGCGGTAATTTATCAAGCGCCTCGTAATCCCCGGCTGCCTTCAATGCCGCTCTCTTGGCTGCATAACGGGCTACCATTCGTGCACGCTTCACTTCTCTTGCTTTCATTGATTCTTTTGCCATGTCTTTTCTGAATTTCTTTTTTCAATTAATTAGTTTTGAACGGGAAGCCAAACTCTTTCAAAAGTTCCATCGCTTCTTCATCCGTTTGGGCACTGGTGACAAACGTAATATCCATTCCTGTAACCTTGCCCACTTTGTCGATATCAATTTCGGGGAAGATGATCTGCTCAGTCACACCAAGTGTATAATTTCCCCTTCCGTCAAATCCTTTTGGATTGATCCCGCGGAAGTCACGGATACGGGGAAGTGCCACGGCAATGAGACGATCCAGGAATTCATACATCGTATTATCACGGAGTGTAACACGAACACCGATCGGAACATTCACCCTCAACTTGAAGTTTGAAATATCTTTTTTGGATTTTGTTGGAACCGGCTTCTGACCTGTGATCTGGGTCATTTCAGCAATGGCGGAGTCGATCAGTTTTTTATCGCTGACGGCATCACCGACACCCTGGTTTACACAAATCTTGGTGATACGCGGAACCTGCATCACACTTTTGTAGTTGAATTTTTTCCTGAGTGCAGGAGCTACTTCCTCCTTGTACTTTGTTTTCAATCTCGGAATGTATGTCATTTGATAACCTCCCCTGATTTTTTAGAATAACGAACTATTTTGCCGCCTTCTTCTTTTCTGCCTACACGGGTTGCATTGCCTTTTCCGTCAATGAGCATGAGGTTAGAAATATGAATGGTAGCTTCTTTTTTCACAATACCTCCCTGGGTATTTTTTGCATTCGGCTTGGTGTGTTTGCTCACCATGTTCACACCTTCCACCAATGCCCTTCTTTTCTCGAGTAACACTTCGAGGATTCTGCCTTGCTGGCCTTTGGAATCGCCCGACACCACTTTCACGATGTCGCCTTTTCTCAGCTTCAGCTTGGGTTGTTTATTTTTCTTTCTTTCCATTTTGTTTTATTCAGATTTGAGATTCGAGATCCGGGATTTTAATCCTTTTTTTTCTCTCATCCAATGTCAATTAAATTACTTCAGGGGCCAGGGAAACAATTTTCATGAATTGTTTTTCGCGAAGTTCCCTTGCCACCGGTCCGAAAATACGCGTTCCCCTTAACTCATCCTGGGCGGTGAGGAGAACAACGGCGTTATCATCGAAACGGATGTAAGAACCATCCTGTCTTTTCACTTCTTTTTTGGTGCGGACAACTACTGCTTTTGTCACGGTTCCCTTCTTGATATTTCCTGAAGGCAGTGCATGTTTCACACTCACCACGATCTTGTCGCCAAGGGATGCATATTTTTTCCTGGTTCCGCCAAGTACACGGATACATAGAACCTCTTTGGCTCCGCTGTTATCGGCTACTGTCAGTCTTGATTCCTGTTGTATCATTTTTCTTGAGATTTGAGATTTGAGATTTGAGATCTGAGATCTGAGATGGTTAATGTCTCTCGTCTGCAATCGCACGTCTGATTTTATTTTGCCTTCTCTAATATTGCTTTTAATCTCCAGTTCTTATTTTTACTGAGAGGACGGGTTTCGGTAATGGTCACCAGGTCACCGATTCCACATTCATTCTTCTCATCATGAGCCATGAATTTGGCAGTCTTCTTGATGAACTTTCCATACATCGGGTGCTTCACTTTACGTTCCACGGCAACCACGATGCTTTTGCTCATCTTATTGCTGATTACGGTGCCCGTTCTTTCTTTCCTCAGGCCTCTTTTTTCTGTTGTCTGTTCCATTGTTGTTTTGTTCTGACCGGTTATTATTTGCTTGCCTGTGCTTCGTTCGTCCGTTTGGTAAGCTCGGTTTGAATCATCGCTATTCCCCTCCGCGTAATCCGGATCTTCAACGGGTTTTCGATCGGGGAGATCGCATGATTCATTTTCAGCTTGGCATAATGCGTCTTCTCTTCCGCCAGGCGAAGGCGAAGTTCATCGGTTGTCAGTTCTTTAATATCTTCTTTTTTCATGATTCGGTTTTATCAATTGTTTACGATGCAGAAGCGTAGTCCCTTCTTACAATGAATTTGGTGGTCACTGAAAGTTTCTGAGCTGCGAGACGCAATGCCTCTTTTGCTGTTGTTTCTGAAACACCTTCCGCTTCAAAAATGATGGTTCCTGGTTTCACGACAGCAACCCAATATTCCGGTGCTCCTTTTCCTTTTCCCATCCGTACTTCAGCTGGTTTTTTCGTAATCGGTTTATCGGGGAACACCCTGCACCAGATCTGACCTTCACGTTTCATGAAACGGGTTACGGCAACACGGGCTGCTTCAATTTGCTTGCTTGGAATCCATGCCGTCTCCATTGACTTGATGCCAAAAGATCCGAAAGAAAGATCGTGGCCGCGAGTAGCGTTGCCTTTCGCTTTCATCTTATGCTGTTTCCTGAACTTGGTTTTCTTCGGCTGTAACATTTTCTAATTTTGATTTTTCATTATTTTTTTCAAGGCAGAAATTTTTCAATGACTTTCCACCGGTTACTTTACCTTCTCCTGTCGCCTCTTCCGCCACGGTCATTGCCGCCGCCGCCTCTCCGGTCGCCGCCGCCTCTTCTATCGCCACCACCTCTTCTCTCGCCGCGTCCGTCTCCTCTTCTTTCGTCACCCATTCCTTTAGCACCGCCGCTCACTGCAGCCTGCCCGACATTCGGGGAAAGATCGCGCTTACCATATACTTCTCCTTTGCAGATCCATACTTTCACACCGATTTTTCCATAGGAAGTCTGAGCTTCTGCAATGGCGAAATCGATATCAGCCCTGAAGGTGTGAAGAGGAATTCTTCCTTCTTTATATTGTTCCGTACGGGCAATTTCCACTCCGCCCAAACGGCCTGCTGTCATCACTTTGATTCCTTCAGCTCCCATTCTCATGCTCGAAGCAATCGCCATCTTGGTTGCTCTCCGGAAAGAAATCCTGGCCTCGAGTTGTCTTGCAACGCCTTCTGCAACCAACTGGGCATCCAGTTCCGGACGTTTCACTTCGAAAATGTTTATCTGAACATCTTTCTTGGTGAGTTTTTTTAATTCTTCCTTCAACTTGTCAACCTCCTGTCCACCTTTACCAATAACAATTCCCGGGCGTGCAGTATGAATGGTGACGGTAACAAGTTTCAATGTTCGCTCGATCACAATTTTCGATACACCGCCTTTGATCAGGCGTGCCATCACATACTTGCGGATCTTATCATCTTCCAGCAGTTTGTCTCCGTAGTTTTTTCCGCCATACCAGTTCGAATCCCATCCTTTGATGATTCCTAACCTGTTACCGATCGGGTTGCATTTTTGTCCCATGCTATTGTAGTTGGTGTTTGGTAAAGTTTTTTACTCTGATTATTTTGTTTCTTCCGCGGCAGCCGCTTCTGATTTTGCTGATTTGTTAGCCATGCTGTCAAGAATGATCGTGACATGGTTGGAGCGTTTACGAACCCTGTACGCCCTTCCCTGCGGGGCAGGCTTGAGTCGTTTCAGCATACGGGCGCTATCCACGTTCACTGATTTTACATACGCTTTGCCTTCATCGATTTTCTCTCCTGTTTTTGACTCCCAGTTTGAGATGGCAGATTGCAAAAGGATTTCCAGCCTGGCTGATGATGCTTTCGCATTGTACTTTAAGATGTTCATAGCAGACGTCACTTCCTGTCCGCGGATCAGGTCGGCAACGACTCTCATCTTACGTGGCGACGTCGGAACGTTCACCAACCGCGCAATGGCAGTACTTTTCAATATCTCCTTACGGTTTTCTGCAGCTTGTCTTTTTCTGATTCCCATGATGAATTTCTGATAATATTAATTAGGACGCTTCGGATTTATTTCCACTGTGAGCTCTGAATGTGCGGGTTGGCGCGAACTCTCCGAGTTTATGCCCGACCATATTTTCTGTGACATAAACAGGGATGAACTTATTCCCATTATGCACCGCGAACGTATGCCCCACAAACTCGGGAGAGATCATGGATGAACGTGCCCATGTCTTGATTGCTGTTTTCTTCTTACCGTCATTCATCTTGATCACTTTCTTATCAAGATGGTAAGCGATGTAAGGACCTTTTTTTAGTGAGCGAGCCATTTTTATTTATTCATTTTTGGATTTTACTTTCTGACATTTAAAATATGAAATGCCCGAATGACAAAATCAATTTATTTTTTTCTTCTTTCGATGATGTATTTATTGGAAGTTGTTTTCGGATGACGCGTCTTGTATCCTTTTGCCAGTTTCCCTTTGCGTGAGCGAGGATGGCCTCCTGAAGCACGTCCTTCACCACCACCCATCGGGTGATCCACCGGGTTCATTGCAACACCTCTTACTCTTGGCCTGCGTCCCATCCAGCGCGAACGGCCGGCTTTTCCAAGTCTTTCCTGGATATGATCTGCGTTGGAAACAGTTCCGATGGTAGCAAGGCAGGTGATCAGGATCATCCTGGTTTCTCCGCTTGGCATTTTCAAAACTGCATACTTTCCGTCGCGCGCTGCCAGCTGGGCAAAAGATCCGGCACTTCTTGCGATTTCCCCGCCCTGTCCCGGGCGCATTTCGATATTATGAATCAATGTTCCGAGAGGAATATCACGAAGGAATAAAGCATTTCCGATTTCAGGAACAGCCTTCTCACCCGACATGATTTTCTGTCCTACTTTCAAACCGTTCGGAGCAATCATGTAACGCTTTTCTCCATCCGTATAAAAAACAAGAGCGATACGCGCCGTACGGTTCGGATCGTACTCAATGGTTTTCACGACACCTTCAATACCCACCTTGTCTCTCTTGAAATCGATGAGACGGTATAATTTTTTGTGTCCACCGCCAATGTAACGCATGGTCATTTTACCACTGTCGTTACGTCCGCCTGAACGTTTCTTACTAACCGTCAGACTTTTTTCCGGGCTGGAAGCTGTAATATCATCATACGAGTCAACGATCGTGTGTCGCTGGCTCGGAGTCATTGGTCTTAGTTTCTTAACTGCCATGGTTTAATTTGTTAATTGGATGATTGGCTGATTTTCTCCGGTACTTTTTTAATTATTATCGCTCTGTTTTTCATTGGCTAATCACAGCATCATCCTATTGATTATTATATGCTGCTGTAGAAGTCGATGGTTTCACCTTTCTTCACAGTGATGACTGCTTTTTTAAATACTCCTTTGCTGCCGGTGATGGCTCCCGTTTTGGTGAAACGTGATTTCAGTTTTCCATAGTACTTCATGGTGTTCACACTCTCTACGGTGACGTTGTACATTTTCTCAACTTCATTCTTGATTTGAATTTTGTTGGCGTTTTTATCTACAACAAAACCGTACATGCCGAGTTTCTCGCCGGCCTTGGTCATCTTTTCAGTGATGATTGGTTTTTTCAGGATGCTCATTTTGTCAGTCTGTTTTCTAAGGCAGGAACGGAACTCTGTACCAATACCAGGTTTTGGGCATTCAACACATCATAGGTATTCAACTCTGATGCAGTGGTTACTTTATTTTTTTCTAAATTCCTTGACGACAGATAAATGTTCTTGTTATGATCAGGAAGAACCAACAGAACTTTTTTGTCGGCGAGGTTGAGGTTATTCAGAATATCAGTGTATGCCTTTGTCTTCGGCTGATCCATATTGAAATCTTCCAGCACAATGATGCTGTTATCTTTGGCTTTATAGGTCAATGCCGACTGGCAGGCGATATGTTTCAGTTTTTTATTCAGCTTGAATGAATAATCTCTCGGGCGCGGTCCGAATACACGTCCGCCTCCCACAAACAAAGGAGATTTCATGGAACCGGCGCGTGCTCCGCCTGTACCTTTCTGTCTCTTCAGTTTTTTGGTAGTCCTGTTGATTTCCGCACGCTCTTTCGATTTGTGAGTTCCCTGGCGCTGATTGGCGAGGTACTGTTTCACATCGAGGTAGATGGCATGATCATTCGGCTCGATTCCGAAAACCTCTGCACTGAGTTTTACTTTCTTTCCGGTCTCTTTGCCGGATGTATTTACGATAGCTACTTCCATGATTATTTCTCCACGATTACATAAGAACCAATATGCCCTGGAACAGAACCTTTGATCAATATCAGGTTTTGTTCAGGGATTACTTTGACCACCTCCAGGTTTTGCATTTTCACACGATCCACACCCATATGGCCGCCCAATCGTTTTCCTTTGAAAACGCGTGAAGGCCATGAAGAAGCACCCATGGATCCGGGAGCTCTCAGGCGATTATGCTGACCATGAGTCTGACCGCCGACTCCCTGGAAATGATGCCTTCTCACCACACCCTGAAAACCTTTTCCTTTTGATGTTCCGATCACATCCACGAAATCACCTTCCACAAAAAGTTCCGCTTTAATTTCAGAACCCAGTGAAGGCAATTCAGGGAAATGCCTGAACTCAACCAGTTTTCTTTTAGGAGTGGTATTTGATTTTTTGAAATGGCCCCTTAAGGATGAAGTGGTGTGTTTTTCTTTTCTCTCTCCGAAAGCAAGCTGAACAGCATTGTAGCCATCGCTTTCCACCGTCTTCACCTGTGTTACCACACATGGCCCTGCTTCAACAACAGTGCATGGAATGTACTTTCCGTCAGCAGCAAAGATGCTGGTCATTCCGATTTTCTTTCCAATAATTCCGGACATTTTGTTTCGTTTTTAAGTCAGAGGTTTATCCGTCAAACGACGAAAAACATTCACTTTGTATTAGTAAATTATTATGATGCTTTAATTTCCACTTCAACTCCGCTCGGCAATTCAAGCTTCATTAATGCATCCACAGTCTTGGCTGATGAATTATAAATGTCCAGCAGCCGTTTGTAAGCACATAACTGAAACTGCTCACGCGCCTTTTTGTTGACGTGTGGTGAACGTAGAACAGTGAAGATTTTTTTGTCTGTCGGTAAAGGAATTGGACCGTTAACAACAGCACCCGTGATCTTCACGGTTTTCACGATCTTCTCGGCTGATTTATCAACCAGGTTATGATCGTAGGATTTCAATTTGATGCGGATTCGCTGAGACATTATAAAGAACGTTTTATATTATTAATGATATTCAATCAGATCAACTTACTTTTTCTGCTTTCGCTTTGCCTTTTACTTTGGCAATGACTTCTTCTGACATGGCTTTCGGTGTTTCATGATAGTGTGAAAACTCCATGGATGAAGATGCGCGTCCGGAGGTAATCGTACGAAGCGTTGTTACATATCCGAACATTTCAGACAGAGGAACTTTTGCACGGATCACCTGTGCACCGGCACGCGTATCCATTCCTTCCAGGTGTCCTCTTCTTTTGTTCAGATCGCCCATCACATCGCCCATGTACAGATCCGGTGTAACGACTTCCACTTTCATGATTGGCTCCATCAAAACAGGTTTTGCTTTGGGTGCCGCTTCGCGGAATGCAACTCTTGCACAGATTTCAAACGACAACGCATCTGAGTCAACGCTGTGGTATGAACCATCAAACAACCGGACTTTCATACTGTCGTTCGCATAACCGGCGAGGATGCCCGTCGTCATGGCGGCAGCAAAACCTTTCTGCACTGCGGGAACAAATTCTCTTGGAATGTTTCCGCCGGTAATTTCATTTTCAAACTGGAGGCCTGTATGTCCTTTCTCAAGCCATTCCTTATCTGCCGGCCCTATTTCAAACTGGATATCGGCGAATTTACCACGGCCACCGGTTTGTTTTTTATACACTTCGCGGTGAGTGGCATTTTTGGTAAGCGCTTCTTTGTAGTTCACCTGTGGAGCGCCCTGGTTGGCTTCCACTTTGAACTCACGCTTCAAACGGTCAACAATAATTTCGAGGTGAAGTTCTCCCATACCACTGATCACGGTCTGACCGGTATCTTCATCGGTATGTACACGGAACGTCGGATCTTCCTCAGCCAGTTTCGCCAGTGCCATTCCAAGTTTATCGACATCAGCCTGTGTTTTAGGTTCAATCGCAAGACCAATAACCGGTGTCGGGAATGTCATGGATTCTAAAACGATCGGTGCAGAAGGGTCACATAAAGTATCCCCTGTTTTAATTTCTTTGAAGCCGACTGCCGCTGCAATATCTCCTGCTTCGATACTATCAATCGGTGTTTGCTTGTTGGCATGCATCCGGATGATGCGTGAAATGCGTTCATTTTTTCCTGTACGTGCATTCAATACATAGGAGCCTGCATCCAGTCTTCCGGAATAGACGCGGAAGAATGCCAATCGGCCCACAAAAGGATCCGTAGCAATTTTAAACGCCAGCGCTGCGAACTTATCGTTTGCATCGGCGCCTCTTTGTTCTTCTTTATCGGTATCAGGATTTATTCCGGTTACACTTGGCACATCCATCGGCGAAGGGAGGTATTGGATGACTGCATCCAGCATGGCCTGTACACCTTTATTTTTAAATGCTGAACCGCAGAGAAGAGGTGTGATCTTCATGGCAATGGTAGCCTTGCGGATAGCAATACGTAATTCTTCTTCGGTGATGGAATCAGGATTCTCAAAAAACTTTTCCATCAGGTGATCATCAAACTCAGCAACCGATTCAACCAATTGTGCTCTCCAGTGATTCACATCCGCTCTCATATCCATCGGGATCGGCACTTCATCAAAAGTAGCACCTTGCGTTTCATCATGCCAGATAATGGCTTTGTTACGGATCAGGTCAACTACACCTTTGAACATATCTTCAGCTCCAATCGGAATCTGAAGAGGAATCGGGTTCCCGTGCAAACGTTCCTTAACCTGAGCGACCACATTGAGGAAATCAGCTCCGGCACGGTCCATTTTATTCACGAAACCGATACGTGGAACATGATATTTATTCATCTGTCTCCACACCGTTTCCGACTGTGGCTCCACTCCTCCAACAGCACAAAACAAAGCAACAGCTCCATCGAGTACACGAAGTGAACGTTCCACTTCGACTGTAAAATCTACGTGGCCCGGTGTATCGATGATGTTGACTTTATATTGCTGGGTCTGGGGAGTTACTTTTCCGTTATTCGTTGGATAATTCCAAAAAGTAGTGGTGGCTGCAGAGGTAATGGTAATACCACGCTCCTGCTCCTGGACCATCCAGTCCATGGTAGCCGCACCTTCATGCACCTCGCCTATCTTGTGAACTTTACCGGTATAATAAAGGACACGTTCAGTCGTGGTGGTCTTGCCCGCATCAATGTGTGCAGAGATTCCGATGTTGCGTGTGAATAAAAGATCTGTAGCCATTGTTTATTAAAATGCACCGTTGCCTTTCTGATTGCTCAGGTGTCTTTGTTATTTTTCGTTTAAGTGTTTAACTGATTCTTCCGGTTATGCTTTGAAGTGGCTGAATGCTTTGTTCGCTTCCGCCATCCTGTGTGTATCTTCTTTTTTCTTAACGGCTGAACCTTCGTTTTTGGATGCAGAAATAATTTCTCCTGCTAATTTTTCAGCCATCGATTTTTCGTTGCGGTTTCTCGAATAAGAGATGAGCCATTTGATCGTCAATGCAATCTTCCTGTCAGCACGAATCTCGCTTGGAATCTGGAAAGTAGCACCACCCACACGCCGGCTTTTTACTTCAACCGTAGGCATCACGTTCGTCATTGCTTTCTTCCACGTATCCAGTCCGTTCTCTTTCGTTTTCTCTTCAACCTTGGAAATAGCCGAATAGAAAATACCATAGGCTGTGCTTTTCTTTCCGCCGTACATGAGATTATTTACAAAACGGGTTACTAACGTATCGTTGAATTTCGGATCCGGCAACAGAATTCTTTTTTTGGGTTTCGACTTGCGCATTGTATTTAATTAACTGATTTTTTAACAATCTGAGTTTTCCTGAGAGGCAATTTGCTGATCGGAATTTCATCAACAAACCGGCTAATCATCTCATTTATTTTTTTGCTTCTTTCGGTCTCTTTGCTCCGTATTTGCTTCGCTGTTGTTTTCTTCCTTCCACTCCTGCTGTATCGAGTGTGCCACGAATGATGTGATAACGAACTCCCGGAAGATCTTTCACACGACCACCGCGTATCATCACGATGGAGTGTTCCTGGAGGTTATGGCCTTCACCCGGAATGTATGCAGTTACTTCGTATTTATTGGTCAGACGCACACGGGCAACTTTTCTCATTGCCGAATTCGGTTTCTTTGGAGTGGTCGTGTACACACGGGTACAAACACCCCTGCGCTGAGGACAAGATGTCAAGGCAGGCGACTTACTTTTATCCATAAGCTTAGAGCGTCCTTTACGAACCAACTGCTGTATTGTAGGCATTCTATTGGGTTTGAATTAGTTTACAGTCAATAATTTATGCGATTTTGCCCATTTTTAGGGAACGCAAAGGTAAATCTATTTTTTTATTTACCAAGTTTGTTGATAAAATTTTTTAAACATCCTACTCTTCTTTTTTATGACTAAAAAAAATGCAACCTGAAATTTTCCCCGATGGTATTTTTGAACCTACGTTTTTACCCTGGAATTCAATCATGCTGCAAGCGGTTTTCAAAGGATATGTCACCGGGAATTGTATGATAGTTTGCTTCGTTGATTATTTGAAATATATTTATCCCGCTTATTTCAATTTATGACACAAAAAAAACAAATAAAAAAACCGGTTCCCGTCAGCAAAAAAACTGCAAAAACAACTGTTGACCATGGCATCCTGGAAAAGACAGACAAGTGGTTTGAAAAAAACGACAAAAAACTGTTCTATTCCCTGTTGGGTTTGTCGACCTTGTTTTCGCTATTGCTTTTCGATTCAAAAGTTTCAACCGGTGGCGACGATTCCGGTTATATCGAAAGAGCCTGGGTTCTCCTTCATGAACACACATTCCCTTACTTCCAGGGACCGGGCTACCCGATCTTCTTAACTTTTTTTGTAAAATTATTCGGACTGAAAGTGATTCCGATCAAACTATCATCCGTGTTGTGCCAGTTTGGGTTTGTATGGATCACCTACCTTACTTTCCGGAAGCGTGTTCCGTTTACCGTGTTGTTCTCATTGGTCGCCTTTATTTCATTCAACAGTTTCATTCAGTATTATTCCAGCCAGACGTACACGGAAATGTTTTTCCTTTTTGTTCAGTCGATCTGCCTGTTCATCACCTTTAAGATTATTGACTCTGTTCAAAGTGACCGCGGATTTGTTGAAGACCTGAAACAAAACTACCTGAAGTGGCTCCTGTTCGGATTGATGTTCGTGATCTTATCCATTTCAAAGAGCATTGCCTTTGTGACCATCGGTGCCATCCTGCTGTTCTTCCTGTTAAATAAAAATTATAAGCAAATTGTCTTCGCCATTGTTGCATTTGCGGCATTCCGTGTGATCTACCAACTGATCACCACTTCTGCATTCGGGGCCAACGACAGCGATCAGCTTGAAATGATGCTCCGGAAAGAAATCTACAAACCCGAGAGTGGCCATGAAGATTTTTCGGGAATGATTGACCGGTTTTTCAATAACATGAATACCTATTTTTCATTGCACATATACCGCATATTAAACCTTCGTTCATCTGACACAACGAAAATGTTTCCGGCACTGGCCAATCTCACCGCTATCATCCTGTGCATTTTCACGATCATCAATTACAGGAAAAACAAATATGTTTTCTTCAGCGGACTTTATATGCTGGCACTTTCAGCAGGAATATTTTTTGGCGTTCAGGCAACCAATACACAGGACAGGCTCATCATCATCGTGATGCCGTTGATTTTTGTCCTCTTGTTTTTTACCACTTACTCCTTTGCTAAAAAATCCGATTTCATCCAGTATGTATTCATCCTGTTTGCTTCACTCATGATGTTGATAACGGTTGGAAAATCCATCTCAAAAGCACAGCAAAACTCAACCGCATTGCAAAAAAATTTAAGCGGAGATGTTTATTTTGGATACACGCCCGACTGGGTGAATTTCCTTAAGATGAGCAGGTACACTGCCGACAGCCTTGCGGCTGATGCAGAAATACTTTCCCGGAAACCCGAGATGTCCTTTATCTACGGGAACGGCCGGAAATTCAAAGGCCAGTACATGGTTACTTCGATGGATCCTGACACGGTTTTGATGGACTGGAAGAAACAAAATATCAAATACGTGATCCTGGCAAGTTTGAGAAGAGACCCGAAACGCAATGACGGCAACTTCATCAATACCCTCCACCGGATGATGCAGCCAATCCAGGCAAAATATCCTCAGAAGCTGAAACTTCTGAAAACCATCGGCACGGATGAATCTGCTTACCTGTACGAGATTGATTATTGAATCAACCGGATAGAAAAAAAATCACCATAAAAAAAGCGTTCTGAAATTTCAGAACGCTTTTTTTATGGTGATGAAAATGTTTACTCTGCTATAACTTCAAAGTTCACTTTTACCTTCACGTCTTTATGAAGATTAACCGTTGCTGTATAATTACCCAGCGCTTTGATATGATCTTCGTCGAGGTGTATTTTCTTGCGTTCCACATTCACGCCGTGTTTAGCCAGAGCATCGGCAATCTGCAAAGCGTTTACAGAACCATAAATCTTTCCGCTCTCGCCCACTTTCGCACCAATCTTCAGTGTCATGCTTTCCAGTTGCTTCGCAACCGACTCAGCATCACCTTTCAGTTTCTGCGCCTTATGTGCACGTTGTTTGACAGTTTCAGCAAGAATCTTCTTGTTGGTTTCATTCGCGATTGCAGCCAGCCCGCGTGGAATTAAAAAGTTACGGGCATATCCTGCGCGAACCTTTACCACTTCATCGGCATAGCCGAGATTATCCAAATCCTGTTTTAAAATTACTTCCATTATTTTCTCTCCTTATTTTAAAAGATCCGATACATAAGGCATCAACGAAAGATGTCTTGCCCGTTTAATAGCCTGTCCTACTTTACGCTGGTATTTCAGCGAAGTGCCTGTTAGCCTGCGAGGAAGAACTTTTCCCTGTTCATTCACAAATTTCATCAGGAAGGTAGCATCTTTATAATCGATGTACTTGATTCCGTTTTTCAGGAAACGACAGTATTTTTTCTTTGATACATCAACCGAAGGAGGGTTGAGATAACGTACTTCATTGGGTGTAGCCATTGTGTTGGATTTTTTTAAGCGGTTGTTGATTCTTCTTCTTTCTTAGCAGCAGCGTTTTTACGCTTCTTTTCGTTGTAAGCAATCGCGTGCCTGTCCAATGCAATGGTGAGAAAACGCATGATGCGCTCATCGCGTTTGAATTCAGTTTCCAGTTTGGAGATCAGTTCTCCGGGAGCCTTGAATTCAACGAGGTAGTAAAACCCTGTGTTTTTTTTCTGGATAGGGTAGGCCAGCTTACGCAATCCCCAGTTGTTCTCATGAACAAGTTCGGAACCGTTGTCGGTGAGGATCTTCTTGAATTTAGCAACAGTCTCCATCATTTGTTCCTCGGATAAAACCGGGGTCATGATGAATACTGTTTCATACTGGTTTGACATGTTGTGGAATGAATTTTATTTATTGATTTATTTTTAAGGGACGCAAATGTATTAAATCAATTCAAATCCGGCAAGGGTAGCGTGAAAATTACTTGTCTTCCGGCTCCGGTCGCGGCATTCGGGGGATACCCGTTATTTAACCGGTTCCACCGGGCTGATCACCTTTGCCGGTGAAGACATCTCCTGTTTCACCACTCCTGTCTGCATCGTTACCGGCTTATGCAGTAACGGTGCAATCACCAGCGAAACGATGGCCGTGAGCTTAATGAGGATATTCATGGATGGTCCGGATGTATCTTTAAACGGATCGCCGACTGTATCTCCCGTTACAGCGGCCTTGTGAGGTTCGCTGCCTTTGTAGTACATCTGTCCGTCAATTTCCACACCTTTCTCGAAACTTTTCTTGGCATTGTCCCATGCACCGCCCGCATTACTTTGGAAGATCGCCATCAGCACGCCTGATACTGCAACACCTGCCATGACGGATGCAAGCACCTGTGCACCGTCATCACCAAAACCAAAACCGATGATAATCGGGGTCACGATTGCCAGAATTCCCGGGAGTAACATGAGTCGCAGAGCTGCGGATGTAGATATCTGGATGCACTTATCGTAATCCGCCACGACGCCTTCTTTTCCCTCCAGTAAACCTTTGATTTCTTTAAACTGCCTGCGTACCTCCACCACCATGGCATTGGCAGCACGGCCAACGGCGCGCATGGCAAGAGCGGAGAACAGAAACGGAACCATTCCGCCAATGAACAGGCCTGCCAGTACTTTCGCATTTGAAATGTCGATCACTTCAACTCCTGTGATTTCCTTGAATGCGGCGAAGAGAGCGAGTGAAGTCAATGCTGCTGATGCAATCGCAAATCCTTTTCCGATGGCGGCAGTCGTGTTTCCAACTGAATCAAGAATATCTGTTTTTTCACGAACTTCTTTTGGAAGGTGACTCATTTCGGCAATACCACCGGCATTGTCTGCAATCGGACCGAATGCATCAATCGCCAATTGAATTCCCGTTGTTGCCATCATTCCCGATGCAGCAATGGCCACACCGTAAATTCCAGCCACACTAAACGAAGCGATAATTCCTCCCGCTAAAACTAAAATCGGAAGCGCTGTTGAAATCATTCCGACGCTCAATCCGCTGATGATGTTGGTAGCCGCACCTGATATAGACTGACGCGCAATCGTATTCACAGGATTTTTTCCCATGGCACAATAAAATTCCGTGATGACGCTCATGAGTGCGCCTACAACCAAACCGATTACAACCGTATAGAATACATCAAGGCTGGTGTATTGAATTCCTTTGATTGAAAAAGTGGATGGCAATATTTGAGTGACTACAAAATAACAGGCAGCCGCCGTCATTATTATTGCTCCCCAATTACCGCGGTTCAATGCCGCTTGCGGATTTCCATTTTCCTTAATCCGCACAAACCATGTTCCGACAATGGAGAATACCAGTCCTGTGATGGCAATGATAAGAGGAAGAAAAACGGCTGACATCCCATGAAACTGGTCTTTGTTATTTTCATTCATAATGACAGACGCACCCAATACCATGGTGGCAAGCACCGTACTTACATAGGAGCCAAACAAGTCAGCGCCCATACCGGCAACATCTCCCACATTGTCACCCACGTTATCCGCAATCACAGCCGGATTACGTGGATCATCTTCAGGAATGCCTGCTTCCACTTTTCCTGATAGATCAGCGCCTACATCAGCGGCTTTCGTGAAAATACCGCCACCCACACGGGCAAAGAGAGCAATGCTTTCCGCACCCAATGAAAAACCGGTTAATACTTCCAGTACTTTTCGCAACGGTGCGCCCAGTTCATCGTTACCATTAAACATGTGCTGAAACAAAAGAAAGAGTAAACTCAACCCGAGGATACCGAGAGCAGCAACGCTGATTCCCATTACGGATCCGCCGGAGAAAGATATGTCCAATGCCTTTGACAAACTGGTACGGGCAGCATGCGTGGTTCGCACGTTTGCTTTCGTAGCCACACGCATCCCGATGAAACCGGCAAAAGCTGAGAGAAACGCCCCGGTTACAAATGCCAGCACGATCAAAGGCGATGAAGTGTTTGGGTCGGCTGTAAGTGCCAACATAGCACCCACGATCACAACGAAAATGGCCAATATTTTATATTCGGCTTTTAAGAATGACATCGCTCCGGTAGCGATGAAGCCGGCAATTTCTTTCATCCGGTCTGTTCCGGCTTCCTGTCTTGAAATCCGTGCAGTTACGAAGGCCGAATAGATCAGCGCTAAAATTGCAATTGCAGGTACAAGGTATATCATCATTTCCATAAAGAGTCAGTTTTCTTGTCTTGATTTTTTTAAAGGGACGCAAAGGTAAATTAATAAAGAAAAAAAGCAAAAGTCGGATCAAAAGGAATTGAGTACCGGGAATTGGGATTGTTTTACAAGCTCTGAAATACCCCTGATTCCCAATTAAACCAGGTACATGCTTTCCTTCACCGCTTTTATCACCCGTAAAGGGTTGGGGAGATAGGCTTCTATCAAAGTAGGCGCATAAGGCAACGGAACATCTCCGCCCATCACCCTTATTACCGGTGCATCCAGGTAATCGAATGCTTTTTTCTGCACCATAAAAGTAACTTCCGAAGCAATGGAAGCCAATGGCCACGATTCTTCAACGATGACAAGACGGTTTGTTTTCCTGACCGATTGAATAACGGTATCATAATCAATCGGGCGAACGGTGCGCAGATCGATGACTTCTGCATTGATGTTTTCTTTTGCCAGTTCATCAGCAGCCTTCAAAGCCACTTTCATCATCTTACCGAAAGAAACAATGGTAACATCGGTTCCTGTTCTTTTAACATCAGCAACGCCAATGGGAATTAAGTATTCACTTTCAGGAACCTGTCCTTTATCTCCATACATCTGTTCACTCTCCATAAAAATAACAGGATCATTGTCGCGGATCGCTGATTTAAGAAGACCTTTTGCATCAGCAGGATTGGAAGGAACCACCACTTTCAACCCGGGACAGTTGGCATACCAGTTTTCAAAAGCCTGTGAATGCTGTGAACTTAACATACCGGCCGAAGCTGTCGGGCCGCGGAACACAATCGGAACCGTAAACTGTCCGCCGCTCATGCTCATCATTTTAGCAGCAGAGTTGATGACCTGGTCGATGGCAACCAGTGAAAAATTAAACGTCATGAATTCGATGATCGGGCGCAATCCGTTCATGGCGGCGCCAACACCTATCCCTGCAAAACCGAGTTCAGCAATCGGAGTATCTATCACGCGCTTCGGGCCGAATTCTTCCAGCATTCCCTGGCTCACTTTGTAAGCCCCGTTGTATTCAGCTACTTCTTCACCCATCAGGAAAACGCGATCGTCACGCCTCATCTCCTCGTTCATGGCTTCACGAAGTGCTTCTCTGAACTGTATCTCTTTCATAAAATGATTACACCTGTTATTGGACTGACCGGAACGAGGGATGAATAAAACAACACCTGTGCATTCACCTGTTCGTACCGATTCGCAATTCTTCTCCGGCAAAAGTAAAAATAATCATTCATCTTCAATCAAGGTTTCCAATGCTCCCCGGAGTTCATTCAGCGTTCGTTTATTATTCTGAAGTTCTGCGATGCGGATACCATCGGCATAAACCTGTTTTGCCGCATCAACTGATGACATCGCTTCGTACGCTTTGCCAAGCTGGTAATAGGCAGCGAGGTAATTTTTATCCTGTTCCAAAACCCGTTTGAGAATTTCAACCGCTACGGCAACATGATCCTGATGAAGGTATTCCAATGCCATTGCATATTGGGAAAAAAGATCCTCCGGGTTTTCTTTCAAAAAAGATTTTAAACTCTCGATCCTGTTTTCAGAAATGTTTTTCATCAGTTTGATTCTTCATTGATTTGTGTAAATTCGCCGCTCTTTATCAAAGGTTTTTGATGATCAACTTTTTTCTTTAAGAAATCAGGTTTCCGGACAACAAACAACCCCAAACAAATTAAAGAATTACCAATGAAAATTCTTGTCTGCATTTCCAACGTACCCGATACCACGGCAAAAATAAATTTTACTTCCGACAATAAGGAATTTGTTTCAGCCGGTGTTACCTACATCATCAATCCATACGATGAAATTGCTCTTGCAAGAGCACTCGAACTCACTGAAGGAACCGGCGGAACGGTGACCGTTATCAATGTGGGTGATGCCACCACTGAACCGACCATCCGTAAAGCTCTTGCCATCGGTGCTGCAGACGCTGTCCGCATCAATGCTGTGCCGAGGGACGCCTATTTTGTTTCAAAACAAATTGCCGAATATGTAAAACAAAATCCTTTCGACATGATTCTTTGCGGTCGTGAATCAAGCGACTACAACGGAACTTCCGTTCCGATGATGGTTGCAGAAATGCTCGGCATTCCATCCGTGTCATCCACAAAAAAGTTAACGGTGGATGGATCATCTGCAACCATCGAAAGAGAAATTGAAGGAGGCAAGGAAATCATTTCTGTTCCGATGCCATTTGTAGCGGGAGCATCCGAAGGAATGTCGGAACCAAAAATCCCGAACATGCGCGGCATCATGTCGGCACGCACAAAACCTTTAAAAGTTGTGGAAGCTGTGCCGGTTCCTGAACTCGCCAAAGTCGTTTCTTTTGACAAACCTGTTCAGCGGAGTTCCGTGAAATTAATTTCTCCTGATGATGCCGGCAAGTTGTGGGAGATGCTCAGGGATGAGAAAAAAGTCATTTGAATTTTCACCACATTTCATTCAACCGAAAAAAATCTGAACGCATAACAAACCATCCTCATGATATTAGTTTACGCAGAAAACACACTGGGCAAATTCAAAAAATCCACTTTCGAAATTGTTTCTTATGCCTGTGCAGTCGCCACGAAATTGAATGATTCGGTAACCGTACTTTCCATCGGGGATGTTTCGCAGGATGAATTGAGCAAACTCGGAAAATACGGCGCTTCGAAAATTATTTTTTCTGATCATGCCACGTTGAAATCATTCAATGTACAACCCTATGCAACTGTCATCGCTGAAGCGGCGAAGGCGGAAGGCGCCGAACTTGTTATCCTCTCGGCCAGTTTCTCTGGGAAGGGCCTGGCTCCGCGCGTTGCTGTGAAACTCGAAGCCGGGCTGGCCGATAATGCTGTTGATCTTCCCGTAACGGACGGCGGTTTTTCTGTTCGCAAAGGAGCCTTCTCCGGTAAAGCATTTGCTGTGGTGGAGATTCTTTCGGCGGTAAAAGTGATCAGCGTGATGCCGAATTCATACAAGGTTGTTGAAAATCCGCAGTCACCGCCGGTGACTAAATTCGAACCGCAGGTTCCCGAAAAAGATTTTGCAGTGATCATTAAAGAAACGGTTCGTGCTACCGACAAAGTTTCTCTTCCTGATGCTGAAATTGTAATCTCTGCAGGCAGGGGAATGAAAGGCCCTGAACACTGGGGAATGATTGAAGAACTGGCGAACATCCTGGGTGCCGCAACAGCTTGTTCCAAGCCGGTTTCCGATGCAGGATGGAGGCCACATTCAGAACACGTCGGGCAAACCGGCATCGCCATCAGTCCGAACCTGTATGTCGCTATCGGAATCTCGGGAGCTATCCAGCATCTCGCCGGGGTAAGTTCTTCCAAAGTGATTGTGGTGATTAATAAAGATCCGGAAGCTCCTTTCTTCAAATCGGCGGATTACGGTATTGTGGGAGACGCTTTTGAAGTGCTACCCAAACTGGTTGAAGCTGCCAAAGCATTCACTGCCGGGCAAAATTGAACTGAAGGACAAGACAATCGCCGCTCATAAAAAATTTTGTAATTCGAATAGGAAGAAAAATAATTACTATTTTCGGTAAATAAATTTTCCAGGAGACAGGAACAGGTATGAAGAAAATAAAACTAGAAATCATCGGACTTTCCTACAGCCAGACACAGAGCGGCGCTTATGCCCTGGTTCTTGGAGAAGAAAAAGGCAAAAGAAGATTGCCGATTATCATCGGAGCTTTCGAGGCACAGGCCATTGCGATTGAACTGGAGAACATGACTCCGACAAGGCCGCTCACTCATGACCTGTTTAAAAGCCTGGCTGGTTCATTTGACATCGACGTGGAAGAAGTGATCATTTTCAATTTGCTCGAAGGAGTTTTTTATGCCAAGCTGGTTTGCAACAACGGCGAAAAGAAAATGGAAATTGATGCCAGAACATCCGATGCCATTGCCATCGCCGTTCGTTTCGGATGCCCGATCTATACCTATGAGTTTATTTTATCATCTGCCGGCATCGTACTCGAAGAAAACACTCCGTTGGAAGCCATCGAGGAAAAAATAGAGAAGCCGGCTACCACGAAACTTTCTGAAAGTGAACTGTCGGCTGCCAGTACCGAAGATCTCAAAGAGTTGCTGAAGAAAGCGCTCGATGAAGAAGCGTATGAACGTGCTTCGCGTATCCGTGATGAGTTGAACCGGAGGAAACAATCGTAAAACCTGTAGTGGATTTAGAAGTAGCGTGTGAACGGTCAACAGTTCCTGATTGAACCGCCACACGCTATCTTGCGGGGACACATTCCCCGTACCCCTTTGTCATTCAACAAAAAATTTCACATTCGCTGATGTATGATTACCTAACAGTCTTGCCAAATAGATGCCGCTTGATAATTTAGGTAGCTTTAAATGCTGAACACTACTCCACTGAGGTAAATGAAAACGGGCTACCTCTTGACCTTCTATATTATTAAGAATGAGCAACACCGATTCTTTCAATACATTGTATGTAAAAGTTACTTCATCATTTACAACCGGATTAGGAAACAACTGGAAATTTGAATCATGTTCCTTTATGTTTTGGACAGAAAGAACAGTATCACACATACTACCCACTTTTGCTCCTAAAAAATAATTTGGATGATTAGC
>JAPLDA010000048.1 GCA_026391945.1 Bacteroidota bacterium | reverse complement strand
TCCGACATTGGAAGCCCTGAAAAATTTTTCAAACAACCGTTTCTGATCTTCTTCCGGGATGCCGATTCCTTCGTCTTTCACATTCAAAATAATTTTTCCGTTTTCGGATTTTGTGCGGATGTAAATACTGGAATTTTCGGGCGAATATTTGATGGCATTCGACGACAGGTTGGTAAGTATATGCCTGACAAAAACAGGATCGAGGAGAATATCTTTTTCTCCTTCGTGGTTGTAAACAATGGATTGCCCCGGTTTTGAAATACCTTTTATTTCATTGCATAACTTCCCGGTAAATTCTTCGAGGTCAAATTTTTCAGGTTTAGGAACCAGTTTCCCGTCTTCAATTTTACCGATGGAAAGAAACTCATCCAGGATGTTATTCAGGTTTTTTACGGAGACTTTGATCCGGTTGATGTGCCTGTTCCGGCTCTCCTGCTGCTCGGTGGTCGTATATTTTTCCAGTAAAGTTGCTGAGGAAAGGATGCCGCCGAGCGGCGTGCGGAATTCATGCGATGCCAGCGAAACAAAACTCGATTTTAAATCATTGAGTTCTTTTTCTTTTTGAAGCGCTGAATTTATTTTTTGTTCGGCTTCACGGTGAACCGTCAGGTCCAGGAATACAGAAAGTAGGCATGGCTTGTGATCCACGCGTATGCTCTGCATCGACACGGAGACCCACCGGAGCAGGCCATCACGGGATTTAATATACGTTTCCACATCCTTCACGCTACCGTTTGAAAGAACTTCATCAACCAGTTCCGACTCTTCACCGAAATAGTCGAGCAGGTCAAGATCATGAATTGTTTTTCCGTGAACTTCATTTGCCGGGTAACCGGTTAATTGCAAAAAGGCTTCGTTGCAGTCGGTGATCACACCATCTGTCAGGTTAGAGATCACGATGCCCAGCGGGTTCTCTTTGAAGAGTTTTGAAAACAACTCGTTTGATTTCCGGATGGCTTCTTCTGCTTTTTTATTTTCAGAAATGTCGACCAGTGTTCCAAGCAGGCAGGGTTTGCCGATGCCGATCGTATCGGCGAATGCAAGCACATCACAGGCATCACCATTTTTTTTCCGGATTCGTATTTCGAGATTTTTCACTTTGCCGTGACCGGCTTTTGTTTGCCTGACAAGTTCCCTCCGAAATACGACATCCATGATGTTGAGGTCAACGGCTGATTTTCCGATGATGTCTTCGCGGTTCAGCTGGAACAATTCTTCGAATGCTTCATTCACATTGATGAAACAACCGGAGTCCACTTCGGTGAGATATGTGGCGACAGGACTTGAATGAAACGTCTTGTAAAACAACTCCTGCGTTTGCCTGACTTTTTCTTCCGCGCGCAATTCTATTTCGCGGTTCAGCCGGAGCAGTCCGTCCTGCGCCTGTTTGCGCCTGGTGATGTCGGCGGCGAAGATGAGGTAGTATTGCTCTCCATGTTCTTCAAACTGACACAAACTGATTTCCACCGGGATCTCTGAACCATCTTTTCTTCTGGCTGTCACATCCGTTCCTGATCCCATCGGGCGCGGCAACGGGTTTTTGGAATAGGCATCCCGGTGATGCACATGTTTATTCCTGAAACGATCCGGGATAAAGACTTCAATTTTTTTTCCTGTCACTTCACCGGCCTGGTATCCGAAAAGTTTTTCTGCAGCCGGGTTGATGAGAATAATTTCTTTTTCTGAATTGGTGATCACGAGACTCTCCAACGCATGATCGAAAATGGATTTGAAGCGGAGATCGCTGCTCTCCTTGCTTTCCGCATTGCCCGGTGAAATATCCTGCGGCAACGTGCTCCCGGATCCGGATGTATTCATGACAAGATCAGTCTTTACAAACAACTTCTACAAAAATAAAATAATTACTGTCCTGTGCAAATGACTTGACAACAATCAAAACGTACTTTGAGCATCATCATCGGATTTTTTAAAGAACGAAAGCACCTTTGATCATGGTTCATTCAGGCAACTGCAGCGTTGTTGTTTCATTCAAACCTTCTTCTAATGCTCATTCACACACACCACGAAACAGTTGAAAGTAGGGAGGTGATGATTCCCGTCAGCCACGTATACCTTACCGGTGAACTGGTAATTCCTGCTGATGCCGTTGCCGTTGTCATTTTTTTACAGAGAAGCGGAAACGAACGTTGCAGTCCCGGAAGCCGCGTGGTTTTCGGGGAACTCAGTGAATGTGGGATTGCTGCTTTGAAGATCGATCTTCTTACCCCGGAGGAGAACCGTTATTATGAAAGCCGGTTCAATCTTCATTTGTTAAAGGAACGGCTGATGGTGGTAACGGCCTGGGTGCAATCGTTACCGGAGCTAAAAGAATTCCCCGTCGGATATTTCGGTGTTGACACAGAAGCGGCTTCTGCATTCATGGCAGCGGCTGATTTAAAATCAGAAATCTCTGCCATCGTTTCACAAAGCGGCCGCCCGGATCTTGCCAATCATCGCCTGTATAAAGTGCAGGCTCCCGCTTTGCTGGTTGCCGGCAGCCTTGATGAACAGGGTGTTTTGTTGAATGAAGAATTGTACACGCATCTTTTGTGTGAAAAAAAAATCGCAATCGTTGACGGTGCTTCCCATTTTTTTGAAGAACCTGGCAAGGCAGAAGAAGCAGTCATGCTAGCGGTAAACTGGTTCAGGAAATACCTGGTTGACGGAGTACTTCATATGTGAACTCCACTATAGCAGTTCTGAAGTTTCATCCAGTCACTTCTTCTTTTTCGCACCAACATTTTTCGCACCTTTTGTTTCGGAGTTTATGGTCGTCTTTTTCCCCGCCATTTGTCCGGTAATTCCTACTTCGCTTCCCGCTGCCGGTTTCTTTACTATGATTCAATTAAAAAGTATTTTTTCTGTTGATTGCAATCGGGTTTATCCTGACGACTGTCAAATTTTATTTTGACTGCAATCGTGTTCTGAAAATTCCTGTCTCTATAATTTTGACTGCAAATCCGGATCATCTTTATATGAAACAATGACCGGTACGATTGAAACCCTCTAATAAAAAAAAATTATGAAAACAAATCAACAAGTAACCGTTTGTCGCAATGACATCACCGGGAAAACTCTTTTTTCATTGGTATGCTTCATTGCTTTGTTCCTGTTTGCCATCCAGGTTCAGCAAGTCCGTGCATCGGATTGCTCCTGTCATAACGTAACCAACGGCGGAACCATTGGCGGAGACGAATCTTCCTGCGGAGGGTTTGATCCGGGACTCATTACCAATGTTGCTTATCCTTGTGGAGGTTCAGGTACGCTGGAATATAAATGGTTTAAATCAACCAACAACTTTGCGTCATCTTCTGTGATACAGGGAGCCTGCAACAGCACGTATAATCCCGGGTTCATCGCACAAACCACCTGGTACAAACGTCTTGCAAGAAGACACGATTGCAACAATTACGACAGAGTGAGCAACATCATTGTAAAACGTGTACATACAACTCCTGTTGTTACCATCTTACCTTCCGGTTGCATTTCTTTTTGCCAGGGTGAAACTGTCGCGTTAACGGCATCTTCCGGAGTTTCTTATTTATGGTCGCCGGGCGGAGCAACCACATCTTCCATCACGGTCACCGTTGCCGGACGTTATACAGTTACAGTTACAGATGCCAACGGATGTAGCGGTACAACCTATAAGGATGTAACGGTTCATTCGTTACCGGTTTCTTCCATCAGCGGCAATTTGATTTTCTGCGAGGGAGAACAAACAGTTTTATCAGGGCCGGTATCGTGCGCCTCTTATCTTTGGAATACCGGTGCAACCACTCGTTGCATCACCGTCAACTCAACCGGAACCTATACATTAACAGTCACGAATAATCATGGTTGCAGCAGCACCAGCAGTGCAGAAGTCATCGTGAATCCATTGCCTTCAGCAGACATCACGGGAGACCGTATCATTTGCCAGGGACAACAAACCATTCTTTCAGCTCCGGAATCCTATACTTCTTATTTATGGAACACCGGTGCAACCACCCGTTGCATCACCGTTGAAACGGCAGGAATTTATTCTGTCACGGTAACCAACCAAAATGGATGCAGCATGTCAGGCAATGCCGAAGTGATTGTGAACCCGCTGCCTTCCGCTGACATTACCGGGGATGCTTCCATCTGCGAGGGAGAACAAACGGTTCTTTTTGCTCCTGAATTCTGTACCACGTACCTGTGGAACACCGGGGAAACTACTCGCAGCATCACCGTGGGAACAACCGGTACCTACTCGGTCACGGTTACCAACGAATTTGGTTGCAGCAATTCCGGAAGTTTTGCAGTGCAGGTATTTCCTCTGCCGATATCCACCATTACCGGCGACGATCATTTTTGCAATGGAGCAAGCCTGATGCTGTCGGCTCCTGAATTCTGTGCATCTTACCTTTGGAGTACCGGGGAAACCACGCGTTGCATCTTTGTTATGCTGCCGGGAACTTATTCCGTAACGGTGAGCAATGAAAACGGATGCAGCAGCACCAGCAGCAAAACGGTCAGCACCCTTCCAACACCAAACAGCACCATCTCCGGGTGCACGGTCATCCGCCATGGATGGTTCACGGTACTGAGTGCACCTCAAGGATGCGGCAATACGTATTTGTGGAGCACCGGTTCCACCAACCGTTGCATCTATGTATTCTGCGCAGGCAATTACAGTGTGAGGGTTACCAATACGTTCGGTTGTTCAAGCACCAGCAGCGTAACCGTTACCTGGTACTCCTGCAAAACAACTGCAGCGGAACCAGGCCAGCAGGATGAAGGACCAACTGTAAACGTGGATGCAGTAGTCTATCCGAACCCATTCAGTTCTACTGCTACTTTCCGGTTCATGAACAAAGGAGAAAATGCAAACATGACGGTGGAAGTATACAATGTGGAAGGAGCCAAAGTTTGTGAACTCTTTAACAACGTTGCCGAAAAAGATCAGCAGTATCAAATGGCATGGAATGCAGACGCCTATCCATCCGGCTTGTACATGTATCGTATTGTTTGCGGTGAAGAAATAGTAACCGGAAGACTGCTGCTTCAGAAATAAATTTGATTTTATCTGCTTTTTTTAATTGAGTAAACACGGTTTTCGTTAGCAGAAAAATTGGTTTACTGAAAGACAGCCGGAGCAATCCGGCTGTCTTTTTATTTGTATTCAGTACATAAATAAAATTTGTCTCCTTTACCATACCTTTGCATCGCGTCATACAAACAGGTCTTATTCCTTCATTATGAAAATTGTTTTTAAAATTATCGCCGGTCTGTTATTGCTGATCGTATGCTTGGTGGCCGGCGTATATGTGTACCTGTCATTTCAAAAACCGGTTTACACGGGCGTTTTGAAGTTGAAGGGATTGAAGAAACAAACAGAAGTTTTTTTCGACGACTATGGTATTCCGCACATTTACGGACAAAATGAAGAGGATGTTTATTTTGCTCTCGGCTATGTGCATGCGCAAGATCGTTTGTTCCAGATGGAGATGATGCGGAGAGTAAGCGCCGGGCGGCTGTCTGAAATCCTGGGCAGCAGCATGATCGGACCGGATAAATTTTTCAGGATGCTTGGCTTCAATGAACATGCACGATTGTCGGAAGAGAAATTTTTTAAGAATGCAGATGAACCATTTCAGAAGGAGGCTCGTTCTTATCTCGCGGGAATCAACTCCTATATCGAACACGGAAAAACACCGCTTGAATTCCGTCTCATCGGGATAACAAAGGAAAGGTTTACAGTGAAGGATATGTTCCTGGTTGCTGATTACATGTCATTCGTTTTCCAGATGGCATTCCGGACGGATCCGCTGATGAGCCGGCTCGAAAAAAAATATGGAAAGAAATACCTCGATGACCTGGCGCTTGGTTATGTTCCCGGAACTCTGAAAGAACCGGTTCATCCGAACGATTCAATAAAGAAACCGGCAACAGCAGTCCGGGAAAATTCAGCCAGCTTCGAAAGCATCTATCGCTCGCTTCCTCTTCCTGTATGGCTTGGAAGCAATGGCTGGGTGTTGTCGCCAAAGAAATCACAATCGGGAAAAGTTCTTTTTGCCAATGATACCCACATCGGGTTTGGCCAGCCGGCTGTGTGGTATGAAGCGTACCTCGAATGTCCAGGTTTCAGTTTTTATGGTAATTACATGGCAGGTTTTCCTTTTGCACCCATTGGCCACACACCAGGATTGGCGTGGGGTTTAACCATTTTTGAAAATGATGATCTGGATTTTTTTAAAGAACAGACGGATTCACTTCACCCGGAACAGGTATGGTTTAAAGATCATTGGGAAAAACTGGAATCGAGGATGGAAGTGATAAAGGTAAAAGACACGGCAGACATACATTTCAACGTTCGTCAATCTCATCATGGTCCTATTTGTTCGGATGCCATGAATGATTTTAAAGAAGTGACGGGTGATCCGGTTTCTGCCTCATGGACTTTTTTAAAATTTCCATGCAATCTGTTCCAGGTTACCTATCAACTGGATCATTCAAAAAATATCGATGATGTACGAACTGCTGCTTCACAAATTTCTGCACCGGGACTGAACATTGTTTACGGTGATGCGGAAGGAAACATCGCCTGGTGGACTGCAGCGAAATTGGTGAAGCGGCCTCCTCATGTGAACCCGGGACTGCTTCTCGATGGCTCATCCGGGAATGATGAATGGATGGGCTGGTACGATTTCAAAGACAACCCGCAATCAGAAAATCCACCGGAAGGTTTTGTGTATTCAGCCAACAACCAGCCCGACACCACCGCGGGAATTTTGTACCCGGGTTATTATGTTCCGGAAGACCGCGCCGTTCGCATCACGCAGGTTTTAGGCGAAGACAAAATTTTTTCAAAACAAGACATGGAGCTTTTGCACAACGATGTGATTTCACCTGCTGAAGCCGGGGTTGCAAAAGTGATTCTTGACATTCTTGGCAACGATGAAAAAAACAAAACGGCTACTCATACAAAGGTTTCAGAAATCCTGTCATCATGGAATGGTGACCACCGTGTTGATAATGTGGCGCCAACAATTTATTATAAACTGCTTTATCATATTCTGAATAATGCAATGGGCGATGAATTCGGCGACAAAGATTTCGACCAGTTCCTGTTTACACATGTGATGAAAAATACGGTTGCTCCGTTTATCAAAAACGAAAATTCCGTTTGGTGGGATGATGTGCGTACAAAAGATGCAACAGAAAACAGGAAGCAAATCGTTGAAAAATCTTTTGATCAAACCATTGCTGAACTGGAAGTTCAATTGGGCGCCGACCCTGCAAAATGGAAGTGGGGAAAAGTGCATTTGCTGGAGCATGCTCATGCCATTGGGAGTAAAAAACCGCTGGATAAAATTTTTAACATCGGTCCGTTCCCAGCGCCCGGCGGTAATGAAACTGTGAACCAACAGGGGTTTGAATTGAACGGGAAGGGAATTTACAAAGTACGTTTCGGTCCTGCGTTACGCCGTGTTATCGACTTTGCCGACCCGCTGAATGGAACGAGTATCCTGCCTACCGGCCAGTCGGGGAACGTGGTGAGCCGCCATTACAGCGACCAGGCGGAAATGTACATCAAAGGAGAAACAAGAAAAGAGATGATGGACAGAAAAGAAATTGAACAAAAGTGCAAGGATAAATTAACTTTGCAGCCCGGATATTAGATGTAAGATATCAGAATCAAGAACCAAGATCGTCCGGGTTCTTAAATCCTGATTCTTGTATCTTGTATTGTTGTCTGCTTTTTAAAAACCGGCTCCGTAGTTCAACGGATAGAATGGAGGTTTCCGAAAC
>JAPLDA010000040.1 GCA_026391945.1 Bacteroidota bacterium | reverse complement strand
GTCATCAGTACGCTGATGGCACCATCGGAATTCAGGATCGGGCTGTGACTTTGCGAGTAGAGAAAAAAAGAAAGAAGGATGATGATGACAACAGCGGCCGTGAAAAGGAATGATCTCATTGGTTAAAAATAAAAAAAAAAAGATTTAATGGTCAAAAATGGTTGGTGAAAACCACTGAAGAGCAACAATGATAAGGCTTTCCGAGAAGTTAATTGAAACCAGTTTCAATTAACTTCTTTTGTTTATGGTAAACGGCAAAAAAAACGGTGTTGGGTCTGCGGGAGCACCCAACTTATTAAGTGGGGAAAACGTAATTGTAAACAACGTTATCGATGTTGTAAGTGCGAGGCATTTTCCACCGGTCAAAACAAAGGAGTAACTCGGAGTAATCGTTTTATATGGTTTGAGAAATGGGTAAAAGAGCGCCGGACCCTTGAACAATTGGAAAAGGAAAGCGGTTATTCTTTAAGAAGTTTAAAAAGATATTTTCATGACTACCTAGAGCAACCTCCTGTTTGGAGCGTCTATCCAAGTGAGAAGGTGAATTTACTTATTGATGGGACTTACTTCAGCAATGATCTATGCCTGATTCTTTACAGAGACAATACGATCAAGTTCACGCAGCTTTATCGCCTTACTAATGGCGAGTGGTATGAAGAATTGAAAGAAGATCTTGAAAATCTTCTTTCACTGGGTGTTCAGATAGAGAGCATCACCTGCGACGGACACAAAGCTCAATTGAAAGCAATCCGAAAAGTTTGCAAAGATGTAACACTTCAAAGATGTGTTGTTCATGTCCAGCGTATGTGTCAGATATGGCTAAGAATGCGACCCAAGACAGAAGCTGGAATTGAACTGCGATTGATTGTAAGTCAATTGCACCGAATTGACGATGGCATCAAGCGTGACTATTGGATAGTAAGTTTGATTCGATGGCACGAAAAACATGCTGGCTTTATCAACCAGAAGACGGTAAATATTCAAACCGGTAGATATTGGTACAAGCATAAAATGGTACGAAGAAGTTTTATGGTTATACGTAAGGCTCTTCCTGACCTGTTCAACTATCTGGAGAACCCAAGAATCCCTAAGTCAACCAATGGTCTAGAATCATTCTTTGGTCATCTGAAAGGGCACTTGAATGTGCATCGTGGTTTATCTAAAGAACACCGAAAGAATTTTATCCGATGGTATCTATACTTCAGAAACAAATGAGTTTTATTAGCCATCAGCAACAATAGCATAAAAATAAGTCCTGGAAAATCTTCCAGGACTTATGCTAAAGTTGGTAATCCATATTGCTGACAAGTTGCTCTCCAGCAGAGCTTGCTTCCTCTTTTGGATTACGGCTGGATATTATGAATCTTATTAGAAAAAGCCACCAACCATTTTTGGCACCATTACCCTTTATAAAAATGTATATGAAGAAAATTATTTTTATTTATTCATTGCTGATCTCAACGATCAGTTTCGGACAATCAGAAAAGGTAAGCAGTCGCCTGGACGAGATTGCCAACATAGAAATGAAAGCCCATCGTTTCATCAGTGGGAATCTCGTATCAACCGTTCCTGATAATTATGATTTGAAATACCACCGCTTCGAATGGCAGGTCAACCCAAACATCAATGCCATCCAGGGATGTATCACTTCTTATTTTGTTCCCGTTACTTCCACGTTCAGTGAAATTGATTTTGACCTGACCAACCAGCTCGTGGTGGATTCGGTGCATTATCATGGAATAACAAATTCATTCAGCCAGGTTGCCGGCAATGCATTGCAGATACCTCTTTCAGCAATCATCGCCATGAACACGCTGGATTCCGTTTCCGTGTATTACCACGGAACCCCGGCGGGAAGCGGCTTCGGTTCATTCATTCAATCCACGCATAACGGAACGCCGGTGATCTGGACCTTGTCGGAACCGTTTGGTGCGAAGGACTGGTGGCCATGCAAACAAAGTCTGAACGATAAAGTAGATTCGATCGATGTCATCGTTACCGTTCCGCAGACAAACCGCGTTGCGAGCAACGGATTATTAATTTCTGAAACACAAAACGGCGCGAACAAAACGTATCACTGGCAAAGTCATTACCCGATCGCCGCCTACCTCGTTGCCATTGCCGTCACCAATTTTTCTGTCTATCATGAATCCCTTCCATTGAGTGCGACCGACACACTCGATATATTGAATTATGTGTACCCGGAAGATTCGGCTACGGCCCGTTCGCAGACGCCTGATATCCTCAATGTGATTTCTCTCTATGATAGTCTAACCATTCTGTATCCTTTCTCGAATGAAAAATATGGTCATTGCGAATTCGGCTGGGGCGGAGGAATGGAACATCAGACGATGAGTTTCGTTACCGATTTTTCTCACGAGTTAATTGCTCATGAATGTGCGCACCAGTGGTTCGGCGACAAAGTGACTTGCGGAAGCTGGCAGGACATCTGGCTGAACGAAGGTTTTGCAACCTACCTGGAAGCGCTTACGGAAGAATATCTTTTTCCATCCAATTGGTATACCTGGAAAGCAAATGCCATCGCTCACATTACAAGTTCTCCCGGTGGTTCTGTGATGTGTTCGGATACCACCAATGAAAACAGGATTTTCAGCAGCCGTCTTTCGTATGATAAGGGCGCGTACGTGCTTCACATGCTGCGCTGGAAAATGGGTGATACGATGTTTTACCAGTCGTTACGGAATTACCTGAACGATCCGGCGCTGGCGTATGGTTATGCCAAAACTCCTGACCTGAAAAATCATCTCGAGAACGTAAGCGGACAAAACCTCACGAATTTTTTTAACCAGTGGTATTACAACCAGGGCTATCCGTCTTACCAGGTGGAATGGAATCAAACCGGAAGCAATGTGATGGTGAAGATCAATCAAACGCAATCTCATGCTTCTGTTTCATTCTTCGAAATGCCCGTGCCGGTTTATTTTCATGCAGTCGGACATGATACGATGATCGTGTTCAATCATACGTTCTCCGGACAGGTATTCAGTGCCACATTGAATTTCACGGCTTCCACGGCTACATTCAATGATGACTTGTGGATTCTGTCAGCCAACAATTCGGTGACTCACAATGTGACACTTTCAACCAATGAACTGACGAATGGAAATTCATTCATTCATGTATTTCCAAACCCCGCCGGCAATGAATTGATCGTGGAAGCTGACCAGGTCTCTGCCGGTATTGAAGATGTTGAATTGTTTGATGTTGTCGGGCAGGAGTTGTTGATTCAAAAAACTGATCAGTTGCATCAGGCCAAACTTGATTTGTCAGGTATCCGTCCCGGTATTTATTTCATCCGGGTTAAAACAGTCCGGGGCATCTTTCAGCAAAGAATTGTAAAGATGTGATACCGGACTCTTTTCTCTTTTGATGGCTATGTGGACAAAAATAGTTGGTACTTATTCTGTTTTTGTTCCTGAAATTTGAAGAGGAAGTGAGCAATGCTGAAGAGCAACTCATCAGAAAAATTGTCAAAATGGTTCGCGCAAAGACGCAAAGACGCAAAGAACGCGAAGAAATCTTTGCGTCTTTGCGTCTTTGTGCGAAAAAAATCAAACTAAAACTTTACTTGAGTTTTGTTAGTGTTTTATTTTGTCCTAAATTGATGTATACGAATCTACGGATGCGTTCATTCGTACATTCGTAATGATTCGTATTCGTAGATTTGATTGTTAATTAAGTTAACGACCTTTGGCAACGTGAAAATCCGCAGCCTTAAAAATATTCTGACGTTCATTTTTTGGTTCCCGGTGTTATTCCCGGTACATCTTCCTGCGCAAAGTGTGAAGTGGTCTGCACCATTAAACGACGACAAGAAAATGCAGTACATGAAAATCATCGGCACCGATGACGATGGTTTTTATGTTTTACGGAGCAACCTTTCCCTCGCCGATAGCCGCGATCATTCGGGTTTCCGTAACAGGCGGTATGCGCTGCAGTATTTTGACCTGGACATGAACCTGAAGTGGTACCAGCAACTTGCTGCATCGGTACCCGAGGCAAAAATCACCACCGTTCAGATGTTTAACAGCAAAGTACTGATCGTTTCTTCATTGGTCGGAAAAAAAAATAAAAAGTACAGTCTGTTTGCGCAGTACATCAACCACAAAGGAGTGTATGAAGATGAACCGGTTTTGCTTGATTCGTTGTCGGTTGAAAAAATAAATGATGACAGTAAACCGGATGTCGTTGTTTCACACGACCAGTCGAAAGCGGTTTGTGCTTTCAGGAAAATATCCGTCAGCAACAAGGAAGAGCAGGAGTACGAAGCCATCGTCATGGATACCTGCCTCGCCATTGTTTACCGGAAAAATATTGCTGTTCCGTTGAACGCAAAACATTTTAACCCGCTTGATTTTGTCCTCACCGATGAAGGAAATTTTTTCCTGCTTGGGATGCGGTACGTCACCGAAAAAAAGGTGAAAGCGCCGAATGAAAGTTTTTACCAGCTCTATTCTTATCATCATGATCACGATGCAGTGACATCTTCCGATGTGAGGATGGATGATAAGTTTCTTACGGATGCCGGAATCGCCGCCGATAACCTGAATAAAAAAGTAGTGGTGGCCGGTTTTTATTCCGACAAAACAACGTATTCAACGGCCGGTGTTTTTTATTATTCGGTGAATGAAGACAGCGTGTTTCAGTCTGCCATGAAGAGTTCTCCGTTCAGCTCGTCATTCCTGTCGAAGTTCCTCGGTGAAAGAAAAGAAAACAACAACAGGGAGCTGATGAATTATTCCATCGACCGGCTCATTCTACGTAAGGACGGCGGAGCCGCCATCGTTGCGGAATCATATTATGAAACCAGCAGCTCGTATTGGGATTACTACACGCAGACCTACATCTCTCATCGCTATTATCATTTCGGGAACGTCATCGTCTTGTCCGTGAATCCCGATGGAAGTATTTTGTTTGGTAATTCAGTTTCCAAGGATCAGAATTCAACCGATGATGCGGGTTATTCTTCTTCCTATTCATCCTGTGTCGCCGGCGGAAAGATTTTCTGCATCTACAATAAATATGTTGAACAGGAATCGTCGGTGCTCATCACCAGCATCGACGGAACCGGTAAACAAAACACCGATGTTCTTTTTAATGAAGTGAAAAATATTTCGGTGGTAGCGAGGTCGGCCAAACAAATCGATTCGGAAACGCTGTTGTTGCCCGCTTACCGCGAAAATAATTTCCACATCGTAAAAATTGAATTCTGAAAAGTTGTCGCCGAAAAAACCAAATTAACTTTTTTGTTTCTGCAGAAGGATTCGCTGGCCGGATTGAACTTCCTGGTCTTTCGAAAAGTTATTCCATTTGTAAATATACTTTGATTTGATTCCCAGTTCCTGTGAAATGGAATGAATGGTGTCGCCATCCTTTGCCACGTAATACGCTTTTGACGTTTCGCTTTTCTTTGGCTTGATGTAAATGATTTGTCCTTCACTGATCGGGCTGCCATCTTCCATTTCATTGTACTTCGGCAATTGCCACAACCCGAGTTCGAGTTCTTTTGATAAACTTTTGAACGTGTCGCCTTTCTTCGCCAGCACATATTCCACTCCGTTGTTGTCATAGATTTTCCGCTTTTCGAAAATGTCCACTTCATTGGGGTAAGACGAAGAAATCTTTTTTTCCGGCTTTTTGTTTTTTGTTTCTGTGGCGGCAACAGGAACAGGCGTTGAAATCACTTCCGGGACAACAGGAGCCGAAGCCACCGGGGAAGCAGGAAGATTTTTTCCTTCGTCGAGCAAATGGAGCTGGTTGTCTTCAATGATTTTAACAAGACGTGCGGCATATTCCGGGTTGGTGGCATAGCCTGCCTTCTTCAGCCCTTTTGCCCAACCTTTGTAATCGGTGATTTTCAGTTTAAACAATGAAGCATACCGGTCGCGTGTCCTTAAAAAATTGGAATGATCATCGAAGGACTCAAGCACCGAATGATATTTCCGGAAACACTCATCTTTTTTATCGTCGTCTTTCGTGTAGGTATCGCCGGTCCACTCGGCGCACTTGATTCCAAAATGATTATTGGCTTCAGTGGCCAGCACGCTGTTGCCGTCTTCTGATTCAAGAAGGGCTTGCGCGAGGGTGATGCTGGCAGGAACGCCTGTTTTTTTCATGTCTTTAACCGCATCCTCTTTGTGTTGAGCAATGTATTCTTCACGGGTCACGCGGGTTGAATTTCCGCGGGAGAACGTGATCACGGGAATGAACAAAAGGGTATAAAAGATGAAACTTCTGATTTTCATAGACAATATTAACGATCAGTGAACTGGAATTATTGAGACGTATTTTATTACGAAGGAAAAACGGTAAGGTTTATCGGATTTTAAAAAAATCATCCTGAAAAGCCAGGTTGAGGTTGCTTGCCAGTTTCCGGGGATTCATTCATCCCATTATTCGCTTGAAGAGATGGATTGAAATCAATGACTCCGCCGGTGTGAACAATGACGAGGGTTGAATTTTTTCTAAAAAAATCTTTCCGGATGAGATCGTAAACGGCGAAGAATAATTTTCCCGTATAGACCGGTTCCACGGGAATGTTTTTGTTTGTGGTCATCCATCTGCAAAAATCTTCCAGTTCGTTGTTCGACTTTGCATATCCGCCGAAATGATAATCATGAATGACCTGGAAATTATTTTTTTGACCGTTGAATTTCTCCACGGTTCTTTCTAAAAAATCATTGGCTTTCAGAACGGCAATGCCAATGGCTTGCTGGTGATCTTTCAGTCCCGAAACGATTCCGGCAAGCGTGGCTCCGGTGCCGCAATCACAACAGATGTAATCAGCATCGGCCGGGATGTCGTCACATATTTCCCTGCAGCCGGCAACAGCCAGTTCATTGGAACCGCCTTCCGGAAGAACATACAAACGTGAGCATGGAAATTGAAATTCAGCAGCTGCCAGGTCAGGATGCTCACGGTAACTCCGGTATTTTTT
>JAPLDA010000092.1 GCA_026391945.1 Bacteroidota bacterium | reverse complement strand
TTTAGAAAGTCCGCTTAAACTATCTGACACTGCGCTCCTGAAAGCATACGGTACGGAGCAAAATTTATCAGTAGCTGCATCACCAAAATTATTTCCACCGGTAGCGTCCATTTCAACTTCAAGAAAATGTTCTCCCGCTCCCCAGTCTATCGCTTTGAAATCTGTTTGGCTGCCGCCAACCCATGTACCCTGACCAATTTTAACTTCAAAATATCCTGTTTCACTTGTTGTAACAGAATCAATTTCCTGCCATTCTATAGAACCGGTAATCGAACCAATCAGGATGCTCAGCCGTAAGGTAATATTCTGGTTCACCAAAGGCTTTTGAAGTGCATCGAAAGCAGTTGCTTCATAGGCAATGTTCGAAGGAACATGCTGGTAAACCGTATTATTTTGTGAGTTCGCAGCCATTGCTACTAACAAATATGCGAAAATTAATTGTATTTTTTTCATAGTAATACTTTTTTTGAGTGGTTAGAGTTTGATAATTTTGTTTGTATTGATCACTTGTGAGTGTGAGACATCCTGAATACAGGTAGTTCTGAGAATATAAACACCCTGTTCAAGTTCTCTTGCATCAAGCAATGTTTCTGCTATGACTTCACCAGTCAATAGAATTGTTTTTGACTGAATCAATCTGCCCTCGCAATTAAATAATTGGATAATTGCAGATCCCTTTTCATAAATTTTCATTTTCAATTTAAAAAAATCGGAAGAAGGATTGGGTGTAACAACAATCCTCGAATTCAAAGTTTCCTTATGCGAAACATTGTTTGCAGCAATACATTTTTTACCTGCTGATTTTCTTACTGAAGGAGATTCCTTCACTGCAGAAATTTGCGCTGAAGAAACAGTTCGACTATGAACAATTGATTGAGCCTTTACCTGAATCACTAATACAAGCATGCTTAAATACATCAATGTTGTTTTCATAATTTGTTTTTTTTAAAAGTTAGAACTAATTAATGGTAACCGATAACTTCATAAATCAATGGGGTAAGGGTGGAGTGCCAATTCTAAAATAAAAAGGACAAAATACACGGTTTGGTAACATACCTTTTTGGTCATTTATAAACTACGAAAAAATAACAATCACCTTAATTAGTATAAAATATGGCTATATTCTAACAAATCATTTTAAAAAAAATGTCCCGAAATGGGCTGGTGGTCTCCACCAAAAAAAAATATTTTTGAAAGACAGAGCGTGAAAACAGATTAAAAAAATTCGACAAAAAAAAACTGCCCCGGAAATTCCGGGGCAGTTTCATCTTTGTTTATTCTCTATTAATCCGTTTACTGAACGATCAATTTACCTTTTAACACATTTCCGTTGTTGTCAATAACCTGGTAGAAATACAAGCCTGAACCAAGTTCCTTCTTGCTGATTTCAAAATCACCATTGGTCAGATTGTCTTTTGAAACCATCAACCGTCCCGTACTTTCAAAAACTCTGAAAGAAACATTCCCTGTTGTATTGGCGATGTGAAGTACGGCATTTTCAGTCATCGGGTTTGGATACACCATGGCAGTTCCCTGGTTAGCCGCTCCGTTGATTCCGTTTCTCCAGCAAGTATGCGGATGATTGCAAACATGAACGGTATCCACATGCACGCTGTCGCACCAGGTGGCCGTACAAATTACATTTCCGGTTGAATCCGTATTCGTAACGGTGAGGCATGCATAGTAGGTTCCCGGGAGAGCATAAGCATAAGCCGGATCCTGAGCAGTTGAAGTGGAGCCATCACCGAAATCCCAGGCATACGTAGCATTCGACGGGTTGTGAGCTGAATCGAAATGTACATTCAGGTTATGTCCGCGATGCCATGATGAGAAATGCGCATTGCACAATGGCGGCGGCGGCGGTATGCGCACGCTGTCGCACCAGGTGGCTGTACACAGTATGTTTCCTAACGTGTCGGCGTTTGTAACGGTAAGGCAAACATAATACGTTCCCGACTGTGCATAGGTATGAGAGAAATTCGCAGTGGCGGAAGTTGTTCCGTCTCCTAAATCCCATGCATACGTGGTTCCCTGTGGATTGTGCGTTCCGAAGAAATGAACGGATGAACCGTTGTGCCTGTAATGCATGAAGTGAGCATTGCAAACCAGTGGTGGCGGAGGAGGAACAGTAGCTACATGTACGCTGTCGCACCAGGTGGCCGTGCAAAGTACATTACCGGCAGTGTCATTCCTCGTAACGGTGAGGCATGCATAGTAAGTTCCGGGCTGGGCATAAGCGTGGGTGGTATCCATCACGGATGACGTGCTTCCGTCTCCATAATCCCATGCATACGTGGTTCCGGGTGCCTGCTGGGCGGGATCAAAATCAATTGCTCCTGTCATTCCAGCATGGTGATGAGTGAAATGAGCATCACAAACAGGCGGCGGTGGTGGCGGCGGCAACATCACATGAATGCTGTCGCACCAGGTAGCCGTACACAACACCGTTCCGGCAGAATCGGCGCGGGTAACGGTCAGGCATACATAATACGCTCCGGCTGCTGCATAGGTATGAACACCGCTCATGCTGGAGGAAGTGGAACCATCACCAAAGTCCCAGGCATACGCAGTTCCCATCGGGTTGAACGTACCGCTGAAATAGACATCGGCAAAATGATTCTGGTGATAGAAATGAGCATTGCAGCTCATCATCTGTGAATAGGAATTCACAGACAGCAGGAGTAATACAAGTAAACCTGCCATTGATTTAATGGCTTTGGAAGTAATGGTTGTCATTTGATTTTTCATAGTGTTAATTAAATTTTAGTCAAACGTATCATTCCTTTTAGGAGAAGAGATTAAGGGATTTAGGAGTTTAAATTAAGAAAATGACGGATGGTGCGTTTGTCTTTTAGGATCAAGTGAGAAAAAAAGTTATTTTTACCAGTGATAATCTACATCAACTCTTTTTTAATCTCCAACCTGTTTTGCAATGAACCCATTGGAATTATTTTTCACGAGTGTAGAATGCATTATTTATTACAACAAAGAACTTCATGTGGTGCAAACCCGATGGAACGGAATTTATGTTTCCGGGGATGAGTTGCATAAAATCCTGGACAGTATCATTGAACTCATGCAGATAAAAAAGACAGGTATCGTGCTGGCCGATGCGCGTGACATGAAAATCATTGCCAGCGACGATCAGAAATGGATTGTTGATGACTGGTATCCGCGTGCGCTCAACGCCGGGTTCAGCCATGAAGCGCTGGTAGTTTCAGCCAACACCTTCAATGAACTTACGATTAAAAAAATTGTAACCGAATACGATGACCACAAAATTAAAACCGGTTATTTTACAACCGTGGAAGAAGCTGTTGAGTGGATCAGAGAACTGAAAAGCAAATCCTGAATTTATCTCCCGGAGTCATGAAAATAAATATAGTACTCTTTTGCTTTTTGTTTTTCACCGGCATGGGAATGTTGCGGTCTCAAACGATTGAAAACAGCAGCCATTCTACGACCGGTTACATCAAAAGTGACGGCACCATTGAAAACTCAAGCCACAGTACCTCAGGCTATATCAGGAAGGATGGTACCATCGAGAACAGCAGTCACAGTACGATTGGCTACATCAGGGATAACGGCACGATTGAGAATTCAAGCCACAGCACGGTGGGGTATGTAAAAGATGACGGCACCGTGGAAAACAGCAGCCATAGCACGATTGGCTATGTGAGAAAAGACGGAACGGTGGAGAACAGCAGCCATAGTACGATCGGTTATGCAAAAGAAGTAAAGAAACAATGGGCTGCCGTTGCTTTCTTTTTCTTCCGGTTTAACTGAACAAATTATTATTTGGCGCAAGTCCGAAATACTTAGCCTGCGACGCTTTCTACCTTGTCAGCTGTGCTCCAGGATTAATTCCATCCGAAAAGTTCTTCTTCCAAACTTAGAATGAAAACCTTCCGCAGTTGTCTGTACAAATCCGAACTTTTTGTAAAGAGCAATGGCTGCTTCCAGTTGCTTGGCAGTGTCCAGTGAAATGAACTTCGCTCCCATCCTTCTTGCTTCATCAATGATGGCTTGCATCAGCACGCGGCCGATTTTTTTCCCCTGCGCTTTTTCTGTCACTGCCATTTTTGCAACGCTGTATTCATCCCCTTCTTCTTTCATCAATGCACAGGTACCGACAATTTCAGAATCCATTTTTACAAACAAGACACAACCGCCGTCACGGATAATTTTTTCGGGGTAATCAAGAATAAGGTCGTCTTCCTTCGTCACAAAAAAATATTTGTTGAGCCATTCATGGTTCAGGGATTTGAAGAGCGGTTTCAGAGATGACGGATCGTCTTCAAAAAAAACGATGGATACAGTACCGTTCACCATGGCTTGATTCATTTTCTCAATTGGCGGTCACAACAAAAACGGTTCTCCTGTTCTTCGCCTTGCCTTCCTCGGTATCGTTAGAAGCCACCGGTTTGGTTTCACCGAATCCTTTGAAGGATAATCTTGATTTGTTGATCCGTTTGCTCAGCAGGAAATCATAAACCGTTCGCGCCCGGTTAGTCGAAAGAGCCATGTTGCTCAGGTGGTCGCCGACATTGTCGGTATGGCCGTTGATGTCCACGTGCATATCCGGGTTTTCATTTAAAAATTCCACGAAGTTTTCCAGCACCGTCTTGATCGTATCGTTGATGTCAAAAGAATTGGTGGCAAATAAAATATCATTCAACGGATATTGTCCTCCCACTTTTATTTCTTTCAGCGTGATGTCCTGTTTCACCGGTCGAACGATGGAAGTATCTTTCGCTGACAGGTATTGCGATTCGAAGGCATACCCGTTTTTCTTCACCGTCATCAGCAAATCATTTTCAAAGTTCACGACAAAAGCATATTTCCCGGTCACCGAATCCACATCGATCTTCGACATTTGTTTGGTCACCGTATTCCTGACCTCGATGGTTGCTGAAACCGGCAAGTCTTCATTGTCGACCGATAATTTTCCCTTCTGCAGGTACACCTTCTGAGGCCTTGCTTCCGGGTACAGGTCGAACGAATAAATATCAAACCCTCCCGCTCCCTGGATTTTATTGGAAGCAAAATAACCGGTCTTCCCGTCGGTACTCACAAAAAATCCAACCTCATCCGCTTCGGTGTTGATCGGGTAACCGAGATTTTTCGGCTGGCTCCATTTGCCGTCATCTCCGAGGCGGCTCATGAAAATATCATAACCGCCCAAACCGGGAAGACTGTCGGAAGAAAAATACAACGTCTTTGCATCGCTGTGGATGAACGGGCATTTATCGTTACCATTTGTATTGATAGGCGAAGGAAGTTTTTTTGCCTTCGACCATTTTCCTTCTGCATTTTTATGCGTCACATAAATATCGATACCGGAAAGGGAATCACGTGAACTGGCAAAATAAAGTGTGTTTCCGTCCGGCGTTACTGACGGTTGCGCATCCCATTGCTTCGGATCATTCACATTCGGGCCGAGGTTATAGATATCACTCCAGTACGTATCCATGTTATCGGAACCGCAGATATCAAAATTGCCATTTTTATTTACCGTAAAATAAAGATGCTTGTTGTCGACCGTAATGGTCGCTCCGCCTTCGTTGTTGCTGTTGAACTGGTTGAACGGAAGCGGCATGGGATTTCCTTTGTCAAACGATCCGTTTGTTCTCACCGAATACATGAATTTCTCCACGCTGGCGGGAACGAGCATGTTCCGGTCTCTTTGTTCATAGCGCCGTGTGAAGAACGCCATTTCATTATCAGGAGATATATATGGAAGGTATTCCGGGTCGGGCGTGGAAATGCCGGGAACGGGCTGCGGATCAAAAGGAACGGGATGAGAAATCAGTTTCGCTTTCGCTAAAAGATTTTCAGCTTTAACCGCATGCACTTCCTGGATTTTATCGAATGTCAAAAACTTATTGAGGTGCTTTTCAGCATCGCTGTATTTCTTCATGTCAAAATAAAACCAGCCAAGCTGAAAATAAACTTCAGGTTCCAGGTCCGGACAAAGTTCAATCACTTTGAGAAAACTTTGTTCCATGATTTTATCGTTGTGCTTTTTCAGTCCGATGTTTCCCTGGAGAAGGTATGCATCGGCAAATTCAGGATCCTCGTCAATCGCCCTGGTGACGAGTGGAATGGCATCAGAATATTTCCGGGCTTTAAAAAGATCCGTTGCTTCTTTGAAATTTTTCACCGCCTTTTTATTCTGCGATTCCGGGCAATCGGTTTGCTGGGCATCCGACCACTGAACAAGAAGCATGAGGAAAGTAAACCCAGCCAGTTTTTTCATAATGAAACAGAACATTTACAAATTGATTCGTCTGAGGACAAAATTAAATTTATTCCAGGCAACATCAGCCATTCTGAAAAAAATTTCCGTGTAAACAGGGTTATCGTCTTTCACCGCGCCTGGTTTTTAGCTGGTACAACTTCCCGTGTTTACCGGGAGTGGAGTACAACAGGTCATATTGCTCACTCAATTGCTTACCTATAGTTGATGTACATGAATCGTTTAACTCAGCAGGTTGATCCATGAGCAAAACATAATCAATGTCCACACCGGTGACTCGTTTTAACTTCGCCAGTTCAACACATGGACGGTTGCTCGTACCGAAGTTTCCCACAATCTGGTAAGGATTGTTTCCCTTCTTCCACTGCATAGGAAAATGAACCTGTGAAGCTTCGTAATTATCCAGCACGATAATTTCTTTTTCAGCGCCGATATAATCAGCCATGTTATTCAGCATCCAGTTATCGGAATAATTTAACGGAAGAAGCGTACTGCCGTTTTTCATGTAGTTTGCACACGATGCAAAATCACCGGCTTCATCCGAAAGAGATTTTAATGAAGGATAACGTTCCTGCATCAGCAAAAAGGATACGATCACCGAAGCCATTGCACAGGAAACAAGAAATACATTCCGGCTGTATGCCGCCATGAAAAGAAATAGAAATAAATAACTCATCAGGCAGAAACGAATGCCGATCACGCCTCCGGAGGCCATGTCATCGGGGACAAAGAAGAATGCCAGGAGCATGATCACTGAAAAAATCAGCCAGGCATCGCTTGATTCAATAAAACTTTTAGATTTCTTTTTGCGGCTCTTAATTTTTCCGGCTACGGCTGAAATAAAGACGATTGTATAAACATAAAACAAAGGCTTTGCAAAAACTTTTTCCGCTGTGTAGTCGAGCGAAATCAACGGCCTCACATCACTGAACCATTCTGCAACATACGCCCTGTTGGGCATCGTGAAATGCGAAGGCGCAGATTGTTGGAATAAAAAAAACATGGTCAACAGCAACGGTACCATTGCACTGAGAAAAAATAACAGCATTCTTTTTAGAAATTTTTTATCCGTAAAAAAAGATTTTATAGAAAATCTGCTTTCAAGAAATTGTTCCCACACCATCAGCCCTATGATACAAAGGAAGGCTGTCAAAAAAACAAACAGGTGCGAAAAATAAAGAACGAGCATGGCAGCCATCAGCACCATCATTTTCTTCGGGCTGTTCATCTCTTTGTTCTTATTCCACCAGGCCAATACAAAAAGCAACACACAAATTCCAATGCTGAAACTATAAAAGCCGATATGAAAAGTGAATGACTGAATGAACGGAAAAATAAAATAGCTTGCCCACACACCCTTCTCATTAATAGAAAGAACCAGTTTCCTGAATGCAAGCGGCAATAAAACTATATATAAAGTCAAAAATATTTTCTCTGCAACAGAAGCCGGAAGAAAGAAATTAAAAAATCCAAGAAGCAGGTGCCCCATCCAGTTCGGAACCACCTCCGGAGTAAACTGAAAAAAAACCGCCGCGGGAGATGATTTGGAAAATAACAGTTGGCTCACCAGGTTGGAGTTATACAGGTGCGCCGGCCCGTCGTGAGTGACGTAGTACGACAAAGAAAAAACGGGAAGTACATGCAAAACGATTAACCCGAAAAAGAAATATTTTTCAAATTCAAAAAAACGGGCGTAGGGTTTCTTCATAAAAATTCATTGACAAAATTTTACTGAAATACTTCAGCCCGCCGACATTATTTCTTCTTAAACGGATTAAACTGGTCCAGCACATTCTTCGCTTTGTCACCGGCTGCTTTTTTCAAACTGTCGGAAACCTGTTTCTTCAAACGATCGGCTTCTGCATTGGCTTTTGCCTGCGCTTCCGATTTCAGTTTATCAACTTCCGCTTTGGCTTTTGCTTCGGCTTCCGATTTCTTCTTATCGAACTCTGCTGCTGCTGCCGCTTTTAAATCTGACATCGCTTTCGCTCCCTGCTTGTTCAGGTCGGTTCCAACGGTTGGGTTGGTGTTCGTTCCTCCTATCTTCAAAGCCACCGGAACATTGTCACCGACACTCACATTCGCCCCCTTGTTGTTTGCCTGCGAAAGCAAACCGTTCAAAACCGAATTGGCCGGACCTCCGAACGAAGAACGAGGTATCATCACGTTCATCGTATAGTCAATCGTCTGGTCAAAACCATTACTTCCTGCAATGGTGGCTTTGAAACCATTCATGGTCACGTCAAACGGATCCACGTACACTCTTCCATTGGCGAATTTGAACGTGAGATTGGTTTTCGGTATGTCGAGTTTTTTCAGTGACGGCATCTTCAAGGCATCAGCAATTTTTGTAGTGGCTGGGAAATTCTGAATAGTGATTTGCGAAGTGTTCAGGTTGCCGCTGCCAAACAAAGATGGTATCACAGGATTTAATTTACCGTCGAGATCGCCTTTCACATTCATCTTGCAGGAAAATTTTCCCGAACAGTTTTTTGCAATCGGCGCCATCTTTTCAACGGTGTTGAACGTAGTGGCGGTTTTCTGAATATCAAAATTGGTAATGGCAAGATCAAAACTGATTCCCGGTTTTTTCGGGTTGGTTGAATTGTATCCTCCGTTCATCACCATGCTTCCGTCAAGCATGTTCATTTTAAGATCGCTCATGTTGATGGCTTTGTTCCGGATGATGATGGCGCCCGAACAATTCGTCATCGTGATGTTTTCATAGAGCAATGTTCCAATCGCTGACGTCATCGTAAAGTCAATGTTAGCTGGGATTTCAGGAGCCGTCATCGCAGAGGTATCCGGTCTCGAAGTAGTGGTTCCCTCGTCAGCACTCATCCATTCGTTCAGGTCAATCTTTGACGAATTCATTTTCAACACACCTTTCAGCGTTTCTCCTTTCAAAGCATACGGAATAAAATTCTCGAGTGAACCCGTTGCCGAAATATCTGTTTTACCGGCCTTCATAATGAATGCATTTAAGGCAACCAACTTTGGATTAAAAGAAAGACTGAGTTGCTTCAGGTTCACCGGCTGCTTTAAACTTCCGGAAGAATAATTCATGTCGGCGACATTCAACGATCCGCTGGCGGAAAACTGCTCGTACTTCTGATTTTTAATCGACGAATATTTTCCCTTTGCAGCAAGATCGGAAGTGATGACTCCTGAAAGCGTTGTTCCTTTTTCGAGCGGAACAATTTTTTGAATTCCGTTCAGGTCGATCTTCCCTTTGAAAGCCGCATCAATATCCGGATCACTCATCGGCGTTTTCAAAAGCAACCGTGCATCAAACGGATCACCGGCAAGTTCCACATGCATTTTAGAAAGGTTGATGACGGTATGATCCATGATTCCATCGGGATTGCTGACGTTGAAATTCACAAAAACATTTTTCACATCAGCCGGCAGTGACGGATACTTGAATGCTCCGTTGTCGATGTTCAACGTCATGCCAAAACCGGGCATCGACTTCGCATTGAAACGTCCTTTGGTCCATCCTTCCAGCGACATTTTACCGGAAGCTTTCACGTCTTTAAAACTCGAAGAGTAAACAGCAGGGATTAAAGAGATAAAATTTTTAAAATCGGATTTTGCCGCTGAGAATTTCAGATCCATGTCGATGTTCGTGTCAGGCATGGCCAGCCATCCGCTGAATCCGAGTTCGAGTTCGTTCAGCAAAATTTTATTGTCTTTGAACGTGAACTTGAATTTTTTCATGTCCATGTCGAGATCAGCGTCAATGGCTGTCTTTGAGCGGTTCACATACCTGATTCCTCCATACGCAAGACTCAGCTCCTTGCAATCTGTTTTGGTGGAGAGTGTAAATAAATCCTGTGTAAAATCTCCTTTGCCGGTGTGATTGAACTGGTCGAGCAGTAAAAAGAAACCGAGCGATTGATCGTCGTACTTCACCCTTCCGTTTTCCACCGAATACTTTTGAAGTGTTGCTTTAAAGGAAGATGGTTTCTCCGCTTCCCTTTTCTCCGCAGCAGGAGAAGGTTTCATGATGTCCCAGTTCGGTTTGCCTTCTTTGGTAACGAGGAAATTCATCACCGGGGAATTCAGCGAAACGGATTTTATTTTCACCTGGCTTCCGCTGATCACACTCATCAAATCCACCGTCACGGAAACAGATTTGGAATAGAGGAGCGTATCGCCTGCAAAAGGTTCTTTGTTGATGATGCTGAGGTTATCAATCTCCATTGAGAAGTTCGGAAAGTGTTTGATGAGAGACATGCTGAAATCGCCAAAGTCGAATTTTGCATTCAGTGTTTTATTGGCTTCCTCCTTGATCTTTGCAACGATTTTGTCCTTGAAAAAATACGGTAGAGAAATCATCAGGATGAGAAGAACAAGAACGATGATGCCGAGCCATTTGACTATTTTTTTCATGAGTTTATTTTTTTTCTCCGTGCCCTCCGTGCCTCCGTGGTTGCATTTTTTTCACCACGTAGGCACGGAGAACACAGAGGTTCATTAAGTTTTTAGTTTCGAATTTATATTTCGGAAAAAATGATCGGCAAGAACCAACGCCGCCATCGCTTCAACAATAGGAACAGCGCGGGGAACCACGCATGGATCATGTCGTCCTTTGCCTTTCAGCCCGACGGCGTTTCCTGAACTGTCGATCGTTTGCTGATTCATCATCAGCGTGGAAACCGGTTTGAAGGCCACGCGGAAACAAATATCCATGCCGTTGGAAATTCCGCCGAGGATTCCTCCTGAATGATTGGTCTTCGTGACAAGTTTATTCTTTCCTTCTCTTGCCAGCATGATGTCGTTGTGTTCCGATCCTTTCATCGCCGCTCCTTCAAAACCGCTGCCGTATTCAAAACCGTGTGCAGCGTTGATGCTCATCACCGCTTTGGCGAGATCAGCATGAAGTTTATCGAATACCGGTTCACCCAAACCAACAGGAACATTTTGAATCACGCAGGTGATCACTCCTCCCACCGTATCTCCTCCTTTTTTTGCTTCTTCGATCTGCTGAATCATTTTTCCGGCAACCGTTTCGTCCGGACATCTTACCATGTTCGTTTCGGATTTATCCAGGTTCAACTCAGTATATTCTTTTTCCAATTTTATTTTTCCGACCTGCGAAACATAAGCACGGATGGAAATTTTTTCAGTTCCAAGAAGTTGTTTCGCAATGGCACCGGCGAAAACCCTTGCTCCCGTTTCGCGTGCTGAAGATCTGCCGCCGCCGCGGTAATCGCGGATGCCATACTTGGCGTCATACACGTAATCGGCATGCGAAGGACGATAGACGTCTTTCAGATTTTCATAATCGCTCGGCTTGTCATCTTCATTCCTGAAAAGAAAAGCAATGGGAGTTCCTAAGGTAATTCCTTCGTACACGCCAGAAAGTATTTCGAATGCATCGCTCTCCTTTCGCTGGCTCGTGATGGTTGATTGTCCGGGTTTCCTGCGATCCAATTCTGACTGAATAAAATTCAAATCCAGTTTTAAACCTGCCGGGCATCCGTCGAGAACTCCGCCGATGGCGCTGCCATGCGATTCGCCAAACGTAGTAAGCTGAAAGATTTTTCCAAATGTATTTCCTGCCATAGAGGACGCAAGTTACCTAAAATATAAACGGACTAATCAGATCATAAACGGAGTAATTAACGGTGGTTTGTTAACACCATTGTATTCATGAAGAAAATATTTTCCTTCCTCTTTCAGAAAGGTCGATCAGTAATAAACAAATGATTAATTTCGGCAACGAAGTTCGGAACATGTCACTACTGATAAAAAATATTAAATCTCTCGCCGGGATTGAAGAAAAAGGAAGAGAAATATTTTCCGGGAAGGAAATGTCATCTGTCGGTTGCCTTGACGATTCCTTTTTGATTATTTCCGATGATAAAATTTCAGAGTTCGGAACCATGGAACAATTTCGGATTTCGGATTTCGGATCTCAGATCTCCGAAGAAATCGATGCATCCGGGAAATTTGTTTTGCCTTGCTGGGTGGATTCGCATACGCATCTTGTATTTGCATCCAGCCGTGAACAGGAATTTATGGATCGGCTGCACGGACTTTCCTACCAGGAAATTGCGAATCGCGGAGGTGGAATTTTAAATTCAGCCAATAAGTTAAGAGCTGCTTCAGAAGAAGAATTGTATGAATCCGCATGGAACCGTTTGAATGAAATCATGATGCAAGGAACCGGTGCCGTGGAAATCAAAAGCGGTTATGGTTTGGACAAAGCAAGCGAATTGAAAATGTTGAATGTGATCAGTCGCCTGAAGAAAAATCATCCGCTCACCATTCAATCTACTTTTCTCGGAGCGCATGCCGTTCCATTGGAATACAAAGACAATAAAGAAAAGTACATGGATCTTCTTATCAGCGAAATGCTTCCTGAAATTGCAGAAAAAAAATTAGCTGATTATTGCGATGTGTTTTGTGAAGAAGGATATTTTACAAAAGCTGAAACCATCCGTATTCTTGAAGCGGCAAAAGGATATGGCATTCTTCCAAAAGTTCATGCCGAGCAACTGAGCCACAGCGGCGGCATTGAAGCCGGCGTTGAAACAGGAGCCATCAGCGTTGATCATTTGGAATATTGCAATGACAAGGATATTTCCCTGTTGAAAAATTCCGTGACCATGCCGACCATTCTTCCCGGCGCTCAGTTTTTTTTACAGCTCCCCTTCCCTCCTGCCAGGAAAATGATTGATGCCGGCTTGCCTCTTGCCATCGCCAGCGATTACAACCCCGGTAGTTCTCCTTCCGGAAACATGAATCTCATGGTTGCATTGGCCTGCATTCAATACCAACTCACGCCGGAAGAAGCCATCAACGCAGCGACGATTAACTCCGCTTATGCCATGGGAATCAGCAAAACCCACGGAACCATTACTAAAGGAAAGAAAGCGAATGTGTTCATCACTAAAGAAATTCCATCGCTGGCTTATTTGCCATACTCATTCGGAAATACTTTGATTGAAACAGTCATCATCAATGGGAAGATAGAAAACAGAAGTTAGATGTTAGAAAAATACGTATGCGTGGAATAACCAGCTCAAAACATCCTGATCCAAAGTAATTATTCGTTCTCAATACTCAATTACCAACATCCATGAATCAACTTATCGAATGTGTTCCGAATTTCAGTGAAGGCGTTGACCCGAACATCATCAGGCAGATCACGAATGAAATTGAATCCGTAGAAGGAGTAAAACTGTTAAACGTAGATCCCGGGAAAGCTACGAACAGAACGGTGGTGACTTTTGTCGGCGCGCCGGAACCTGTGATTGAAGCGGCTTTCCGGGCCATTCAGAAAGCCTGCGAACTCATCGACATGAGCAAACATCACGGCGAACATCCGCGCATGGGAGCTACCGATGTTTGTCCCCTCATACCAATTGCCAATATATCCATGGACGAAACAGCAGCCTTTGCTCAAAAACTTGCTGCAAGGGTCGGAAATGATCTGAAGCTTCCTGTTTACCTCTATGAATCCGCACAAAGTAATCCCGCACGAAAAAATTTGTCTGTGATCCGTGCCGGTGAATACGAAGGTTTTTTCAAAAAAATAAAACTGCCTGAATGGAAACCTGATTTCGGTCCGGCGGAATTTTCCGAAAAGAGCGGCGGAACCGTGATCGGTGCGCGAGATTTCCTCGTGGCATACAACGCCAACCTCAATACGACTTCCGTTCGCCGTGCAAACTCCGTTGCTTTTGATGTCCGCGAGAACGGCAGAAAAATCAAAAATGCAAAAGGCGAAGAAGTCATCCAACCGGGAGCATGCAAATCGGTGAAAGCCATCGGCTGGTTCATCGAAGAATATGGAATCGCGCAGGTGAGCATGAACCTCACGAACATCAGCATCACTCCTGTTCACATTGCCTTTGATGAATGTGTGAAAAGCGCTCATGCAAGAGGCATGCGCGTAACCGGCTCCGAACTGGTGGGATTGATTCCTTTAAAAGCCATGCTCGACGCCGGGAAATATTTTTTGCAGAAACAGAGACGTTCCACCGGTGTTTCAGAAAAAGAGCTGATCAGGATGGCCATCAAATCGCTTGGACTGGATGAACTCACTCCATTCAAACCCGAAGAGCGCATCATTGAATACATGCTTGCTGATCAGTCGTCGCATAAATTAATCAGCATGTCGCTGGCGGATTTTGCTGATGAAACAGCGAGTGAATCTCCGGCTCCCGGCGGCGGTTCCATTTCGGCTTACATCGGTTCACTGGGAATATCATTGGCCACGATGGTTGCCAATCTTTCTTCTCATAAAACAGGATGGGACGAACGCTGGGAAGAGTTTTCGAAATGGGCCGACCGCGGACAACAACTGAAGGATCAGCTTTTGAAGATGGTGGATGAAGATACGAACGCTTTCAACAAAATCATGAATGCGTTTGGTCTTCCGAAATCGAACGACGAAGAAAAGAAAATCCGAACGGCGGCGATACAGGCGGCAACGAAGTATGCCACAGAAATTCCGTTCAAAGTTATGGAGATTTCATTTGCTTCCATGGAAATCATCCAGGCCATGGCGGAGACCGGAAACCCGAACTCCGTGAGTGATGCCGGCGTTGGCGCTCTGTGCGCACGTTCTGCCGTGATGGGCGCCTACCTCAATGTAAAAATCAATGCAGCCGGCCTTACCGATAAAACATTTTCTGAACAGATCTTAAAAAAAGGAAAAGAAATCCAGGATGCGGCAATGAAAAAGGAAATTGAAATTTTGGAAATGGTGAACGGGAAGATTGGTTAAGGAAGGCATGAACCCCTATCGGGTTTCACGCTGCTCATGAACTCATCGATATTATTTTATTATCCGGGCTTATCAAAGATTTGATTAACCCTTTAGGGGTTTCCCCGGGAATAAACCATTCAGGATTTTTCCCTCACTGTCTTATCAAAGTTGATTGGTCTTATCGTCCATCGTCTAATCGTCTCCCTTCTTCCCAACCAACGAATCGTCTCATCCCCA
>JAPLDA010000107.1 GCA_026391945.1 Bacteroidota bacterium | reverse complement strand
CCATCCACCGCCTCAACTCCCTTTATGCAAAGGACTACCACGTGAATGTGGATTTGAATATTGTGAGAAAGGGATTGCGGCAGTTGGGAAGGGCGTGTTAAAAAAAGTGGTCATTGTGAGTTAAAAGATTCATTCCGAAATCCGCAACCTCTGTCTTTTCCTTCCGGATAATTTCTACCTTTGCTCCTCTAAATTTTCAAGGTTAATTCTCATACTCTCATGGTTCAGATGATCATGCCCAAAATGGGCGAAAGCGTTGCCGAAGCAACCATATTGAAGTGGTTAAAAAAAGAAGGCGATAAAATCGAAGCCGATGAACCGGTTCTGGAAATCGCCACCGATAAAGTGGACTCGGAAATTCCGGCTCCTGCTTCCGGCATTCTTTCCAAACGGCTGTTCGCAGAAGGACAGGTGGTGAAAGTCGGCGAAGTGATTGCACTCATCACCGCGGAAAATGAAAAAGCCGAAAGCATTCCTGTTGCGGCGCCTGTTGTTACGGCTTCTCCTTCATCAAATGGGAAAACAGAAAAGCCGGTTACTGAAACCGTTGCTGCAACTCCTGCTCATACAGAACCAACTGTTATCACCTCTTCTTCCGGAAGATTTTATTCTCCGTTGGTGAGAAACATCGCGAAGCAGGAAGGTATCGGCATCGCTGAACTGGAATCCATCAAAGGTTCCGGCATGAACGACCGCGTCACCAAACAGGATCTTCTCAAACACCTTGAACAACGAGTAAAACCGGCTTATCAGCCGGCTCCTTCGGTGCCGGTTGCGGCTCCTTCGGTGCCTTCTACTGCTCCTTCTTCTCCGGCTATTTCCGTGAGCGGCCATGTCGAAATCATCGAGATGGACCGCATGCGTAAACTCATCGCCGATCACATGGTGATGTCGAAACACACGTCTGCTCACGTCACTTCATTTGTAGAAGTGGATGTGACCAACATGGTGAAATGGAGAGACAAAGTGAAAAATGATTTTGAAAAACGAGAGAAGGAAAAAATCACCTTCACTCCTATTTTCATCGAAGCCGTCATCAAAGCCATCAAGGATTTCCCGATGATCAACGTCTCCGTTGACGGAACAAAGATCATCATCAAAAAAGACATCAACATCGGCATGGCTGCGGCTCTCCCGACAGGCAACCTGATTGTTCCGGTGATCAAAAAAGCAGATTACCTCAATCTCACCGGTCTTACGAAAATGGTGAATGATCTGGCCAACCGCGCACGCAACAACAAACTCAAGCCTGAAGAAATCCAGGACGGAACGTTTACACTCACCAACGTCGGAACGTTTGGCAATGTGATGGGAACACCGATCATCAACCAACCGCAGGTGGCCATCCTCGCCACCGGCGCCATCCGGAAAAAACCGGCTGTGATCGAAACTCCGCAAGGCGATACCATCGGGATCCGTCACATGATGTTCCTTTCCTTATCCTACGATCACCGCGTGGTGGACGGAGCGCTCGGCGGCAGTTTCCTGAGACGTGTGGCCGATTACCTCGAACAATTTGATGTGAACAGGATTATCTGAACTATTTTTTTTTATTTTTCACTTCTGTTTAACCTGACATTCATCTGCCAATGAAGCATCCGGAATTCCTGAGAAAAATATTTTTCGTCGCAGGCTCATTGATGTTGTGTTCAGTGATCCATGCAACGGCACAACGAACCAAAACGCAGCATACGCTTACTGCCGATGAGGCCAAGGCGGTTAAAAAAGATGCAGCCACTCTTTTCAACACCGAAAATTACAACGGCGCGTTGAAGGGTTACCTGGAGTTGATCAAAACAGATCCGAACAATGCTGAAATTAATTTTCGTCTTGGCTATTGCTATCTCATGACGAATGGCAACAGAGCAAAAGCACTGGAATATTTTGATGCAGCCGCCAAATCAAAAAATCCGAGAAAAGAATCCATGTACTTCTTCGGACTTGCTTACATGTATGCCGAACGATGGGATGATGCCATTAATGCATTTGAAGTTTACAAAGGAGGAACACACTCCAAACCCGTCAAGGATTTTCCGGATGCAGAACGCCAGGAAGAGATGTGCGAGACTGCAAAAGAGTTAACGGCTCATCCGCTGAAAGTGACTTTTGAAAATTTAGGCAAGGGAATTAATTCTTCGTATGACGATTACAATCCTTTTGTTTCCGCTGACGGAAAAACGCTGGTGTTTTCATCTAGAAGAAAAGGAAACATGGGCGGATTCATCGAAGACCTCGGAATGTATTCCGCTGACGTGTTTTGGACAAACTGGAAAGACACCACCTGGTCAAAAGCAAAAAGCGTTGGAGCGGCGCTCAACAGCGAGTGGGACGAAGAATCCGTGAACTTATCGGCCGATGGAAATACGATCATTGCCTATTTCGATAACTCGGAAGGAACCGGTGACCTTGCCTATGCTACACTGAAAGGAAAGACGTGGCAGAAGTCAACGCTGTTTAGCCCGGTCATCAACTCCAAAGAAATTGAATCGGCAGGAAGCATCTCGCTCGACGGATCAACTTTATATTTTGCGAGTGAAAGGAAAGATTCAAAAGGGAAGAGCGATCTTTATATGTCGAAAAGAAAAGAGAATGGAGATTGGGGAACGCCGGCAAATCTCGGCGCCGCGATCAATACCAAATACGATGAGGATGCCCCGTTTATTTCGATGGATGGAAAAACACTTTACTTCAGTTCGAAAGGGCACAACAGCATGGGTGGTTACGATGTGTTCCGTTCGGTGTATGATGAATCGTCAGGAAGCTGGAGTGAACCGGTGAACATCGGTTACCCCGTGAACAATGCGGATGACAATCTTTTCTTTTCCATGACCGGCGATCAGAGAACTGCTTACGTGGCGGCATGGCGTGAAGGCGGTTGGGGCGACAGGGATATTTACAGGATCACTTACCAGGACACAACGGATCACCCGTTTCTTTCTTTGATATCCGGAACGGTTGCTTCGGAAACGAATGCGAAAGTGGAAGTCACCAAAGCAACGCTGACTTCAAAGTCTGATCCATCCGTATCAATGACGTACAAACCTTTCTCACCGGGAAATGAATTTGTACTGTCTGCAAAACCGGGTTCGTATGAACTGAGTGTGGAAGGATATAATTTTTCACCTTACAAAGAAGAAATCACCATCTCCAATGAATTTCCTCCGGTGAACATCACCAAAAAAATAACAGTTAAAACAGGTAAACAATAATTTAAAATTTTCATTTATGCTCCAGTTAAAATTAAACCGCCCTCTTGTATTCATTGATCTTGAAACCACGGGAGTAAATGTAGGCTCTGACCGAATCGTGGAAATTTCTCTTCTGAAAATTCATCCGGACGGAAACCGCGATGCGAAAACACTCCGTATCAATCCTACAATCCCGATCCCACCGGAAGTCACGGCCATTCATCACATCAGCGATGCAGATGTCAGGAATAGCCCGACCTTTGCCGAAGTGGCGCGCGACATCCACGCTTTCATCGGCGACTGCGACCTTGCCGGGTACAATTCAAATAAGTTTGACATTCCGTTGCTCATCGAGGAATTTACACGCATGGATCTTCACCTCGACCTGGGAAAAAGAAAACTCATCGACGTGCAGAATATCTTTCATAAGATGGAGCAGCGTACACTTTCTGCAGCTTATAAATTTTACTGTGACAAAAGCCTGGAGAACGCTCACAGCGCGGAAGCAGATACACTGGCGACTTTCGAAGTGCTGGTGGCTCAGCTTGAAAAATACGATACCCTTCAAAACGATGTGGACTTCCTTTCACAATACAGTTCGATCACCAAAAATGTTGATTTAGCCGGACGAATTGTCTTCAATGAAAAAGGAGAAGAGACTTTTAATTTCGGGAAGCACAAAGGAAAACTCGTTTCAGAAATTTTCAGGACTGATACTTCGTATTACGACTGGATGATGAAAGGGGATTTTGCAACGAATACGAAAAATGTCATCACGCAAATCAAACTGAAGGGGGTTAATAAAGTCTGAGGAAAGATGATGGGACGATTAGACTATTGGACCATTGGAGAGCAACTTCCTCAAACACTTCAACACTTCAACACCAAACACCTAAACACTTTTCCTCTTCCATCTATGAAAATCATCTGCATCGGCCGCAACTATGTTGAACATGCGCAGGAACTGAAAAACGAAGTTCCAACGGAGCCGGTTTTTTTCATGAAGCCGGACACCGCCTTGTTACCGAAGCAACGAGCCTTTTACATTCCTGTTTTTTCTGATGACATCCACCACGAAGTGGAACTCGTTTTGAAAATCTGCAAGGAAGGAAAACACATTGCCGAAGAATTTGCCGATCGCTATTACGACCAAGTGACGGTTGGCATTGATTTCACAGCGCGCGACATCCAGCAGAAACAAAAAGAGAAAGGGTTGCCGTGGGAACCGGCGAAAGCATTCGATCACTCAGCTCCTGTCGGAGAATTTATTTCCAAAACTGAATTGAAAGATTTAAACAAAATAAATTTTCGTCTCGACCTCAACGGCCTCATGGTTCAGCAGGCCACCAATGAACTGATGATTTTTTCATTCGCTAAAATCATTTCCTACGTTTCAAAATTCATCACGCTGAAAAAAGGAGATCTTATTTTCACAGGAACTCCGAAGGGTGTGAGCCGCGTGAAACCCGGTGACCACCTCGAAGCATTCCTGGAAGGAAAAAAATTGCTGGATGTGCAGGTGCGATGAATACTTTTTGAAGCAAAGGGTTGAACCCAATCTACTTTCTGAAATTAGCTTGTATGCATTTCATTCTTCAGTAGGTTCTCGGTAGTCCATTCAATTTCTTTTGCAAATTTGTGTTGCCTCACGTTGCAATCGCTCAACAGGCAAATGGAACAGGACAAAGCCCGGCATGGATCGGTATGAATAAAAAATTCCACGCGGTTTTTGAAATGCTGATTCACGATTTCTTCCAGTTCCTTTACTTCGTGATGGGTTGAGTTCAGGTCGTCGTACCACGGTAAGGTGAGATGCGCATCGATGTGAAGCGAAGAGCCGTACTTCACCACGCGTAAGTTGTGCATGTCAATCCATCGTTGCTTTCTTTCTTTGCTGATCACGGAAATGATTTCATCGGCAACAATAAAATCCGCTTCATCCATCAACCCGGCCAATGCACTTCTCAGTAGCTTCACACCGATGACGATGATGTACAAACCAAGTATAATGGCCAGTACGCTATCGATCCAGAACAAGCCTGTGAAATAAATCAGGATCAGGCCGACCAGTAACCCGGCAGAAGAATACGTGTCAGCTAGCAAATGGTGGCCATCCGCTTTCAATGTTTCAGAATGAAGTTGTTTTCCCTTCCTGATTAAAAATTTTCCGATCAGTAAATTGATAATCCCGGTGGAAACGGTGATGCTGATACCGACACTAAGTTCCGTAATCTCCTGCGGATGAATCAGCGCTTCGATGGCTTTGAGGATGACGGCACCACCGGCGACAAAGATCAACCCTCCTTCGAAACCAACGGCGAGAAACTCCATCTTGCCATGTCCGTACGGATGGTTTTCATCTTTCGGTCGTGCCGAATAAATCAATGAGAACAAACCAAAGGCAGCAGCCACCACGTTAATGATGGATTCCAGCGCATCGGTGAGAATGGCATTGGAATGCGTGAGGTACCAGGCTACAAATTTCGCTGCGGTGAGGATGGCGCCCAGCCCAAGCACCCAGTACATCGTCCTGATTTTATAATCAGCTTCCTGCTTCAGGTTATTGACCATCGTCTTTGATTAAATAAATTCAACTTCTGTGGCGCCGTAACCGAATTTTTCACTCGACGCTTCACGATACCGGATATTCGGAAATTTTTTCAGCTCCTCTTTAATCGCACTTTTCAAAACCCCCTGCCCCACTCCATGAATGAAAATGATTTTGTTCAGTTTGTTTAATATGGCCTGGTCCATTTCAAAATGAAAAAAGTTGAGCTGGTAGGAAATGATCTGGGCATTGCTCATGGAAGCATGATCTTTCACCAGTTCTTCAATGTGCAGGTCAACAACTTTTTCTTTTGACAACAACACAAATTTCCTCGGCTTCATTTTATTTTTCGAACCCTTCGAAAACAGTTCGCTTCTCGCTTTGTCTTCCTCTTCTTTTTTCTGGTAACGGTCGAGCAGTTTTTTTACACTCACTTCCTTTTCAGCATGGATCATGTGCAAAGGCATCAGGAGAATCCGTTCATCCCGGCCTTTCAGCGTCTCCCAGTATTCTTCGGCAATAAAATCGGATGAGGTGATGGAAATATGTTTTTCCGCCGGCGGACGCGGAACAAAATCATTCTCTTCAAAAAATAAAAATTCAATCGTGAATCCGTCGAACGTATGCAATTCATCCTGCGAAAAAGTTCCGATGAATTGTTCCGTTCGCGATTTTAAAAGACCGGCAGCCACACCTGAACGCAAATCACTTTTCTTTTTTGACAAAGAATAAACAATAGAATAACTGCAATTGTTGATGAGCGTAAATTCAATGTCACTCGTAAGAGGGATTCGTTCATCCTTCAGCACGAAAGCGGCATAAATGGTTTCGTCATTTTTCAGGGAAGGAATGAAGGGTGGACGGTAAATCGCTTTCGCATCAGGATTTTTTTCACGGGATGACACTCCGGCTGTCTCCTGCTTTCCGCTCTGTTCTTCCGGCTCAACAACCTTTTCCTCCATCGTGAATTCTACTTTCACGAGGTGTTGCTCGGCGGCAGTTTGTGTGAATCCTTCCGTAGTCGTGATCTCCACACGCTCATTGCTGAGGATGCGTGTGACGATACCTTCTATGGCTTCATTCAGAAAACGAACCTTATCACCGATGTTAAGCCGCATAGTCAGAGTTTAAAAACAAAAATCAAAAGTAATCAATCAGAAACAGAGTGCATAGAATTTTGTTCGATGGCCATTGTTGAATTCAATGGCCGGAGCAGGCAACCGGATGAAGTTGATCACCTTAAAAAATCCCGATAAAAATTTAGAATGCGTTTGTATCCTCGAAAGATCAATATCGAGAGAAAGATAATATTGCCTGTAGCGGTCGAATGCCGATACACTTTTTCCATCCACCACTGATGGATTCGAATAACCACCGATCATACCTTCCGCTCCGTAACCGAAAGCAAATCCCAGCCATTTCGGAAACCCGGATTCCTTTTTCATGAATGAATATGGATTCACACACAACCAATAGGTAAGCCCGTTGTAATCTTTCAGAATATTTTCGGGAAGATTACTTCCGAGTTCGTTGGGACGGTATTTTGAAAATTCAGTCTGATGAAAAGAATACTTCAAAAAAATCCGTTGTTCATTCCATGCCAATTGCTGACTGATGAATGCCGCACTGCCAATGGTGTTGGCAGCCATGTCGGTGAGCGAAAATCCCCATTGAGAGGAGAAACCATCAAACACTTCCAGCGTGGTTTGAAATGCATAACCGATTCCTGCACCGTACCAGATGGCTTTCCTGTTTTCAACTCCCGCCCATTTCAATGTTTGAAAACCAACTTTCCCGATCGTATACGAATCGAGAATGTGTCCGCCTTTGTCCATCTGCAGCCACTCGCCTTCATCATTAAAAAAATGAAAAGATGAGCGCGGGTAATGCTGGTACCATTGCGTGTACAACCAGAACATACTCACCGGGTACAATCCTGCAGCGGAGTATTTCACCAGGTTCACACGTTGATGATTCAGTGTTGGAGATGGCTGAAAAAATGAAAGTGAGTCGGATTGTGCTTCCATCCGGCTGCAGGAAAGCAGCAAGATCAAAGTGAGTCCTGGAATGAAAAAAGCTGAACGATGAAAATCAGAAATCCATCTCCCGAAAATGCCGCGCACTTTTCCGGTGAATTTCCTTGGTTTGTTTTTCAAGACGATGCTAATTCAGCAAGGTGTTTTCTGCCGCTTTCAGAATTTCAAAAGCGCCTTCACGCGTAGTCGATTCAGCATACGTACGCAACACAGGTTCCGTTCCGGACGCGCGGATCAAAAGCCATTCACGGTTATCATCGTCAAAAAAATATTTGTAGCCGTCCATGTCTTCCACTCTCTTCACATTGTATTTTCCAAAACTTGTATAAGCACCGTTGGCCGTGTTCTTCACGATTTTTTCTTTCACTTCTTCTTTCAAATGAAGGTCGGAACGCTCGAAAGCAAAAGCTCCGACGATGTCATACACTTCTTTCACAAGGTCGGGCAACGACTTTCCGCTCTTCGCCATGAATTCCCAGATCACCAGCCCCATCCAGATTCCGTCGCGTTCAGGAATGTGTCCTTTGATGGCAATGCCGCCGCTCTCTTCTCCGCCAAGCAACACATCTTCGTGAATCATGATTTCGCAGATGTATTTGAAACCGATTTTCACCGTCTCCACCGGTATCCCGTAATGTTTACACAATTTCTCCACTTTCGGAGTGGTGCTGAATGCCGTGCAGACTTTCCCTCGCATGCCTTTGTACTTATAGAGATAATGAATGAGCAAGAGAATGATGTGATGCGAATCCACAAAATTTCCTTTGTTATCATACAACCCGATCCGGTCAGCATCACCGTCTGTAACCAAACCGCAATCGATGTTTCCGCTCTTCCTGATCAGTTCCGAAAATTCTTTGAGGTTCTTGTGAATCGGCTCCGGTGCCTGTCCGTGAAAGCCGGGGTTATCATCACAATGCAGCATGGTGATGTTAGGGAACAACCGCTTGATCACATTCTGACCTGAACCATACATGGCATCATACGCAAATTTCATTTTCGAATTCCGGATGGCGTCGAGATCAAAATGTTTTTCGACATGACGGACATAATCGCTTTCGAGGTCAACGACAACCAGCAGATTTTTTTCAACGAGTTCCTTCAGTGATATCTTCTCAGTATCCACCGAAGACTGATCCTTGATCCTGTCTTCAATCTCCTGGACTTTGGAAGGCGTAAGCGGGCCGCCATACGATCCTTTCAGCTTGAAACCATTGTATGAAGGCGGGTTGTGGCTTGCCGTGATGATGATTCCGAGATCGCATTTATAATCGAGCGCACCCATGGAAATCATCGGTGTGGATACAAAACCTTCGGCGAGAAATGTTTTAACTCCATTCGCTCCCATCACTTTGGCAACAGTCTCCGCAAAAAGTTTTCCGCCGAACCTGCAGTCATGGCCGACGATAACCGATGGATTTTTTTTCTCTTTCAGCAGCCACGCAGCCGTTGCTTCAGCAACACGCGTTACATTTTCAACTGTGAAATCTTTGGCAATGATGGCGCGCCATCCATCGGTTCCGAATTTTATTTTTTGCATGATGAATTGTTTTTACTGTCCGGGTTCCCTTTCGCAACGTGTAAAAGTTAAACCCCTGAATTTTCTTTGGCGAAATTAAAACACTTTTTCATTCTGTGAAATGCCCGGTCAGGAATGGATTCCCCGCTTGTCGAGCGCCTTCTGGAACCGGTGTGCATTCAGCAAATGCTGATCATACGTGGCGGCGAAGCTATGATACCCGGAGAAATCTTCGCGCGCGCAAAAATACAGGTAGTTATGTTTGCTGTAGTTCAATACGGCATGCAGAGATGCAATCGTAGGCAGGCAGATTGGCCCCGGCGGAAGTCCGGCATACATGTACGTATTGTATGGTGAGTCAATTTCCTTGTACACGCTCAACACACGGTTCACTGAAAAATCGCCGAGCGCATACACGAGTGTCGGGTCGGCTTCCAGCTTCCACCCTTTTTTATAGCGGTTGATGTACACGCCTGCAATCAGGCTCTTTTCGGCATCCCTCCTGGTTTCCTGCTGCACGATGGATGCGATCACGGAAACCTGGACGGGAGTGAAACCAATTTCCTTTGCTTTCCTGCGGATGGAATCGGTCCAGAATTTATCGTACTCCTTTTTCATCCTTTTAAAAAACTGGTCGGCGGAAGTGTTCCAGTAAAACTCGTATGTATCAGGAATAAAAAACGAAAGGATGTTGTCGCGGGTAAACCCAAGTTGTTTGGTGTAATCAGCATCGTTCATCAGGTTAAGAATGGCGGATGCCGGCGCTTCAAGTTGCTCCCCGACCTTCTGTGCAAGCTGATCTTTGGTGCGGATGTTATTGAAGACAAGATCCACCGGAACCTGTTTCCCGGAACGCAGCATGGTAATCAGCGATTTGTTGCTCATCCCCTGTTTTAACTGGTACTTCCCGGCTTTCACATTGTCATCCGAATATTTCATCTGTTGGGCAGTCCAGCGAAAAGTTTTTTCATTGATGAGGAGATGCTGACCTGAAAGAATCTTCACGACATCTTCAAATCCCGAACCTGTGGGGATCAAAATGAAATGAGGACGTTTCCAGTCGGTGATGGTGAGGTTGGGTTTGTAGATTTCCCTGTACACGAGATACCCTCCTGTTGCAGCCACGATGGCCAGCATGATAACAACTGACCAGAATATGCGTATCACTTTATTCGCTTTCTTTTTCTTCTTCTTCGGCATAATGCTTTCTTAACAGGAAGCGAAAGTAATTGAAAGGAAAGAATTTTTATGCTGCCATCGGCATAAAAGTGATTATTATTTTTTTGTGGAAACATTTCATTCACCGGAGGCTGAAGTTCCGGACTGATTTCTTTTGAGAAGTTGGTAAAAAGAATACATTTGCTTTAGAATCAACAACTCCGACTGCATCCCTTATTAGGAAAAAAGTTAACACCTTGTCATAAATTTTTTCATGCGAGCCGTCATTTTTCCTCTCAGCGAATACCTCTACCACTTCGAAAAGTATGATGGAAGTTCACGCCGCGACCGGTTCCATAAAAAGTACCCGTTTTATCTGAGGTTTGTCAATACGAAGTTCGGTATTACAGTGATGGTGATTTGTTTCGGAATTCCAATCATTGTTTTAGTAACGGCGGTTTACTTCCTGCCGGTTTACTTTTTTATGATTTTAAAATTTGGCTACAAAAATTCCAAGCTTAAGATGAATAAACTTGTTGATGACTTTGGGGACATGCTGGATTCAATTTCCGACAAAAAAAGAGAAAATATTTTTCAGTCATTGAATACTATTCAGTCGGATGGTTTTTCAATTTTTGTTTACTATACGCCATCCATGATTCCCTCTAAGAAGAAACAACGAAGAAAATTTTTCGAAAAACTGGATTTGATGAAAGAGAAACTGAAGATTGCTCATGTCCGGGAAGTACAGTCGAAAGAAGACATCGAGACCATGATCTGGCTGTTTGACATTGACCGGGCCGGATATTTCCTGTTGAATTTGGAATTGGAATTTTCTAATTCTGAACTTTTGATCCCGTTGGTGCCAACGCCGGAAATTTCAAGTGAAAAAAAATCCGGAATTGCTTTTACCTACTTCTCCGAGTCGGGAAATTAATTTCATCGTATCGATTAGAGATAAAATTACCCCGGAACTGTTGACGATTCTTTAACATCCCGGTCATTTTCATGAAACATGGTGTGTATTATTTTACATCAAAAACAATCATGAAAATCAACCTGTACAACTACAACTTGCCCATCGTATTCAGCTACTGCGAATCGGTGCTGAAGAAAATGAACTACCGGGTTCAGTATGCTGATTTTAAAACCGGGATCATCAGCGCTTCCAAAGGAGAAGGGCTTAGTACCTTGTCTTCACTGATGGATCTGAAATTTTCGGCCGACAACTATTCGGTTTGCATTGCGGTTTTCTCCAGCACGATGTCGAATATTTTCGGAAATATTTACAGCGACCCGGTCAGCGAACACCAGTTTGCAGAAAACCTGTTTGAAACTCTTGAAGCGAAAAAAATCGGGATTCCTTTTCAACTGAGCGAAGAGAATTACATCGAAGCGCTGGCATCATAAAAATCCGGAAAAAGAAAGGTCATCTCGCCTTCTTCAGCGTAAATGCAAACGTGGTTCCGATTCCAAATGTACTGCGAACGTTAATGGACTGCTGATGCGCTTCGATGATGTGCTTCACAATCGCAAGGCCCAAACCAGTTCCTCCCGCTTCCCGCGAACGACTCTTATCTACCCGGTAAAAACGCTCGAACAATCGCGGCAGGTGTTCCTGTTCAATTCCGATTCCGTTGTCGGTAATTTCAACGAGGATATTTTCATCCATGTCATAAAAACCAACCAGCGTCAAACCGTTTTCTTTTCCGTATTTGATCGAGTTCACGATGAGGTTTACCAGCACCTGCCGGATTCGTTCCTTATCAGCATACACAAAAAACGACCGGTCGCTTTCTTCTTTAAAACCCAACTTGATTTTCTTTTCAACAGTTTGCATTTCCATCGATTCAAAAACATCGTGCACCAGCTCATGCATATCAAACACGCGTTGTTCCAGAATCATTTCACCGGCTTCGAGTTTGCTGATGGATTCAAGGTCTTCCACGATCAGGCATAAACGATCAACCGATTTAGAAGCTCTCTGCAGGTAATGAAGATTCACTTCTTTGTCATCAATTCCGCCTTCGAGCAACGTATGGATGTATCCCTGGATATTGAAAATCGGCGTCTTGAGTTCGTGTGAAACATTCCCCAAAAATTCCTTCCTGAAACTTTCCATCCTTTTCAACTCCGTGATTTCATCGCTGCGGTTTTTCTGCCAGTCCATCACCTCCTGGCTCACGCCGCCGATGATGTCATCACCCAGGTGAATCCCGGTGGATTTTTCTTTTGCACTTCTGAAATTTGAAATCGTCTTGTAGATCAGTTTAATTTTCCGGTAAATGAATTTTTCAAGAAGAAAATAAAAAATGATGAAGGTGGTGATGAAAGCAATCGCGAAAACCACCAGCAGTGAAATCCAGTTCTTGTGAAAATAAGGTGAAACGTTCGTAATGAACTCTGCGACAACAACGATGAAAGCAGCCACCAGAGCTGCGATAAGGGCGAGACTTCGGGGAGTTGGATTTTTCAATGCTGATTACAAATAGATCACAAAGATACGAATACAGGAAAACATACCTGGTAAATTAAAAATCGAATTTGTAACCGATTCCCTTCACGGTTTTTAGGTGATCTTCTCCCAGCTTCTCCCGCAGTTTCCGGATGTGAACATCGATAGTGCGGTCACCCACGATGATGTCGTTTCCCCACACACGTTCGAGGATTTCATCACGCGTAAAAACTTTCCCGGGCTTGGAAGCCAGCAGAGAAAGAAGTTCAAACTCCTTTTTCGGAAGAACAATTTTATTTCCCGCCTGGTACACGAGGTACTGTTCACGGTCGATCCGGAGATCGCCGGCGATCATGATTTTCGATTTATCCGTTTGATCTTTTCCATGATACCTTCTGAACAACGCCTGTATCCGGCTGATCAGCACTTTCGGTTTGATGGGTTTGGTGATGTAATCATCAGCGCCGACTTCAAAACCGGCAACCTGTGAATAGTCCTCGTTGCGTGCGGTGAGGAAAACAATCATGGTTTCCTTAAACTCCGGAAGTTCACGCAACGTGCGGCAGGCTTCGATGCCATCCATTTCCGGCATCATTATATCGAGAATGATCAGGTCGGGATGGTTTTTTTTTGCAACGGCTATCGCCTCCTTCCCGTTGCCGGCTTTAAAAATTTCATAGTGTTCCTTCTTCAGGTTATACTCCATGAACTCGAGGATATCCGGTTCATCATCCACCAACAATATTTTTAAAGGACCATTCTTCATATTAAAATTTTTGTTGAAGATAGAGGAGCAACATCAACTGAATGTTAAGCAAAAGTAAAGAAAAGATTATGGCCATGATTTCATGAACTCTACTCTTCAACAGGAGACGGATCAAATGAAAACAAAACAGGTTTCAGTTCAAACCGTAAGAACGGATTCATACTCATTGCACTTCGAGCTGGAACAGGTTAGCAAGATTTTTCAACGGACGGCCGGTAAGCAAAACGGCTTCCTCCCTTGCTTTCTTCCGTTCCGTTTCTTTTAGTTTCTTCTCTGCCATTTTGATGATGTCGATGTATTTTTTTTGTTCAGGCGCAGCGAAATCACGTTTGGTTTCATTGTACAAAAGATACCATGCATAACTCCTCACCGCATCTTTTTTCACTTTATCTCCAACCTGGTACATCGTGGCCAGGTTCACTCTTGCATAGGTAATATACTGGCTGAACTGAAGGTCGGAAGGCGCATCGAGTTTGCCAAGCCTGATCATCCAGGTGATTACAGAATCCATACTTTTTTCTGTACCGGTTCCATCCCCATAACAATTGATGACATTCTGCATGCACTCAGGATGGCGCAGCCACGCGCATTTTAAGGACCACTCAAATGCCTTATCAAGGCTGTGTTGCACGCCTTTTCCACCGGCATACAGGTAAGCGAGCTGGTACTGCGCGTCACGCCATCCGTTTTCGGAAGCTTTGATCATCCAGAAAGCAGCCGTCGTGTCGTTCTTCTCCACACCGTTGCCCTGTTGATACAAGGTTCCAAGCGCATACTCCGCTTCCGGCAAACCGGCCACAGCAGCCCTGTTGATCAGGATGACCCCAGCCTGTACATTACCGAAAGCAAGAGAATCCTTCCCTTGTTTAAATAATTCTTCCGCCGATTGTCCGTAACAAAAAACAATGGATGAGCAAGCTAAAATCAGAGTGAACAGGAATTGTTTTATTGGTTTCATAAAGCAAAAGTCGTTATAGAAATGATACGTAATGATGAATATTCAGTTTTTTTTCAATACCGGGTTGTCAATTGCATTCCGTGATTTCTTAATCTTAATTTAACATGGATTTGAAAATCACCTAACAATGGCATGCTTACTTTGCCATCAAAATAAAACAAACATGAATCTACGCTTAACACGAAACCTTCTGATCATCGCTTTCGCTTTTGCACTGAAAGCAACAGCCCAGGAAACAGAATCACCCATGGATACACTCACCAGAAGAGTGGCATCCATTCAATCAACACTGGATGTCATCAGCCGGATCAAAATCAGTGGTTACATCCAATCCCAGTTTCAATTGACTGATTCTGCAGGAACAGCTTCTTTTGCCGGGGGAAATTTCGGCAGCGGTGCTGACAAAAGATTTATGCTTCGCAGGGGAAGGGTGAAAGTTCAGTACGATAGTCCGAATAACGATTTGGGATGGTCCACCTCACAGTACGTATTTCAAATTGATGTAAGCGAAAAAGGTGCAACCATCAAAGACTTGTATGCAAAATTCACAGATCCGTGGAGCGGTTGGTTTTCAATGACAGCCGGAATGCAAAACCGTCCGTTTGGATATGAGATCGGTTACTCATCAAGTTTGCGCGAATCTCCTGAGCGTGGAAGAATGTCGCAAACAATTTTCCCGAATGAAAGAGACCTGGGAGCAATGGTTACGATACAAGGCCCAAAAATCTCCAACTGGAACTGGTTGAAATTAGAAGCGGGAATGTTTAACGGGACGGGTGGTCCGGGTGCCGGTGCCAACACAAGTGACTTCGATAAGTTCAAGGATTTTATCGCGCATCTTTCAATGACTCGTTCAAACAAAACGGAGAAAGTAAAATATGGCCTGGGAGTGTCGTATTGCGATGGTGGATTCCGCCAGGATCAATCAAATCTTTATAAATCGGGAATTGATTCAGCGGGTGTAAAAGGTTTTGTAATTGATATTAATAAAACAACCATTCATCCTGATATTGCTGCCAGGACTGAAGTAAAAAGAAACTACCTTGGTGTGGACGGACAAGTGAGTATTGATTGGATGGCCGGTATTACAACGATTCGTGCTGAATATATCCAGGGAACACAACCCGGAACTTCAGGTTCATCCGTAAGCCCTGCTTCTGCACCGACAGATGCAGCATCAACTGCTTACACATCAACGTCAACATCCAATTCAACTTCCGTTACCACGATCGACTCACTCGGTAACCCCCATACATCAACCACTACTTCTACCACTACCACTACAAAAGCAACTACCACAACTGCTGCAAGTGATCTTTATAAAAGAAAATTTAACGGAGCATATTTCTACTTCATACAAAGTATTGGTCAAACTCCATGGCAGGTACTTGTAAAATATGACTGGTACGATCCGAATACAGATGTTCAGGGCGATGACATTGGCAAAGCTGTTAAAGCCGGAACCAAAGCGCTTAATGCAACCGATCTTAAATATTCTACACTCGGTCTCGGCCTTGCTTACCGCTGGGATGCGAACGTAAAACTAACTGCCTATTATGACATGGTGAAAAATGAAACGAGTAAAAACCTGGCAGGATACAACAGCGATCTCAAGGACAATGTGTTCACACTTCGCGCACAGATTAAATTCTAAACATAACAATTTGATAACACAGGAAACAACTTGTTGGATCAATCATTGACGAACTTTACCAAAACAAAAAAAATAAAATGAAAAAAACAATCTTCACTCTTGCCACTGTAATCATGACAGTCGCGGCAGGATTTTCACAATCAAAAATAGTCATCAAAGGAAGTGACACGGTACTTCCTCTTTCCCAGAAAGAAGCAGAGAGTTACATGAAAAAGAACAGCGGTCAGAACATCGCCGTCATCGGAGGCGGAAGCGGTGTTGGAATCGCAGCACTGATGGATGGCACCACCGATATCGCCATGTCATCCCGTTCGTTGAAAATGGATGAGCGTTTAAAACTCCAGGATGCCGGAAAAGCTTATAAGGAAATCACGATTGCACGGGATGCACTTTCTGTAATAGTCAACAACGGAAACAAAGTAACCAAACTTACCCGCGAACAAATCGAAGCCATCTATACCGGTAAAATCACCAACTGGAAAGAAGTAGGCGGCGATGATCTTAAGATCGTTGTGTACTCGCGCGAAACCAGTTCCGGTACCTATGAGTTCTTCAAAGACCATGTATTGAACAAGAAGAATTATGCTTCTTCTGTTTTAAACATGCCGGCTACGGGAGCAATCATTCAATCCGTCAGCCAGACCAAAGGAGCCATTGGTTACGTGGGACTCGCTTATGTGACAAAAGAAGTAAAAGATCTTGCGGTTTCTTACGACAAAGGAAAAACATTTGTGAATGCTTCTGTTGCGAATGCAAAAAACAAAACGTACCCGATTGTAAGGCCGCTGTATTACTATGTGCCTTCCGCCAAGGAAAAAATGGTGAAACCATTTGTTGATTTTGTTCTTTCTCCCGAAGGACAAAAAATTGTTGAACAAGTCGGTTATATTTCATTGAATTAAGAGAGGTTTGGTTTTTAATATATTCGTATTGCAATGGCGCGGTAAAAGCGCTATTGCTGTTTGAAACCGAATCGTGTTACTGAATCGTAAATAAATTGTAACCTGTGAGTAAATTCTTCAGAAGATTTTTTGAAAAACTCATCGAAGGAATTTTGATGCTGAGTGGAACGGTGACCAGTCTTACCGTCCTTCTCATTGTTGTTTTCCTTTTTTCGGAGGGGATTTCTCTTTTCAATACGTCACCGGTAGAAAATAAAAATGCCATCACCGTTAACCATCACAATCCTGTCGGCCATTTAAGTCCGGCACAGGTAAAGGACATCTTCGATCAGAAAATTACCAACTGGAAGGATGTGGGCGGAAAAAACGATTCCATCATTCTGTTTACCATCAACGACATTTCGAATTATTATTCAGAAGAAGAAATCGGCAGCAACTTTGAATTTCTTCCTGAGAAACTCGACAAACTGGTTGACAGCATTCCGGGCTTGCTTGCTGTCTTCAACGAAAAATATGTTTCAAAAAATTTTCATGGCACCGTCGTAAAAATCGACAAGAACAACCTGCCCGATTTTATTTCCGGAACACAATGGTTTCCAACAGCAGAACCGGTTGTGCAGCTCGGCGTCCTTCCTTTGATCATGGGAACTTTCTGGGTGAGTATTTTTGCCATCCTCTTTGCATTGCCCGTCGGACTTGCTACGGCAATTTACATGGCAGAAGTAGCGAATGAAAAAGTGAGGAACATCATCAAACCAATTATTGAATTGCTGGCAGGTATCCCTTCCGTAGTGTATGGCTTTTTCGGGTTGATCGTCATTGTTCCTGAAATACAGAAAATATTTAATTTGCCTGTCGGTGAAACTGCGCTGGCTGGAAGTATTGTTCTTGGCATCATGGCATTGCCGACCATCATCACCGTTTCAGAAGATGCGATCAGGAATACGCCGAGAGCCATGAAAGAAGCTTCTCTCGCTTTAGGTGCAAACAGGTGGCAAACCATTCACCGTGTCATCCTGCCCTACTCCATGTCCGGCATTTCCGCTGCTGCCATTTTAGGAATCGGCCGTGCCATCGGTGAAACCATGGCTGTACTGATGGTAACAGGAAACGCAGCCGTCATGCCTCATTCCCTGTTGCAGCCGGTCAGAACCATTCCTGCAACCATCGCTGCAGAATTAGGAGAAGCTTCGCAGGGCGGCGTTCATTACAAAGCATTGTTTGCTTTGGGCTGTATATTATTTGTCATCACCATGCTGATTAACATGTGGGTGGAATACATTTCAAACAAAAGAAAATTTACCAGGTAATTAAATTACTTTGTATCAATAGACACGGATGAACAAAAGAATAAAAGAAAAAATTGCTTTCTGGGTTTTCAGGCTGCTGAGTTTCGGAGTGCTGGCCATACTTTTTTCAATACTCGGATTTATTTTCGTTCGTGGCATTCATGTGATCAGCTGGGACTTCATCACCAAAATGCCGGAAGAAGGAATGACGAAAGGCGGAATTTATCCTGCCATCATCGGTACGTTATGCCTCGTTGCGGGAAGCATGCTATTCGCTTTTCCGGTTGGCGTACTTTCCGGTATTTACATTCATGAGTATGCAAAAGATGGTTTCATCAAACGGCTCATTAAACTGATGACGAATAATCTCGCCGGCATTCCTTCCATTGTTTTTGGCTTGTTCGGAATGGCACTGTTCGTTAACAAATTAAAATTCGGAGACTCTATTCTTGCCGGCTCTTTAACTCTTGGCTTGCTTGCTCTGCCTGTTATCATCCGGGTTACGGAAGAAGCTTTAAAAGCCGTAGATGATTCATTCCGGCAAGGAAGCCTGGCCTTGGGAGGTACGAAACTTCAGACCATCGGGCGCGTGGTTTTGCCAATGGCTTTACCCAACATCATCACCGGGCTGATTCTTTCCATCGGAAGAGTTGCAGGAGAAACAGCTCCTATCTTATTCACCGTGGCTGCTTACTTCCTCCCGAAACTTCCTCATGGAATCTTCGACCAGGTGATGGCTTTGCCTTACCATCTCTATGTAATTTCAACGAGCGGGACCGATATCAAAGCCTCGCGTGACATGGCCTACGGAACGGCGCTTATCCTTGTCCTGCTTGTCTTAATTCTCAACCTGCTATCAAATGCATTGAGAAAGTACTTAAGTAAAAAAGTGAAAATGAATTGAGTTCTGCAATCAGGTCATGGCCTGAATCAAAACAGCAAAAAAATTAAACCGGCAGGAAATTTTCCTTCCTGATCATCCGAAAAAAATATGTTTAAAATAGAATCGAAGAACGTCCATCTTTATTACAATGACTTTCACGCGCTAAAAGGAATCAGCATGACGGTGAAATCCAATACGGTTACGGCTTTGATTGGACCTTCGGGCTGCGGCAAATCTACTTTCCTCAGGTTGTTTAACAGGATGAATGATTTGATTGATGGTGTAAAAATCGAAGGAGAAGTTTTGCTCGATGGCAAGGATATTTACAACACAAAAGGTTTGCGCACGGATGAACTCCGGAAAAAAGTCGGGATGGTTTTTCAAAAACCCAATCCGTTTCCGAAAAGTATTTTTGAAAACGTTGCTTATGGTTTGCGCGTAAATGGCATCAGCCACAAAAATTTCATTGAAGAACGTGTGGAGACTTCCCTGAAACAGGCGGCCTTATGGGAGGAAGTAAAAGACAAGCTGAAGAAATCCGCGTTTGAACTTTCCGGCGGACAACAACAACGGCTGTGCATTGCACGTGCACTCGCCATCGAGCCTTCCGTTGTTCTCATGGACGAACCGGCATCGGCGCTGGATCCGATTTCTACCGCTAAAATTGAAGAGTTGATTTATGAACTGAAAAATAAATACACCATCATGATCGTTACTCACAACATGCAACAGGCGGGACGGGTTAGTGACATGACAGCATTTTTTTACCTTGGTGAACTCATCGAATACGATCACACACAAACTATTTTCACCAATCCGAAAGACCCGAAAACACAGAGTTATGTGACGGGAAGATTTGGATAGAAGGGAGATGTTAGACAAAAAATACAATCACAAATCTTCAATACTCAATACTCAATACTAAAAAAATGACACATCTCGACATCGAACTCAAGCAACTGAAAGAAGAAGCACTCGAAATGTTCGACCTCGTTACCTCGCAATTGAAAAAAAGCAAAACTGCTTTGCTGAACAATGATTCTGAAATTGCCAGGGAAGTCAATTTCAATGAACGAAGGGTGAATGCGCTCGAACTGAAAATTGACAAAGACTGTGAAAACATTTTTGCTCTTTTTAATCCACTTGCCATCGACCTGAGATTTGTGCTGGCGGTTCTGAAAATCAATTCCAACCTGGAACGGATTGGCGACATCGCCGACGGGATTTCCCGCTACGTTGCGGCAACTTCCGGCCGGTTCGACAAAGAGCTGGTTCACCAGACGAAGCTGGAAGATATGTTTGACATCGCCGTTTCGATGCTCACGGATGTGCGTGCTTCTTTCGATACAGAAGATACCAAACTTGCACGGGGAGTTTTTAAAAAAGATGATTCGCTGGATGAGATCAATGCAAATGCAAATTCAGTGGTGGAAGATATCATCCGGACGAATACCGAAAAAACAGGCCAGTGTCTTCACATCATCTCTGCCATCAGAAAACTGGAACGTACCGGCGACCAGGTTAAAAATGTGGCGGAAGAAATAATTTTTTACATCGAAGCAAAAGTCCTCAAGCATCTCCCCGGAAAAAACACCAACGAATAAGGGAAAGTGTTTTCGATCAGTAGCATTCGCTTGTTCAGTATTTATTCCCTGCTGCCTTTTTCGCCCACAAAATGATCCGTTCCGTACTTGAACAGCACGTTGAAAGTGGTGAGTGAGCCGTAACAACGGGTGATGTATTGCTGCATGTTCACTTTATCATCGTCCGTCAGTTTTTCATGCGCATTAATCCGTTGCTCCAACACACGTAACCGGTCGCGCAACATCACTATTTTGTTGAAGAAAATATCAATGGGAACTTCTTTGGATTTTAATGACGTGTCGCCGGGTTTCATGATCAAGGATCCGCCGGCCCACTTATGACCGATTTCCACGCGTTCATGGATGTCAGAAAATTTCCGGAGAACTCCAATCATCAGTTGTTCAATGTCTGCAAGACTCACCAGGTCATTATCCGGATCAGCAAGATCAATGACTTCGAACTTTTCATAATTGCGGGATATTTCCCGAATACCGTTTTGCATAAACGTCACCAGGTAAGTTGCAGGTTTAACCTGTATCACAACACCCTCTCCGAATTCAGGATGTTTGATTCTCGATCCGATTCCAAATACTGTTTCTTCCATCGACATAATTTATTTTGTCGACAAAAGTAACTGTTCTGGTATAATGTGGAAAGAAAAACAGGTGATCGAAAAATAATTTCATTTTTATCCCGTTCCCCGTTATCATGAACAGGAAAACAATTTTATGGCTGGTTCTTTTCAGCATTTCCATGGCTTTCCTCGAGAGTGCCGTGGTGATTTACCTTCGTAAAATTTATTATCCCGACGGATTTAAACTCCCCATTCGTCCTATTGAACCTGCCATTGCCCTGGTTGAAATACTGAGAGAAGCATCCACCCTGGTGATGCTGGTTGCTGTTGCCATTCTTTCGGGCAAAACAAAAATTCAACGTCTCGCTTCCTTCTTAATTTGCTTCGGAACCTGGGATCTGTTCTATTACCTCTACCTGAAACTCTTTCTCACCTGGCCGGCTTCCATCCTGGATCCCGACATTCTTTTTCTCATCCCCGTTCCATGGATCGGCCCGGTGCTGGCTCCCGTCATCCTGTCGCTCACCATGATCCTGCTTGCTGTTTTTCTCATCCGGAAAGAAAGAACTGCTTCAGTCATTCGCCGGAAAGATATTTTTCTTCTCATCACCGGGTCACTGATCATCATCTTTTCTTTTACGTTCAGGTTTCAGGAATATATGGTAACAACTGCAGATGCCGGCAAGGAACATTTCTCAACAAACTTTCCCTGGTATTTCTGGATCATGTTCGGAGCCGGCTGGCTGATGATCGCCATCACCGGGATTGCCGCTATAAAGAAAAAGACTACTTAGAGAAAAGTTATTTTACATGGACATGACAAATAAAACCGCCGGTCATACCATCTTTACAGGTGAAAAGAAAGAGTTGTTTAATTGTTAAAAAATTCAGTCGTGTTTTCATTGATGGTTTACAGGGTTATCAGTACAATAATTGTTGTGTAATTGAATAGTTTTTGTGTTCATGTTTTTCGTGTAGAAAGCCGCCGGTAACAGATGTTACCGGCGGTTTTCTTTTGCAGGCTGATTCATTGGTTGAAAGACCGGAAAATTGTTCAATTGTTTTTATCTTCGCCATCCTTCTCATTCATGATGGAATGATCATGATCCGGGGAAACCCATTGAACGAATGAATCCTGGCCTGATATGATTAGCACAGAAGAAAAAGAACTCCTTGCGGAACGGCTGATCACCGGTAATCTTTATAAGCTGAAGCATCTTACCTCCATGCTCCAGCCTGAAGAACTGGCAGAAATGATCAATACCTCCAGGAGCATTGATTTTATTAAGGTATTCCAGGTACTCGATGCTGAAAAAGCAATTAAAACTTTTGAGAACCTGGATTTCGACAAGCAGGAAGAACTGCTGAGTTCATTTACCATCGACCAGCTTTCTCATACGCTGAACCTGATTTCTGCTGATGACCGGACGGCCTTGTTCGAGAAACTTCCTCCCGTCACCTTTCAGAAATACCTGTCGCTTCTCTCCGATGAAGAAAGGAAGACGGCGCAATCGCTTCTTCAGTACCCCGAAGAAAGTATCGGGCGTTTGATGACACCTGATTTTATTTCGGTGAAGGAAGACTGGACGGTGAACCAGGTGTTGGAATACATCCGCAGGCATGGAAAAAACAGTGAAACGCTGAATGTAATTTATGTAACCGACAACCGCGGTTTCCTGATTGATGACATCAAAGTCCGGCAATTCCTTCTCGCACCATTGGATAATAAAGTCAACGACCTGATGGATCATCAGTTCATTTCACTGAATGCAAAAGACGACCAGGAGGAAGCGGTGAAACTTTTCAAACAATCAAACCGTGTGGCATTGCCGGTGACGGATTTCGATGGCTTACTGCTGGGAATCATCACCATCGACGACGTGGTGGACGTCATGGAAGAAGAAGATACGGAAGATATCCAGAAGTTCGGAGGTATTGAAGCACTCGACGAATCGTACAGCCAGATTTCTTTTTTCAAGCTGGTACGAAAACGCGCAGGCTGGCTCGTCATTCTCTTTTTCGGTGAGATGTTTACGGCTACGGCCATGGGATATTTCGAAGGAGAAATAAGCAAAGCTGTCGTGCTTGCACTGTTTGTTCCGCTGATTATTTCCAGCGGGGGAAATTCCGGATCCCAGGCTTCTTCCATTATCATCCGTGCCATGGCATTGGGTGAAATCACATTCCACGACTGGTGGAGGGTGATGCGAAGGGAATTACTTTCCGGTTTTACTCTGGGAACCATTTTAGGTGGCGTTGGTTTCCTGAGAATTTTTCTCTGGCAGGTTCTCAACTTTCATAACTACGGTGAATACTGGTTCCTGATCAGCATGACGATTTTCTTTACACTCATCGGTGTGGTGATGTGGGGAACACTTGCAGGATCCATGCTGCCCATCGTGTTAAAAAAACTCGGGGCAGATCCGGCCGCATCTTCCGCCCCGTTTGTTGCAACGCTGGTGGATGTGACCGGGCTGATCATTTATTTCTCGGTGGCATTCATTATCCTGCGGGGAACCGTGCTGTAAAAAAATTTTCAGCATCTTTTCAGTTTTGGAAACCGGCATCGTATTTTTTGGATGGTCACTTCGTGTTTACTGGCAGGAAATGTGTTCAGGGGAAAATCACTCTCAGCAACCGGATGGAAACCCGGTTAAAATTGTTCAAATCATTCAACTCTGTTAAAATCATTCGGGCTCTAATTATATTATTTTTGTCCAAACGGAATTATACATACGTGAAGTCACAGCGTAAAACTTTTTTTATTTTACTGACCGTACTGGTCACCGTAGCGTGTAACCCTGCACGAAAGCTCAGTCATGATCAATTCCTTCTTAATAAAAATACGGTCACTGTCGACAACCCGGCAATCAGCAAAGAGGATTTGAAACTATTAATCAAACAAAAACCCAACAGGAAGATATTCGGGATGTTTCGCTTTCACCTGTGGTTCTATAATTTGGTTAACAAAGAAAGGACTGAAAAAAAGAAAGCGGCATGGATTCAAAAAACTGAAAAGGAAAATGAAATCCGGCGTGCAAAAGGAAAAAAAGAAATCAGCACCGACAAACTGATATTCCGGGAAAAACTGCTGAACATCGGGGAAGAACCGGCTATCCTCGATACGGTACTTACTGACCGGACAAAAAAGCAATTCCAATTGTATCTTTTCCGCAAAGGTTTTTTTAATGCAACCGTTCATGACACCACCATTTACAGGAAGAATCACCAGGCGAATGTGAGTTACACCATAGAGACTCATGAGCCTTACATCATCCGGAACATTACCTGTACTTCAAGAGACAGCGTCCTTCAGTCGCTCATCAACAACAGCGGGCCGAACTCACTCCTCCGCGGTGCAGCCAGGTATGATGAAGATGTGATCGAAAAAGAAAGAGAGCGGATGGCCAACGAATTAAGAAACTCCGGTTATTATTTCTTCAACAAAAACTACATCACCATTGAAGTGGACAGTGCGCTTGGAACGAGGGAAACCGATCTTTTTCTTTATGTCAACCGGGTGAATGAAAATGCTGACCATACTGCGAAAGCAGATGCACTGCCCGAAAATCATCAGCCCTATTTTCTTCGTAACATTTACATCCAGCCTGATTTTAATCCCAAAGATCCGTCTGTGATACCGGCGGATACATTGCGATTCAGAGATTACATTTTTCTCAACAAGCCCGGAAGGCAGCCATTCAGACAGGAAGCCATTCTTCGTGCTATCTTTTTCAGGAAGGGTGATTTGTTTAAACAAAAGGACCTTGATTATTCTTACACGCGTCTGCTTGACCTGAAAGTTTTCAAGTTCATCAAAATCATTTACAACGAAGTTCCGAGGGACAGCAGCCAGTTGAATTATTTGCTGGATGTTTCCATTCAACTCACACCGATTCCAAAACAGGATTATACCATTGAAACAGGAGCGACTCATGCCGGCGGCAACCTCGGGCTGGCCGGAAGTTTTGGTTACCGGAATAAAAATACATTCAAAGGTGCCGAAGCTTTTGAGTTCAGGGTGAAAGGAGCCGTGGAAGCATTACGGAATTTCAACGACAGCCTCGCCGCTAAAAAATTATTTTTCTTCAACACCTTCGAGATCGGTCCGGAAGTAAACATGAATATTAAGAAGTTCCTTCTTCCAAATTTTATTACGAGGAAAACATCACGTTATGCCAACCCGAGAACCAATTTTTCAGTGAGCTTCAATTACCAGGACAGGCCGGATTACAACAGGAGAATATGGAACGGTTCTTTTGGATATGCCTGGAGCGAATCCATCACCAAATCATGGTCATGGTACCTGGCTGATGTGAACTCCGTGAGGGTGAATCTCTCCGGACCTTTTTCTGACAAACTCTCCAAAAGCCTTGACCTGAATCTTCTGAACAGCTACCGCACCCACCTCACTCCTGCCGGAAGAATTACTTTTGTTTATACCAACCAATCACTGAGACCGAACAGGAGTTTTATTTTTTTCAGGGGAAATTTTGAAACGGCAGGAAACATCGTCGCGCCGATCGTAAGCGCAATTATGAATGAACCGAGAACCAGTGATGGCAAACGAACCATCACCAGGATTCCTTATGCGCAGTACATCAAACCCGACATTGATGTCAGCTATCATCAACGCCTGAACCAACACAATACGCTTGTTTACAGGATAGCCATCGGGTACGGCATCGAAGGAACGAATTCATCATCCCTGCCTTTTGAAAAAAGTTTTTTCGGAGGTGGTGCCAACAGTCTGCGTGCATGGCAGGCCAGGACACTCGGCCCGGGATCGTATAAAAATGAAATCAACATCGAACAAAGCGGTGATGTGAAATTTGAAGCCAATGTCGAAGTGCGGTCTTCGATCTTCAAAGTGCTGGAAGGAGCGGCTTTCATCGATGTCGGTAACATCTGGACACGCCACGAGGATGCCGCCAGGCCCGGCGCACAGTTTATCCCGGAGAATTTCACGAATGAACTGGCAGTGGGTGCAGGCCTCGGACTTCGTTTCGATTTTTCCTTTTTTATTCTCCGGGTTGATGGCGCTGTCAAATTCCACGACCCTTCACTCGATTTGAATGACCGTTGGGTTTATTCAAAACAAAAATTCATGTTGAGAGACATCACACCCAACCTGGCCATCGGCTATCCATTCTGATAAAAGGCCTGTGTTATTCTGATCCTTTTTTGAACCGGAATCGTACCTCAGTTTCTGTTTTCCGATTTCTATTTTAGCTTTGCACTTGAAAACATATTTTCATTCATACCATGTCGTACCAAAAGATAACAGAACTACTCGGAAACAATTCGGATTTTTTATTAAAGCATGAATCAAAAACAATAAAAAAGGAAATGCTTCACCTGCCCGGACCTGATTTTTCTGACCGGGTCTTTTCTGTCACCAACCGGAACAACCAGGTACTCCGGAATCTTCACCAGTTGTACAACCATGGCAGGTTATCGGGAACAGGTTACTTGTCGATACTTCCAGTTGACCAGGGAATCGAACACTCTGCCGGAGCTTCTTTTGCACCCAACCCGGCTTATTTTGATCCTGAAAACATCGTCAGGCTCGCCATGGAAGGCGGTTGCAATGCTGTTGCATCAACATTCGGTGTGCTTGCTTCCGTATCCAGAAAATATGCTCACAAAATTCCATTCATTGTTAAAATTAATCACAATGAATTTTTATCGTATCCCAATAAGTATGACCAGATTCTTTTCGGATCCATACAGGATGCATGGAACCTGGGCGCTGCAGCGGTTGGTGCAACCATCTATTTCGGTTCTGATGAATCCTCGCGACAGATTCAGGAAATCGCTGAAGCATTTGATTATGCACATGAATTGGGCATGGCCACTGTGCTTTGGTGTTACCTGAGAAACAGTGGTTTTAAAAAAGACGGAACCGATTATCATACCTCCGCTGATCTGACCGGCCAGGCAAATCATCTCGGCGTGACCCTGCAGGCTGATATCATCAAACAGAAACTTCCAACGAACAACGGCGGCTATACCGCAATCGGCTTTGGTAAAACTCATCCAAAAGTATATTCTGAACTCACCACCGATCACCCGATAGATTTATGCAGGTACCAGGTAGCCAACTGTTACATGGGAAGAGCCGGGCTGATTAATTCAGGCGGAGAATCGAAAGGCGCCTCCGATCTTGCAGAAGCTGTAACTACAGCGGTCATTAACAAACGTGCCGGTGGACAGGGATTGATTTCCGGCAGAAAAGCATTTCAGAAACCAATGAAAGAGGGTGTTGCCCTGTTAAATATGATCCAGGAAGTTTACCTGTCGAAGGAAATTACAATTGCTTAATTAGTCAATGAGCTAATGTGATCGTTAGCTAATAAAAAAATCGGCTAATTATTTAATCATCAAATCAGCAAATCAAATGTCCTGGTTCAAACGAATTAAAGAAGGCATCACCACTTCAACAAAGGAGAAGAAAGAAACTCCCGAAGGATTGTGGCATAAATGCTCGTCATGCAAAACCATTGTGCCCACCAAAGATCACATGGCCAGTATGTATGTGTGTGAGAAATGCAATTACCACGACCGGATCGGATCAGCAGAATATTTTGAAATCCTTTTTGACAACAACGAGTTTCTTGAACTCAACCCCAACCTCAGTTCAGATGACCCATTGCAATTTACGGACACCAAAAAATACACCGACCGGATCGTGGACTCACAAAAAAAATCAGGCCTCAGCGATGCGATCAGAACTGCACATGGAGAAGTCGGCGAAGAAGATTTAGTCATCGCCTGCATGGATTTTACTTTCATTGGCGGCTCGATGGGTTCGGTGGTAGGTGAGAAAATTTCACGCTCCATCGACTATTGCCTTGAACACAAATTGCCGCTTATGATTATTTCCAAATCAGGCGGAGCGAGGATGATGGAAGCCGCTTATTCATTGATGCAGATGGCCAAGACCTCGGCGAAACTCACCTTGCTTGCCGAAGCCAGACTCCCTTTTATTTCATTGATGACCGATCCGACTACAGGAGGTGTCACTGCTTCTTATGCCATGCTGGGCGATCTCAACATTGCAGAACCGGGAGCTTTGATCGGGTTTGCCGGACCCCGCGTTGTAAAAGAAACCATCGGTAAAGATCTGCCTAAAGGATTCCAAACAGCCGAATTTGTTCTGGAACATGGCTTTCTAGACTTCATCGTCGACAGGCGCGAACTCAAGAAAAAGATCGTCTCTTTGTTGATCATGCTGAAGAATTAATTTATTTTCTGCACTTGCCGGAACGGATTTAATTTTTACCTTTGCCGTCCGTTTAACCATTAAAAATAAGTAGACAAAATGATTGCTGCAGAAGCGAAAAAAAGTATCTTTAAAAAGTACGGCAGTTCCGAAAAAAATACAGGATCAGCCGAATCGCAAATCGCTCTTTTTACCGAGCGGATCAACTCAATGACCCAGCATTTGCAGGAGTCGAAAAAGGATTTCTCCACTCAACGTGCCCTGATTTCCCTGGTTGGAAAAAGAAGAAGCCTTCTTGATTATCTCCAGAAAACAGATATTGAGCGGTACAGGAAGATCATCAGCGATCTTAACATCAGAAAATAATCAACAATTGTTTCATCATACAATGGCATCCGTCTGAGGCGGATGCCTTTTTTCTTTCTATGTTGCAACAATTTTTATTCAAATCAATTCAATAAATCAATTCAATGTCAAACAAAGGAATTATCAAATCATTCGATATTGGTGACGGAAGAACAGTGACCATCGAAACCGGAAGATTAGCTAAACAAGCCGACGGATCCGTAGTTGTAAGAATGGGCGATGCTATGTTACTTGCAACAGTTGTCTCTTCCAAAGAACCTAAAGAAGGAGCCGACTTTTTACCACTGTCAGTAGATTACCAGGAAAAATTTGCATCGATGGGTCGCTTCCCTGGAGGCTTCTTTAAACGCGAAGCAAGATTATCAGAATACGAAATTTTAATCAGCCGCTTAATCGATCGTGCATTAAGACCATTATTTCCAGATGATTATCATGCTGAAATTCAAGTCATGGTTACTATGATTTCAGGTGATAAAAATATTATGCCTGATGCTTTGGCTTGCCTCGCTGCGTCCACTGCAATTACCATTTCTGATATCCCTTTTAACGGACCAATTTCGGAAGTGCGTGTTGCGAGGATCGATGGTAAATTCTGTATCAATCCTTTTACCAGCGACCTTGAACGGGCTGATATGGACCTGATGGTTGCCGCCTCCATGGAAAACATCGTGATGGTGGAAGGTGAAATGAAAGAGGTTTCCGAACAGGAAATGCTGGAGGCCATTCAGTTTGCTCACGAGGCCATCAAAATACAGTGCAAAGCACAGTTGGAACTTCGGGAATTATGCGGCAACAAAGAAAAGCGCACCTACTCTCATGAAACCAATGATGAATCGCTTCGGGAGAACATCCGCAAAGCGACCTATGATAAAGTTTATAAAATTGCCAGTTCAGGTAATAACAAGAGTGAAAGAAGCGAAGCTTTTGAAAATATCCTGAAGGATTTTATGGAAACTCTTCCGGAAGAAGAACGCGATGAAAAAAAATCCATGATCAAGCGTTACTTCTTCGACGTGGAAAGTGATGCCATGCGTGCCTGCATCCTCGATGAAGGAAAACGGTTAGACGGTAGAAAAACAACCGACATCCGCCCGATCTGGTGTGAAGTAGATTACCTCCCTTCCACTCATGGATCCGCTATTTTTACCCGTGGCGAAACACAGTCGTTGACAACTGTAACGCTCGGCAGCAAACTCGATGAGCAAACCATCGATCTGGCGATGACGGAAGGATCAAATAAATTCCTTCTTCATTACAACTTCCCGGCTTTTTCAACCGGTGAAGTCAAACCGAACAGGGGCCCGGGAAGACGTGAAGTCGGTCATGGTAACCTTGCCATGCGTTCTCTGAAAGTGATGTTACCTTCGGAATCAGAGTGCCCTTATACCATCCGTGTGGTTTCTGATATCCTCGAATCAAACGGGTCATCTTCGATGGCTACTGTATGTGCGGGAACACTTGCACTGATGGATGCCGGGGTGAAATTACGCAGACCGGTTTCCGGAATTGCCATGGGACTCATCACCGACGGCAAAGGAAAGTTTGCGGTATTATCTGATATCCTCGGCGATGAAGATCATCTCGGTGATATGGATTTCAAAGTAACAGGAACTGAAAAAGGAATTTGTGCCTGCCAGATGGATTTGAAAATCCAGGGCTTGCCGAATGACATCATGCTCCAGGCACTGAACCAGGCGAAAGCAGGACGAATGCATATCCTCGGTGAAATGCTGAAGACGTTAGCTGAGCCTCGCGCTGACTACAAACCACATGCTCCTCGCATCGAGAAGATGATCATTGCAAAAGAATTCATCGGAGCCGTGATCGGTCCGGGTGGAAAAGTGATCCAGGAAATGCAGCGTGAAACCAATACCACCATCTCCATCGAGGAAATCGATAACCAGGGTGTCATTGAAATTTCATCCAGCGACAAAGCTTCCATTGATGCAGCCATGGCCCGGATACGAGCCATCACTGCTGTTCCTGAAATCGGTGAAGTGTACGAAGGGAAAGTGAAAAACATCATGGACTTCGGAGCTTTTGTGGAAATCATCCCTGGCAAAGACGGGCTGCTGCATATCTCTGAAATCAGCTGGGACAGGCTTGCTTCGATGGAAGGTGTTTTCAAAGAAGGAGAAAAAATCCAGGTGAAGCTGATTGATATTGATAAAAAGACTGGCAAAATGAAACTTTCCCGGAAGGTTCTTCTTCCTCGTCCTGAAAAAAAACCACAGGATAAAGTGCAGTCTTAATACACTTTGAACCCTGTTCTTACAGAATGCAATCCTTATTGAAAAGGGTTGCATTTTTTTTTGAAAACATCAGCGGAAAAGCAGGCTGCACCTTACAAACAGGTGTTCATAAAATTTGTAAGGATTTTTTGTTATTTCGGGGAGGCTTTGAAACTAAATCAACATGCTGCCGTTTCAGATATTCAGTTATTCTTACTTAAATTTATTACTTAACATTTACGAATGCGTCAGCTAAAAATTACCAAACAGGTTACGAACCGGGAAACGGCCTCTCTCGACAAATATTTACAGGAAATCGGAAGGGTTGAACTGATCACGGCCGAAGAGGAAGTGAAACTTGCACAGGCCATTAAACGTGGCGATCAGAAAGCACTTGAGAAATTAACCAAAGCCAATCTTCGTTTCGTCGTATCCGTTGCAAAGCAATACCAGAACCAGGGACTTACCCTTGGCGATCTCATCAATGAAGGAAACCTGGGATTGATCAAAGCAGCACAGCGTTTCGATGAAACCCGCGGATTCAAATTCATTTCCTATGCAGTGTGGTGGATTCGCCAGTCAATCCTCCAGGCTCTTGCCGAACAAAGCCGTATCGTGCGTTTGCCACTGAATAAAATCGGATCGATCAATAAAATCAACAAAGCATTTTCCAAACTCGAACAGGAATTCGAACGGGAACCTTCTGCCGATGAAATCGCAACGGTGCTTGAACTCACATCCGATGATATCAAAGACACGATGCGCACCTCCGGGCGTCATGTTTCCATGGACGCACCGCTGGTCTCAGGAGAAGAAAGCAGTTTGCTTGATGTACTGGAAGACGAGGATCAGTTGAATCCTGATCACATGCTGATCAGCGAATCGTTACGAAGAGAAATTGAACGCGCACTCTCTACACTTACCACCCGCGAAGCAGATGTGATCCGCTTATACTTCGGACTGGAAGTCGGCGAACAGCCTATGACGCTTGAAGAAATCGGTGACCGTTTTGATCTCACTCGTGAACGTGTTCGCCAGATCAAAGAAAAAGCTATACGGCGATTGAAACATACGTCAAGAAGCAAAATCTTAAAAACTTACCTTGGTTAATCAACTCAAACCTTAAAGCAATAGGAAGTCCACCGGAAACCGGGGGACTTTTTTATTTTGCATCGAATTACGAATCCTGTAATTAGCCAATTAATTTCCCCATCTCCTTTTTTGCTTTTACCTTAGAAGAAAATTTCCCAAAATTCCTAAATCTAAAATCCAATGCCTCTCATCGCCCCTTCCATCCTATCCGCTGACTTCGCCAATCTTGAACGTGATATTGAAATGGTTAATCAGAGCCAGGCTGACTGGTTCCACCTCGATGTGATGGACGGAGTTTTTGTTCCGAATATTTCCTTTGGATTTCCGGTTATCCATGCCATCAAAAAGACTGCGAAGAAACCGCTTGATGTCCACCTGATGATTGTGCAGCCTGAACGATACATCCAGCAATTCAAGGATGCCGGAGCAGCCATCCTGAGTGTCCATTACGAAGCGTCCACTCATCTCCACAGGACCATCCAGCAGGTTCATGCTGCCGGTATGCAGGCTGGAGTGGCCATCAATCCGCATACTTCTGTGAATGTCCTGGAAGATGTTATTGCTGACATTGACCTGGTTTGTATGATGAGTGTGAATCCGGGTTTTGGCGGACAGAAATTTATCCAGCACACGTACCAGAAAATCGAACAACTGAAAAACATCATCCTCAAAAAAAATTCGAAAGCAAAAATCGAAATTGACGGAGGTGTTGATCTGAACAACGCTTCCCTCCTGCTTAAAACTGGTGCCGACGTGCTGGTTGCAGGCAACACCGTTTTTTCTTCTTCAAACCCGGCAGAAACAATTAAACAGTTAAAACAAACTGCCTGAGTTCTCCATTTCAAAATAATTTTTCAGAAGAACTCATCTCATCAAGGAAAGAAAAACGTCAGCTTGACTTCACATAATCATCCAGGTAACTGAACCGTGCAGTCAGCTCACCGTTTTTAGTTATGGAAGCACGTTCGATGATTCCCTCTTTGTCATCACCAAATAAAGAAGGCAGTACCCTTTCAAACAAATGCTTCCCGAATCCATCGGAAGCATCACGCGGCAGTTCACAGGGCAAGTTATCAATGGCCATCACTGTGATGCCTGCTTTTGAAAATGGTTCGATCACCTTTTCATTCATCGGGTCGTATCCATAAAATTTATCATCGATGGTGGTCGCTTTTGTGGTAGAAGGAACGCTTCCGTTCAGGTCGCAGGTAACATCAGCAATCACACTGATCCGAAAATCAGGATCCCGCATTTGCGATTTGGTGAAAAGGATGTCTGCCCGCGGATCCCAATAAGTACAATGGATCAGCATATCTGAGATGGACGCAAATGAATCCGGTTTGCTGAATGTGCAACGGTAATTTTCAGGATGATGATGGAAGTCGTAAGCGCTGAAAGGAGAATGATCTTTTGCTTCATAATAATCCTCCGAATGCAACTGCACATACACGGCTTCACGGAATGAATAATTCTGGAATTCATACGGAGTCACCTTCCGGATATTCATTGCACCCATCGTTTCGCATGCACCATTGGCAACACGCCCTCCGCCGGTTACAACAATTTTTATATTAGGCAGATTCGCCGATTCGAGCTGATGAAAAAGTTCCTTCTTATCATGGCAAAGGTGAGCGGGTTTCAGGTTAAACAAATTGTATTTCAAGCCGTACGCCATCAAACCATTGTAAGCCCCTACAATTCCCGCATAACGGCCGAAGCCAATGATGCGGTTGTTATGAGTATCCACCATGCATTCGTAATCGATGAGCGTGATTTTCTTTGCCAGGATCATCTTCAGCAATTCCCGGTTGTGTGGTTGCTTTTTGATGGTGTGGGAAAAAAATAAATATTTTTTTCCGGGAACAAGATCCGGTTTTGGAACCTCTTTGATACCAATTAATATATCGCAATCCGACATGTCCTCCTGCAAAACAATCCCGGCCTTTTCATATTCTTCATTCTTAAAACTTCTCCAGTCACTTGGTTGAACCACCAGGTTCACATCAGGAAATTCTTTAGTGATTACAACACATTGTTCAGGAGTAAAAGGAACCCTTTTATCATGAGGAATCTTACCTTCCCTGATGATCCCAACTTTAATTTTCGGCATAAATTTTTTTTAAGTCTGCAAAGGTAATTTTAAAATCAGACAGGATTTCATTTTAATCGAAGTAGCTGAATTCTTTTCTCATTGCCGCGGTAACGAAATGACCAGCATGGGTTAAACATGATTTTTCATTTCGTTTTTTTTTGAAACCGCTCCCTGTCCAAAGGATGATTGGGAGCAAGCCTGAGAACATTCTGCCAGGCTTCAATTCCGTTTTTGGTATCGTTGATTAAAAAATAGGATCCGCCCAGGTTGTACCAGGCATCCACATTGTTTTCGTTTAACTCTACAGCCTTCTTATAAAATACGATAGCGGAATCAACAGCCCCGGTTCGGTAACTGTTGTTTCCATTATTATAGAAAACATCACTGAGCATATCCACCCTTTTTTTTGCACCCTGATTGGAAAGATCCAGCCTGTAAGACTGTAACCATTGATCAGCCGCCTTCCAGAAATTATTTAAACCAAAATAGGCAAACCCAAGGTCTTCGTATATATACCGGTAGTGAGGATAGATGCTCAGAATTCTTTCGTCATAGAAAATAGTTTTTTTATAATATTCAGCCTTGATCGCCTTGTCTGTTTCCGATTTAGCCTTTAAAAGACACTGCTGACCGGCATATAGATTTGTTCTCACGCTGTTCGGACAGGTTTTTACATCCGCAAAAAACAGTGTTGCATTATTTTTCCACTCAAAATTTCTTTGTATGGTCTTTACTGAAAACAGGATTAAGACGATCAACATGATGGCATTGGTGACGGCAATGTTTTTTGTTTCATATTTTAAATACCATGTTGCTATAACGATGCAGAAAGCCAATGAAGGCAGGAACAAAAGGCGTTCGGCCAATGGCGCCCCGATGTCGATCACAAAATTTGAAAACAAAAAAATCGTCAATGCAAAAAACAGGATGCAGAAGGAAAATAAGGCTCTCTTATGAAAAGTAAATACGGCATAGGCAAGCAAACCGGCGATCGCCATAAAAGAAAGAATAAACTTCACCGATCCGATGCTGATGTATGGTATTTCATTGTATCCATAATCAAAAGATAACGGATGAGGAAAAACCAGCAGCCACAAATATTTAATCATTAAAAAAACTTTGGTGGCAAAGGCTTCGGTTGGTGAAGCATACACAAAAGGATAATTCAGGATGTCTTTATTTCCAATATGGCCGTATCCGACAACTGAAACCCGTATCCCGAGGTAAACAATAAAGACAGCAATCAATGGAAGCGATAGCTGCAACGATTTTTTTACGGACTGGTGATAAAAAAAATAAGCAATCAAAGGAACCATACCGATGAATGGTACGGCACTTTCACGGGTAAGCAAGGCAAGAAAAAAACAGAGCAACGCCGGAACAAGCAGGATGGGCGATCGTTTTTCAACATACCTGATGATTGCAAAAGCCGAAGTCAATAACAAAACCAATGTGATGAGTTCATCACGGCTCTTTACATTGGCAATGACTTCGGTGTGTATGGGATGAACCACAAACAAAAGACACGTGAAAAAAGCCAGCGATCCATGCCGGTCACGCAACAGGTGTTCATGCAACAACCTGTACAATAAATAAATGAGCAAGACAAATAAAAGAACATTTATCAGATGGCTGACAAACGGATTGGCCCCGAAAAACTGGTACTCTACGGCGAACAGCACCAATGCGAACGGCCGGTAGCGCCCGCCTGATAAATCGCTTTCCTTTTTATCAAGGCCATAAAAATATTCCTTCGTAAGAATTTCCGGAATCCCTTTAATCCCCTTTTCAACCAGCGAGTTGCCGGTTAATACAACAAGGTCATCCAGTGCATATTCATTGAACAGCGTGTTGATGTTTAAACCCAATGCCAGAAGCAAAAGGATCATCACCTGGTGCCGGGTATTGCTTATGTACTTTTTAACAGTCAAAATGAAATTCATGGTCTCAAAATAATTTCACGCAAAGATGGTAACTATTCTTTTTAAAACGGGTGACCAGGATCCAGTTTTTTAACAACCTCCCATGCTTTCAAGCCATTGACTGTATCGTTCGCTGCAAGATAAACGGCGCCCAAATGATACCAGGCATCCGTGTTGCCGGGATTGAGTTCAGTTGATTTTAAATAGAACCGGATGGCATCTTCCTTCTTGTCGTGTTCCGAAAATCCATTGCCTTGCTTGTAAAACAGGTCGCTTAAAAAGGTTGTCCACTTTTGCACTTCAGGATTGCCGGGCTCTGCCCTGTTTGCCTGCAGCCAGAGATCAGCGGTTTTAAAATAATCCCCATAATAATAATAAGCCAATCCAAGCCGTAAATAGGTGTAAGCAAATTTTGAATAGATCCTGAACGATTGTTCACCATGATCAATCGCCCTTTCGAGAAAGGCTTTTTTCAAAAGCAAATCGTTTTCCCGGTTTGCTTTCATGATGTACTGTTCACATGCGTACAAATTGATTCTCGCACTGTTCGGTGATGAAATCACATCAGCCAGGAAAAGCGTTTCATTGTTTTTCCATTCATTGTTTCGAGCAATCGTCTTAATTGAGAACAGGGTCAGAACCAGGAGTAAAGAAATCGCTGAGGATATTTTTGAGGAGTAATGTATTTTGATGAATAACAAACCCATCAGGATGCAAAATGCCAATGAAGGCTGAAAAAGCATCCGTTCAGCCATGGTCGTACCAAAATCAAAAATCAAATTGGTCCCGACTGAAATGGTAGCAAAAAAATATAAAATGCAAAAAGAGAAAATGGATTTTCTTTTGAAAGCATAAACAGCAAACAATACCAGGCCGGCAATCAGGATAAATGAAAGAATAAAATGAAATGAATTCAACCGGATATAAGGGATTTGATTGTAACCATAATCCGTGGTTAAAGTCAGGGGAACCAATAACAAACAGACATACTTAAATAAAATAAATATTTTGGTGGCAAATGCTTCCGCAGTCGTTGCATATAAGTAAGGAGCATTCGTTACATCATTTACCGGGTAGGAGTTCAACCCGACAACCAGGTACCGAATGGCCATATATACCAGGAAGACAAGTATAAAAGGAATCGAATGCCGAAGTGACTGGTATAAAGAATGATTTAAAAAAAAATACAAAGTCAGGGGCACAACTGCAATAAATGTCACTGCAGTTTCCTTTGTAAGCAGCGCAAGCATAAAACATAATAACGACAACAGGAGCGATCCTCGGGAACTCTGCTTGATAAATTTCATGAACGTCAGCAACGATACAATCAATAAAATAAACGTAAGGAGTTCGTCACGACTCTTTACATTAGCAATTACTTCCGTATGAACCGGGTGTATGGCAAATAAAAGGCAGCTAAAAAAGGCCAAGTAGGCATGTTGATCCCGGAATAAATGCGTTTTCAATAATTGGTATAATAGCGATATCAGAAGGGCAAATAATAATAAGTTGATCAAGTGACTTACAAAAGGATTCGCTCCGAAAAACTGGTATTCCAGTGCAAATAAAATCAACGACACCGGCCTGTAACGAACAGAAGAGAGGATGTTTGCTTTTGTGGAATATCCATAAACATAATCGGTTGTGAGCAGGTCTGGAATTCCGCTGATCCCTTTTTGAACCAGCCTGTTTTCTGTCATCACCACGATATCATCTAACGCATATTCATGAAATAATGTATTCACGTTTAATGCAACAACTGCGAACAGTAAAAAAAGCAATTGATGCCCCTTGGTTAAAACTATGTTATCAATGGAAAACACGACTCGGGATTTCAGTTTGCAAATGGCTATTGAATGGTAAATTCGTCCCTATTCAATCGATGATT